>JASHOF010000053.1 GCA_030041255.1 Acetobacteraceae bacterium
CACAAACCGGGCCGCGCGGCATGTGGTCGTGCTATATGAGAGGTGGCTGGCCTGCCTTGAGGGCCTGATGGCCCGCCAGCGTCCGCCGGGGCGAAATGCAGGATGGGCTGCCGCTGCGGGGTTTCCGGTCATCCCGACACACAAAAACCGGGCCTCGGTTATCATCAACCATAACGAGGCCGTTTCATATACCTTGAATTCTGCGCGCGGGATCAGCCGAAGGTGCGCTTCGGCAACGGCGGCGCGGGATACCGGCCCATCACCGAATTCCAGTAAGCCCACGAGCGCGGGTCGATGATGCCGGGCGGCGCTTTGTCGAGCGCTTCGCGGAAGTCGTCGTCCGACACGTAGCGGCGCAGCGCCTTCATGTCGTCATGCGTGGCGTGCTTCATCGCATAGGCCATAAAACGGATCGGGTCTTCGAGCGCTTCGCGGGGCTCCTCGAACCACACAACCCGGCGCGCAATGGCTTGCGTCTCGTCGTTGAGCGGGATGGGTTTCATTGCGACGGCCCGCCGTTTCCCTCGCGCGGTCGAGTTGGGCGGGCAATCGTCGGCAAGCGGTCAAGGTCAACCTCGCGCGCGGCCTTGGCGAGGTGGTCCCTGGTCGCTTCCGGCAGGCGGAGCACATTGCCGTCACCGAAAAACGACAGGGCCTTGAGCGTGATCTGCGGATTGAACTGCGCGCCGTAAATCGCCTTCGCGCTCGCCAGTGCGGTCGGGAGATCAATACGCCCGCCGCGCAGGATGGCGTCAATATCCGTGTAGTCCTTGGCTTCGGCGCGCTGCTGCACGACGGCTGCTTTGGTCCCGGCCAGGTCCAGCAGGCTTGCCACCTGCAAACCGTTGTCGGGCGCGATGAGCGGCGGCCATGAAGGGAATGGCGGCGGTCAACAGCGCCGGGTCGAATGACCGGTTGCCGAAAAAGTCAAAGTCCAGGGATTGCCGGTGGCCGAGGTGCAGCGCAACCGCCGTGCCCCCATACAGCACGAATTCCGGGGGAACGGCGGCAAGCTCGTCCCAAATCTGCCGCTGCGGCTTGGGGAGTATGTCAAGGCGTGGCGTAAAGTCGTCGGTCATGCGGCACCTATTATAGCAGAGGCGGAATGGAAAAGGAGCGCCGACTCATGGTTAATACTCACTCGCCACCTGGCGAACGCGGGGTGTGCAAGCGCGAGGCGACTTCGCAGGGACCTGAAAAGCAACGCGGTCTTCGGGCCGCCGCCGGAGGGCGGGAAACAGGCGTCCGCGTGCGTTTCATAATTCTTGACTTTTGACTACGGCTTCGGCTTACGCGCGGCAGCTATCACGCGACGGAAAACCGGCGCAGCATACAGCGGTTGCTCACCTGGGCGCTCGCATATTTCGAGCGTCGTTTGGGCAATCTTGCCGTAGGGGTCCGCCTCGATAGCGGCAATCAGCGGTTCCCAATCCGGCATCTTGCCACGATCAAGAATATCCTCAATCGCCGCCGGCGTAAATTCCTCATGGACCAGATGGCGGTGCTTCATGTCGCAAGCCCCGGCAGTTTGCCAGGCGGCGGCGTCTCGCCAGCCGCCCGCGCATCACGCCACTTGTCGATTTTAGCTTGGGCCTGTTGCGCTGCCGCTGAAGGATCGGTGCGCAACGCCTCCATACAGTCACTCAGAAGCCGGTCCGATAACTTTCCGCATACGTTCGTAACATGGCTCCAATGGTCAAAGGGAGGATGAACGCCTTTGTATTCGCTAAGATCATCACCTTGCAGATCGTGCGGTGTCGGCGCTGCCAACTGCATCACCAGTTGGGTCCGCACGGCCCATGGATCGCCATTCTTTTGCGGGTATAGCTCGTCCATGCTCGACAGGGCTTTGCTGGCGGCCTCAATTCCCATGTGCGAGGTCAGTGCAGCCAGGTCGAGATAGTCCCGCGTGGCGTTGCGGGTGACGCACAGGTAAGCCTTGATCCGCAGCACCTCCGGCAAGGTCGGCAATGTCACGTCATGCTCGCCCACGCGTACGACTGTTGTTTCCAAGGGTCGCGAACGCCGCAGTTGCCGGACGCCTGTTTGAACTCCGTCAAGTGATCCCAGAATCAAAACTGGTCGCTGGACACGCGCCGTTTCCCATCCGGCGGCGGCTTCCAATTCCGCAAGAACGGTATCAAACCGTTCGCGGAGATCAGGCATCACATGGTCATGGTCAAACGAGAAGCGATGCCCTGCGTAAAGCGCCGCCGCCGTCCCCCCCGTAAGGACGGCTTCCGGCAAAAGGCCTTGCAACCGGCAAAGCGATGTAAGCACTTGCTCCCACGCTTCGCCGTTCGTGCCAGATTGTTCGCCGCCTGAAGTCATCGGCGGATCGTCTCACAAATACGTAAAGCGGGCAATTCCTCTGCAACGCTGAAAAGCCCCGATTTTGGTGGTCTTCCTGGCTCTATTGGTTTCATATGTCTTGATTTCTGAAAGAAGGAAATCGGCCAACCGTGCTGCACCCCGGATGAGGTGCGCTACCCTTCGTGGTTGCGGGTATATTCGAGCCAGGATCATTTCAGCATAAGTTCGGATCTTGCGTGATCGGTGCTCCGATGGACAATGGAAGCGGGGCCGAAGGGGAGAGCACGGCGTGGAACGGTTCAGGGCGCGTCCAAGAATAAATCAAACAATTCTCTCGCCTCTGAGATAGGAATGTCCGCGGATTGCGCCATCGGAAGCGACAAACGTTCACCGACCCCTGATAGACGGCTTATGGTAGCGACTCAATTATTGGCGGACGGGCCGTTATCGCGGCGGTCTGGAGCGTAGCCTTCCCTGCCGTGACGGCAAAGCTGATCGGCGTGGCCATGTCGGCTTTGGCCGGCAGCTTACCAGGCCGAATTCCAGTGCGAACAAGTCCGGCGGCAGCAAGGGTGGGCATGGCTGCTCGTCGCCCTCGGCCCCTTCCCGATCAGCCTGTATGATCGCTCGTGGCAGCCATGAGCAGGTCCCTCGCCATTCTGTTGTCGTTGCTCTGCCTCTCCTCCTGCGCGCCCTCAAGCCCTGTGGGCGGATACCCAACCGCGCCGCCGCCGCCCGGCTCGCCCGTGTTCGGGCCGACGGGCGTGCTGGGCTCGGTCATCAACCGGACCGGCAACACCGCCGTCGTTGCCCCGGTGGGCGGCGGAGCACCGGGCATCTACGTCCCCAACGGCAACGGCACCGCAACGATCTTCCAGCCCGGCGGCGTGCCGGTGGTGGTGCCAGTGCGATAGCGGCGGTCCTCGCCGGCAAAGGCGCCAACGCGCTTACCGACAGCCTGATAAAGAAGCGGCGCCGGCTTTGCGGGCGGCCATCATGGCCAGGATTTCGGCAGCGACCGTCGCTGCCAGCAGCGCCGTTATCTGCCCTGGCCCGTCGAACAATGGATTGGTCTCGACCACGTCGGCGCCGAGGAGGTCGAGCGACGGCAGGGCGCGCAGCAGCGCCAGCGCCTCGCGGCTGGTCGGCCCGCCGGCCTCGGGCGTCTGCACGCCAGGAGCGCATCCGGGATCCACGAAATCGAGATCGAACGTGAGATAGCAGGGCGCATCGCCAACCCGCGCGGCAACGGCACGCGCGGCATTCTCCAATCCCAGCGCGAAAATCTCGTCGGTGGTCAGGACTGCATAGCCCAGCGCCTCGGACTGGCTGACATCGTCGGCGCGGAACAGCGAGCCGCGCATGCCCACCTGGATGGAGCGCGCCGGATCGACGAGGTTCTCTTCCACGGCGCGCCGGAACGGCGTGCCGGCGCTGTAGAGCCGATCGGCGAAATAGCGGTCCCAGGTGTCGGTGTGGCTGTCGAAATGAACGAGCGCCACCCGTCCCCGCCGCCTCGCCAAGGCGCGCAGCACCGGAAGCGACACGGAATGGTCGCCGCCGAGACAGAGCGGCGTGATGCCGGCGCCGATCAGTTCTGCCGCAGCCTTTTCGAGCGCGGCCAGGGTAGGCTCCTGGTAGCCCGGCACCACCTCTGCGTCGCCGGCATCGGCGAGGCGCAGCGCTGCGAAAATATTGAGCCCGCCGCGGTAGGGATTGATCGGCCTCAGCATCACCGAAGCGGCGCGGATCGCATTGGGCCCGAAGCGCGCCCCGGTGCGGAAGGGCGAGCCGTTGTCCGACGGCAAGCCGAGGATGGCGACGTCGATCGGATCGCCCGCCCCGCCGGGCGGCAGGCGCATGAAGGTGGGGACACCGCAGAAGCGCGGCGACGCAAGGGAATCGGCAGGCGACGGCATGCCGCTCAGGCCACCGGCGGATGGCTCGACAGCCGAACCGCGATGTCGGTCGGCCGCCGCTCGGCACCGTTGATGGGCGTTATGTCCTGCGGGCAGGCGGAAAACACGACCACCAGATCCATCTCGGCGCGGAGCAGCACGTGATCGCCCGGACGCGCCACCGGCGGATGCCGATCGAGCCCGCCGTCCGCGCCGACCGGGACATTCATGAACAGGTTGAACGGCTCCGGAGTGAAGGGGACCGCGAGCCCCGCCGCCGCCAGCGCCTCGTGCAGGTTTTCGGCGCAGCTCCGGTGCCCGGGAGGACATCCAAGCTCGCTGTATACGCCCGGGTTGCAGGCCGGCAGCAAGGTGTCATGGACGCCGGGCGAGGTATCCTCGATGAGCGTCAACATCGCCCGCCGCTCGCTGCTCATCAGGCTCATGCCGCGACGAACGAAGATCGTGCTGTGCACCGAGCGGGTATGCGCCATGGAGAGGAATTCCAGCCGCGGGCCGAAACGGAACGCCCAGGTATCGACCGCCTGGCTGCCGCGCGGATTGGTCACCTGGACGGAGGTGCCGCGCGGCACGCGGAATGCCCGCCCGTGCCCGGCGACAATGATCTCGTCCTCATTCATGGCCGCTTCCCTTCGCTCGCCCAGCGTGTTTCACAACGCGACACGACGGGGTCCCTGTCAAGCCGCCGCCCGCCCCGCAGCTTGACAGAGAAGCGCCCCGCTCCGCAGACTCGGTGCACGACAAGAACAGCAAAAGGAGGAGGGGCCATGGACCGGCGAACGACCATGCGCGGCACTTTCGGAGCGCGGCTGGTTGCGATCGCTGCCAGCGCGGTGATGGCGCTCGCGCTTGCAGTGCCCGTGCACGCCGAAGATCTGCTTGCGAAGGTCCGCCGTACCGGCATGCTGGTCATCGGGACCTCCAATGACGCCCCCCTCTCCTATGTCGATTCCAAGACGCAGGCCGCCCTTGGCGTGATACCGGATATTCTTCGCGAGTTCCTGCGACGCGAGGGCATCAAGGCGAAGATGACGGTGATCGCCATGCCGTTCGCGAGCCTGATCCCGTCGCTGCAGAGCGATCGTATCGACCTGATGGGGGATGCGATGTACATCCGCCCGGCGCGCGCCAAGGTGGTCGATTTCACGCGCGTCGTCTTTTACAATCCCGAGGCCCTCGACGTTCCCAAGGGAAATCCGAAGCATCTCCACTCTCTCGCCGATCTCTGCGGCCACAGCGCAGGCACGTACGAGGGCACCACTTATGTCGAGCTCCTGAAATCGGCGAACAAAGCCTGTCCGGCGGGCAAGGCCATCGACATCAAGCAATATCCGGTCATCCAGGATGTGTTCGCCGACCTCTCTGCGGGCCGGCTGGATGCCGGTGTCGTCGATGCCTCCCTGTCGGCCTACGCGCTCAAGCAGAACCCCTCGCTCGCCTTCGAACTGGTCGCCGACTACAGGCCGCAAGCCAAGGACACTTCCGACTGCGCGCTCGCGCTCGCCAAGGGTAATGCGGACTTCATCAAGGCGTTCAACACGACCTACACGGCGATGCTGGAGGATGGCACCGCGGCGCGCCTGTTCGCACAATGGGGCCTGATCCCGACCGACTTCTTCCTCAAGCCTTAGTCCCGCGAGATCCCGCCCGAGCGCCGTCGGCTGATCGGCCGGCATTCGGATGGGCGTTGTTTCCGACCTGATCGCCTGGGCGCCGGATCTCTGGAAGGGCACCAGGATCACCGTTCTCCTGACCTTCGCGAGCATGGCGCTCGCGCTGGTGCTCGGTCTTTTCCTGGCACTTGCCCGCCGCTCCCGCCACCGCGCGGTGGCGGGAGCGGCGGCGGTGTTCGTCGAGCTCATCCGCGGAAGCCCGTTGCTGCTTCAGCTTTTTTATATCTTCTACGTCTTCCCGTTCTTCGGGCTTCGCCTCACCAACTTCGTGGCCGGGATCCTGGGGCTTGCCATCAATTACGGCGCCTATCTGAGCGAGGTCTTCCGGGCCGGAATCGAAGCCGTGGATCGCGGCCAGTGGGAGGCCGCCGACGCTCTCGGGATGCATCCAGGGCTCACCATGCGCCTGGTGGTCCTGCCGCAGGCGGTGCGCATCGTGATCCCGCCGATCGGCAACTATTTCATTTCCCTCTTCAAAGATACGGCACTGGTCTCGACCATCTCGATCCCGGAGCTGTTGTTCACCGGCCAGCTCATCGCCGCAGACACGTTCAAATATCTCCAGATCTACAGCTTCATCTTCGTCATCTATGTGATCATCAGCATCCCGGCGAGCCGGGGCGTGAAGGTGCTCGAGCGCCGGCTCGGCCCGCCGGCCTCGCGCGGCCGGGCGGCCGGCCGCGCCTGAGGTTCGAGCAGCGCAGAATTCGCGCTCAGATCAGCCGGGCCAGATGGTCGGGCTTCTCCATGTGCGCCACGTGGCCGGCGTCTTCGTAGATCGTGACCTTCACGTGCGGCGGCAGGCCGGCGGCTTGGCTTGCGGGGATGATACGGTCATGGCGGCCCCAGACGACGTTGGCCGGCCGGGCCGGATCGGCCAGCACACGGCGCAAGGAATGCGCCTGCCGGCCCTCGGGAAAATTCGCAGCGGCGATCGCGGAAAGCGCCGCCTCCGCGCCGTCGAGCCGCTTCGCGCGCAGCACCGCCTCGACCATCTCGTGGCCGACCGGCGCCTGCTCGTCGGCAAACAGCATGGCGAGCACGCCGGCGAGCGCACGCGGCCTGCGCGCGGCCAGAAAACCCGCGATGAACGCGCCATTGATCTCCGGCCCGAGACCGGCAGGCGAGACGAGGGTGAGGGCGAGGGCGCGCGCCGGTTCCTGTTCGGCGAGCGCCAGCGCGACGGCGGCGCCGAGCGAATGGCCAACCAGGTGCGCGGCCTGGATTCCGCGCGCACTCATCGCCGCGGCGACCGCCCTGGCGAGCGACGCCGGATCCGCCCCTGGCAGTTCCTTGGTCGAGCCTCCGTGGCCCGGCAAATCGACCGCGAGTGTCCGCAATCGGCCCGCCAGCAGCGGCTGCAAGAGAAGGAACGACTGGTAATCGCTGCCGAAGCCGTGGATCAGCACGACCGGCGGCGCCGCGGCCGGCCCCGCTTCCAGCACCTGGATCGGCCCCAATGGCGTGGCAACCCGTTCTGGCTGCGGAGGGGCTGCTTCCGGCTCGGCCGCCTTCTCGGCGGCAAATCGCGCCCGCCACTCCTCGACGAAGGCCTCGACCTCCGCATCCGGCGTCAGCGGATCCGCAAGCACGCCGATCAGCGCGCCGACCGGAACGGTCTCGCCGGGCCCGACCAGCCTTCGCCTGAGCGTGCCGGCGGCCGGACTTTCGAGGGCGGTGGTGATCTTCGGGGTTTCGATATCGGCGATCTCCTCGCCGGCCGCGATCTTGTCCCCGTCGGCTTTGTGCCACGCCGCGACTTGCCCCTCGGTCATCGAAAGCCCGAGCTTCGGCATGGTCAGTGGGGCGATGTCGGGCATCAGGCGGCGCGGCGGGCGGGGGCGGCCATGACGGAGCGCACGGCCGCGCCGATTTTTTCGGCAGACGGAATGAACTCGTCCTCGAGCGCCGGCGAGAACGGCACCGGAACGTGTGGCGGCGAAACCATGCGGATGGGCGCCTTGAGGGCATCGAAAGCCTGCTCGGCCACCTGCGCCGAAATATCCGTCGCCATGTTGCAGCGGGGATTGGCCTCGTCCACGACGACGAGACGGCCGGTTTCGCGCACGCTCTCCAGAATCGAGCCGATATCGAGGGGCGAGGTGGTGCGCGGATCGAGCACCGTGCAGTCGATCTTCTCCCGCGCCAGTTGATCGGCGGCTTCGCGCGCGAATTTCACCATCCGCCCGATCGCGACGATCGTCACATCCTCCCCTTCGCGCAGAAAATTCGCCTCGCCGAAGGGGATCGTGTAGGCCTCGTCCGGCACTTCGTCCTCATCGTCGTACATCGCCTTGTGCTCGAAGAAGATCACCGGATCGTCGTCGCGGATCGCCTGGATCATCAGCCCCTTGGCCTCGTACGGGGAGGACGGGATCGCAACCTTGAGCCCCGGTATGTGGGTGAACACCGGATAGAGGCACTGGCTGTGCTGGCTCGCCGCCCGGAACCCTGCCCCGTACATGGTGCGGATCACCATCGGCGTCTTCGCCTTGCCGCCGAACATGTAGCGGAACTTGGCCGCCTGGTTGAAAATCTGATCGAAACAGACGCCCATGAAATCGACGAACATGAGGTCAGCCACCGGGCGCAGCCCGGTCGCGGCGGCCCCGGCGGCGGCACCGATGAAGGCGGATTCGGAAATCGGCGTATCGAGCACGCGCCCGCGCCCGAAGCGGGCCAGGAGACCCTTGGTGACACCGAGCGGGCCGCCCCAGGCATCATCCTCGCCGGGCGCGCCCATGCCACCGGCAATATCCTCGCCCATGACGACGACCGAGGGATCCCGCTCCATCTCCTGGCGGAGCGCTTCGTTGACGGCCTGGCGGAAGGATTTCTTCGGCATCGGGCTCTGCCTTTCAGTAGGAAACGTAGACGTCGGTGAGCAGTTCGGCGGGCCTGGGGAAGGCGGCCGCCTTCGCTTCGCTGACCGCTTCTTCGATCAACGCGGCCGCTTCGCGGTCGATCGCATCGAGCGCAGCACCGTCGAGCAGGCCGGCCTCGGTGACGCGGCGGCGGAAGGAAGCCAGGCAATCGCGTTCGGCCCGCAGCCTGGCGACCTCGTCCGCCGCCCGATAGGTCATCGCATCGCCCTCGAAGTGACCGAAGAAGCGCTCCAGCTTCACATGCAGAAGCGAGGGCCCCTCCCCTTTCCGCGCCCGCTCGATCGCCTCGCCGGCCGCCTCGTGCACCGCGAAGAAATCGCGCCCGTCCACGCGCGTGCCGGGCATTCCGTATCCTTCGGCACGTTTCACCGGATCCCCGGCGAGCGACCAGGCCGAGGCGGTGGATTCGGCGTACCCGTTGTCCTCGATCACGAACAGCGCCGGAAGCTTCCACACCGAGGCGAGGTTCATGCCCTCCGCCGTGGTGCCCTGGTTGGCGCCGCCGTCCCCGCAAAACGCGATCGCAACGCCCCCCGTTCCGCGCACCTTGGCGGTCAGTGCGGCGCCGCAAACGAGCGGTGGCGCGCCACCGACGATGCCGTTGGCGCCGAGCATGCCGCGCGAAATATCGGCGATGTGCATCGAGCCGCCCTTGCCGGCGCAAAGGCCGCCCGCGCGGCCGAAAATCTCCTGCATCATCGCCTTCACGTCGCAACCCTTGGCAATGCAGTGGCCGTGGCCGCGATGCGTCGAGGCGATGACGTCGCGGTCGCTGAGATGCATGCAGACGCCGACCGCGGAGGCTTCCTCGCCGGCATAGAGATGCACGAAGCCGGGGATGCCGCCGGCGGCAAACTCGGTATGCACGCGCTCCTCGAACGCACGGATCGTGCGCATCTCGCGCCAGGCGCGTAGCAGGTCGTCGCGGTTGAGTTGCATCTTCTCTTCCCGTTTCCTCTCACGCGGGCCATCCCCGCGCCGCTCCGGTCCGCAGGATAGGACAGGGCCGCGGTTCATTGCCAGCCGGGGAATGCCGCACGGCCGGCCCTCCTGCATCGCTCACCGGTTTGGGAGGTTATGACGCCCGAGGACCCTCCGCCCGGCTCTTTCCCCGCACCTCGCTCTTCCCTCACCCGTCCGACTGAGGCTATGAAAAACGCGGGCCAATCAGGGCCATGGGAGGTAAACCAGCAAATGTCCAGATCAGAGGGCCAGATCAACCCGCGCCGGCGCGGTTTCCTTGCCGGAATGGGTGCCGCAGGGGCGGCCGGGGCCATGCTCGCCGGGTTCGGCATCGAGCCGGCGCTCGCCCAGGCCATGGCCGCAGTCGGCCGCTCGTCGAAGCCGCTCAAGGCAGCTTATTCGAACGCCGGCCTGCAGGCGACGTGGTGCGCCCAGGGCAAGCAGGCGGCGGAATACTGGGGCAAGCTGTTCAACGTCTCCGTCACCTGGTTCGACGGCGAACTGGACGCCGTGAAGCAGCGCGCCGCGATCGACGACATGGCCTCGCAGAAGTGGGACTTCGTCGCCATCCAGGCTTTCGGCGAGGGCACGCTCACCCAGCCGGTGCAGAAGATGATCGACGCCGGCACTCCCGTCATCGACATGGATACGCTGATCGCGCCGCTGGACAAGATCAACGTCCACAGCTTCATCGCACCTGACAACATCTTCATGGGCGCCGCCGTCACCCAGGCGCTGGTGAACGCAATCGGCGGCGAGGGCAACATCATCATGACTCAGGGTGCACTCGGGCATACCGGTGCCCAGGGCCGCGCCAAGGGGTTCGAATCCATTGTGAAGAACTATCCAAAGATCAAGGTGCTCGACACCTCGCCCGCGGATTGGGACGTGGCCAAGACGGCGCGGCTGTGGGAGGACCTGCTCACCCGCTTCCCGAAGATCGACGCTGCCTA
>JASHOF010000054.1 GCA_030041255.1 Acetobacteraceae bacterium
GGGGATGTCCCGTTTGCTGTTGAAAAAGGCGAGGCGGGCGTCGCCGGGTTGCGACATTATGCGGCGAGAGTGTTGGGTTCAAGGTTGTGCTCGGTGAAGCGCGCCTGATGCGCAGCCAGCGCGGCGCGAAGCAGGTGCAGTTGCCTGCGGGCCTTCAGCCGCCGGAAGCCCTTGGCTGCCTCTTGCATCGCCGCTGCGGTCCAGCGTAAAGCCATCGCCGCGTCGCGCCACCGTTTGACGTTGCGGCAGACCCGCCGAACTGTGCCCATCATGTTCTCGATGATGTTGGTGCAGGCCAACGAACGGCGTAGTGGCAGAGGCAAGCCGAGCCGGATCACCGTGAGCATCTCATCGAGGCCTTCCAGAATGCTGGCCGAGACACTGGGGGCGGCCCGCTCCAACCTGCGGGCCAGGTTGCGCAGCAACCGCTCGGCCTTCTCGGCGTCGTCCAGTTCCCATGCTTGGCGCAGCGCCGCCCGCACCGAGGCGTGCAGGTGCTTGGGCAGCCGGGCGAGGATGTTGCGTGCCTTATGAATCTGGCACCGCTGAATGGGCACGTGCTTGCCAAAGGTCTTGCGGATTGCCTTGGCCAGCGCCTTGGATCCGTCGATGATAAACAGCCGGTGGATCGCGGGATCGAGCCCGCGCTCGATGAGGTCATCAAGCAGCGCCTGCACGATGGCAGCATTCTCGGTTGCGCCTTCGCGCAGGCCGAGTGGATGCTTGCCACCTTCCCCATCAATGCCGACGGCAGCCAGCAACGTCAGCTCCTCGCTGATGCGCATCCCGTCGATCTGGATCGCCAGGAGATCGAGCCGCGACAGGTCCGCCGCCATCCATGCGCGCAGTTGTTTGGCCGACAGCGCGATGAACCGGCGCGAGGCCGCCGACTTCGAGACGCCCGCGCCCGGCGGGGCCGGAATGTCCCCTTCGGAAAGCCGGACCGCCCGTTCGAACCGCCGCGTCGAGACATTGAGCAGCATCAGGTTCAATGCCCAACGCCCCAGCCAGTCCTCGGCCTGCGCCGCCTCCCAGCTCGGCAGCGCTATTTCCACGCCGCCGCGGGCCCGCACCCGCGGCCGTTCGATCGCTACCTTGCCGCCATGGAACCCAAGCTTCCCCGTGGTCCGCCCCCATCGATGACCACGCCGGCCACCACTCCGGCCGTGGCGCGCACCGCAGAGCTCGGCCGCGTCGCGCTCCAATCTCTCGGCCAGGGTGGCGATCCCCGCAGTCAGGCAAAACCGCTCAAAGCTGGCCCCGACCTCCTGCCAAGCCGCGTCAATCCCCGGCGCGACAATCCCGGCTGGTACGATATCTTTCTTCACGGCGTTGCTCTCCTTCGTGGATTCGACACCCCGAGCCTAGCGGCTCAAGGCGGGCAACGCCGCCTCCCTATTTCAACATTCGCCGGGACATCCCCCGAGGTCACAAGGCATCGATGGTGCAATGGGTTGCATGAGCAGCGGCGGCACAAGCAGTCCGTAAGGTTTTGGCCGTCAAATTCTTTCCTAGGCTACCCTGCCCACTTGATCGATGCCGGCCGCCTCCGCGACTGGCAGTGCAAAATAGCCTGCCCGGGGAAGTCGTTGTGGATCGGCCGCTAGGCTCCTGATTGCGTTTCGAAATTCCCCAATGTCGGGGGTACCAAATATTGGCGCAATACGGCCGAAGTAACGCTTTGACTTTGCCCTCGCGAAAATCTCAAAGGGCCCAGCGGTAAAACCCATCAAAGCGCTCGTAACCGGATACCACCGTTCGCCCGTGAGGGCCGCACGAAGAAAGATTACGAAATCCGCCTGCATCAACTCACGGAATTCGACAGAACGATCTCTACATCTCTCCTCCAGCATGTCAGCATGGACCGAACTTCTGTTCAGACGAAGCCTCTGCCCCCTACGTGTAAGCGAACTAAGCTCTCCGATGAAAACACTAAACGCCTGCATCTTTCCGGCGCCAGGGCCGGTTCGAACGTAGTATTCGGTTTCTAGGAACCGCGCCAGCGCAAGGAACTTGCTATTCTTGATCAAAATGGCGACGGCATATAGAAAGAGTTCATGAACGATAAAGCGGAAGTTGTCGAAGTTCCAATCGTGCCAACTAGTGACACCTTGGGGCCTTTCCATATAGGGAATCAGTCTTTCAAGAAACCTGTGCACGGCTTCGACCGCTTCGTCTTCCGGGGCGTGGGTTGCGAGAAGGGTGAACAGCGCCACGCACTGGGTGCGATACGGGAGGAATTCATCGATGCTCTTGACCACAGCGTCGTCAAAGGTGTCCGGGGTGAAATCAGCCCCCTTGATTCTGAATATCTCGAGGCTTTCGGCGAGCGTGCTAAAATATTCAGCTGCGGCGGCAACAGCATGCGATTGGCCGTTTCTAAGCAGATCCCGGGCGCGCCGAAATTTCGCCTCCGTTGGAAGATTGGGTCGACCAGCCTCTCCCGCTAAGAAGTCCGGTGTTACGCCAAGCTCCGGCTTAACATGAAGCGGCTTGCCAAAAATCCATCGTAAGAGCTGTTCAAAGCCTTCGGAATAGGCCTTTTCGTCACCCATATCGATGTAAACCCGCGACTTGAAAAAAGTCGGCACGTAGGGGTTTCCTTGATCATCTCTCTCCGTAATGATGGCAACAAATTTGTCCTGCTTCTGTTTGCCGTAAAGCTCGGGCGTGATGATTTGCGCCTCGGCGCCAACGCCGCCACTTCGGCCATCCGCCTTTTCCGTGTACGTCCGATCACAAATCATGATGACCCTCTCGACAGTGGGATCGGTGACCATCTGCTCCATGAAGGCATGGGCATCATGGCCCTCTTTCAAATCCCATTTGTCGAGCACCACATCGACCCCGGACTGTCGCAACTCGGTGGCAAGCTGCAATACCCACGTTTGGTGCGCAGGGCTCGTCCAGCTATAGGAAATGAATACCTTCGGGTTCACTCAGGTTTTCTTCGCCGATCGTAGCCGCAATTCAAGAGGCTACCAATTAACGCCATGCTTAGGTCCCGCGTCCAGTCGTAGTCACGCCACCAACCTCGACATCGTGGAATCAGCGGACCTGTGCGCTCGCCGGCTGTGAGTTTCGTCGCCCACCTCGGAGGGAAGGCTGACTGCCATGGGCGCTGTGACGCCTTGGGCTTAACGGCGTCGGCTCCGGTATCCTCGACCTCGCAACGGGGCTGGGAGCCAGCCTCGCGGCCAAGGCCACGCCAACCAAGGCCGCTCTACCGAGGCCCAGCGCGGTGACCGCCAAGCCCGTCCACCGGGAACGGCACCAAGCCGCGGCGGATACCGACCTGCGCGCTGCCGCGAGCCGGTTTAGACGTCAGATCGGCTAACGGGTGCTCGCCCGCCGGTTGAGGATCGATCAAGCAAACCTCAGCAAGGTTCTCGCAGGCAGACGAAAGATTAGCGCCGCCATCCGGGACCGGCTAGCGTCCTTGCTGGTGTCACACGCCATTTCACCGGGGGAGCAGCTGCCCAAGCGTGAATCGCTGAAATAGGTGGGTTTCCGACGGTCCGCTTTGGTCGGGCCGGAAGCGGACCGTCCGTTTCGTGGCGAGCAAACGGCTAAAGCCGACGCTTGTATCGGATGGTAGCTCGACAGCTACCTTGGCGAAGAAGAGGTTCGGGCGCGTCGGATTGGTTCGCCGATCCCGGAGCTGTAGGCTTAAGCCGTTGGAGGGCGCATGTCAGACTATTTCTACCGTTTCCGCCCGGTCTCGGCCCTTCTCGACGGGTTCCATGAGCTGGAAAACCAGGAAATATATTTCCCGACACTCATCGAGCTGAACGACCCGCTGGAAGGGCTTAAGGATATCGTCTGGCGCGGCGATCGGATCGTCTGGCGCAACCTGTTCCGGCACTACCTGCTGTGCCTGATGCAGTCGGTGTCGTTAACGGCAGTAGCCGGCAATGAATTCTCGCCCGAGATTGCGGCAAACCTTGTCTACCAAACAGATGACGATCTCCCACTGGCGCCGGTCCGGGCGATCTACTCTCAGGCCTGTGACGCGTTCTTCAACCACGAAGCCGCCGAGGCATTGCTCAACGCCTTGTCCCGGGACGGCAAAGCCGTCCGGCGAGACGAGCTGACCTATTATCTCCGTTTGATTCACTATTGGGCGCTGACAAGCATCCTAGACCTGCTCGAGGAACACGGGGGCAAGCTGAGGGCATCGAGAAAGGGCGTGGCGGAGCTCACCGCCAAGACGATGGCGATGGTGCCGAAAATCGTCCAGCTGCACTCGTTTGTGGACGATCAAGCCGAGGTACTGTTCTTCGTCATCAACAACATCACGCAACAGCTTTCGTTGATCCACGAGCTGAACGGCTCTTTCCCCGATGATCGACGATCCTGGCTCCTCGTTGCCCGGGATTTTCCGAGCCACTATGTGAGGGCGCTCGAACGTCTGGTTTATCCTGACTGGCACGCCGCCTGTTTCGTGACCGACCCAACCGGCGCCTCGATGTGGGGCCACTACGGGGAAGGTCATCAGGGGATGTGCCTGAAATTTAGGGCCAAGCTGAACAGCGCGGGCCTCGCGTGTATGGATCTCCATCGGGCGACGTCGTGGCACGGCGATGGCAGCGTCGGCTACAGCTACGTGCCGCACGCCTTTGAGGCGGTCGACTACACCTCAGAATTTCCAGAGATCGACTTCTTCGTGTCGCTCGGGCGGCTTCCAATCCCGAAGCTCAGCCACTTCTGGTATGCGGGTCCGAACGGCGAGCGTAGCGAGATCGCGACCAGGACACTTAGCGGCGATGCGCAATGGCGCGAGGAGTATTGGCGGCGGTTTACGGCGAGCTATCGCACCAAGTCGCCCCAGTGGGCACATGAAAATGAGCACCGCATCGTCCTTTATTCCAACCTGGACAACCTGGAGAGCAAGGAAGCCCGAAAGCTCAAATACCGTTTCGAGGATCTAACCGGCATCATTTTCGGTCTGAGGACCTCAACGGAGAGCAAGATCGCGGCGATGCGGATTATCGAGCGAAAGTGCGTAGAAGCGGGCCGAACCAACTTCGAGTTTTGGCAGGCTCACTATTCCCATCGCTCGCGGCGTATTGAGCTCGCCGAGCTCAGGTTGATCAAAATCAGCTCGAGAGGCGACCAGGGCCAGGATGGCGGATCGTCGTCTGCCGCGTGAGTTGGATGGGAAGGGTTTCCCCTGCCTACGACCGGCTTCGCCGTTCTCCTTTGGGACGGACCCTCACTCAAACAAAGGAATCAGCAAGGGGCTAGGTCGATCCCGCTAAATATCCGGTTTCTGGAGTGAGGCCAAGTTTCGTAGTGGACGCAGCCCGGCAGATAGTGGTCCTTGTGGAATGTCTGCTATTGGAATCGGAGGCGGGGCCATCGAGCGCCCGAGGAGGGCGCATGGCTGAAGTTCGGCCGTGGGCTCCCCGCTCCTAGCATTGTGGCGGTCAGCGAGCCCCGAGTCGATCGCGGAGGGCTTGTCAACCTGCTGCACGATCCTCCGTTGGACCCAGATGACGACGCACCGCATTGCCCCCCACGAGTCGGACGCCCCCCAAACTGTGAGGTCAAAAGGTGTTCCTGCCACGGATATCGCTATACCCCGTCGTGCTGTGTGACGGGGTATAGCGATATCCGGGAGAGCTGACACTCTGGCAGCATTACGAATAGGAAACGGAATTGGTAGCGGGCTTCGGCCCTGATATGTCAACCGGCTATCGGTACGGCTGGCAATTCGGGGGCTGCCTGAGCATTGGCGTGATCGGCACCCGCAGCTTCTGCCTCGCCGGATCGCGGTGAGCCGTGCCCCAAGGCCCGGGCAAGCTTCGCCAGGCTGGCACCGCAAGGCCAACGGGCACCCGCCAGGATGCGGCCAAGGTGGCCGTCATTAACGCCGGCATGGTGGGTGAAGGCTGCCACGCCCATCCAGCGGCATGCCTCCCGCACGGTTATCATCGGGTTCTCATCCTCGGCGACCATTTGCGGCATCTGGGTCACTGCGCGCCTAAAGATCGCCTAGCTCGGCCGTTCCGCAATGCTTGCTAAAATGGAGACTCGTATCCTAGAATTTCGGCCGTGCGTCGAATGAAGCGATTCGATCGAGAGTGTTAGTATTGGAGCGGTGTCATGAAGGTGCGTGATGAGAGGATGAAGGCATCAGATGTATTTCGCAAGACGGATTACGTCTTTAGGAAGAAGATTTCCTTTGATGAAGCATTTCCAGAGATCGATGACATCAGGGTTGAAGTCGAAGAGCGTGGCGAAGGCGTACGCCAATTCTTTCCTGGTGACTCGAAAAGCATCTACGGCAAGTCGCTTTTGGGTGAATACGTCGATTGCAGCAATTCGTTGTGCTACAATGGTGGCGTTTCAATAGGCGAGGCTATTAGAGAGATGGTTCGTAGCCGCGCCACTGAACGCGAGACCTCACAAATATGCTGCGGCTACGAAGGCTCTCCAAAAGGGCGAAGAAAGTACCGGAAATGCACAAACCACTTCAAAGTCAAAGTCGCGATCAAGTTCAAAGAGGGAGAGCCGCCTGCCGCTTGATGATTCCTCTTTTTCGAGAGCTTCCCATACGGGTGCATCGATACCCGAAGCATTTGAGACATTTAGCAGCATTACTGGTGCGCAACGGGATCGCGTTCGGCAGGATTGTCGGGCGCGGCGCGGGCGCGGGTTACTGTCAGGTGATTACCGTCGCAGGACATGCTGACCACCGCTCGGATCGACGCCTCGCCCGCTCCATCTGCGGCCTTCTCAACACCCCCACCGCGATTACCCACAGGAAGGCTGGATTCCAGTCTCTGGACGACGCATGGCCCGACACTACGACCCCACATGACCGCATGATGCTCACCGTGACGGACAGCCTCGCCGAGTTCAAGCGCACGCTGATCCGCGCGCTCACGATTGAAGTCCGCACTCGCACCAAGGCACCGTGAAATTGGCCCGCAAGCCGAAGCTCATCCGGCACGAGCAGCAGCAAGCGCGGCCGCAACGCCAGAGCGGTGAGCTGGTCCGCGACATTGCCCGCAGCTACAACGTCCACAGCAGCATGCCTTCACGGCTCGCGGAGGCCCATGGACGCCTATGATCTGCAGGCGCGGTATGCGCCGGTCATCTTCGCCATTCTTCCGGTTCTGTTGGTGGCGATTGCTATGGTGCCGGGCCTTGGACAGATGAAGATCGCGGCAGGTTCAATTGCATTCATCATCGTGGCCGCGCTCCCGTTCGTAGCGACACGCATTGCGCGCTCGGCCGGGCGAGCGCGGCAGGACGCTCTCTATGCGGCGTGGGGCGGAATGCCAACCACAGCGATGATGAGATATCGAGATCCCCGCGTGAATGCGCAGACCAAGACTGTCTACCGTGAGCGGCTGCGCTGTCTTGGCTCCAGTTTTCCGATCCCTGACGAGGAAGCGGAGCGCAACGACCCGGCGAGAGCGGATACACTTATCACCGCGGCTATGGACGAGATTCGCCGACGGGCGAAGGCAGCCGGGGTCAGGTCTGTGCATAGGGAAAACGTCAACTACGGAGCGGCGCGGAATGCGTACGGTCTTAAGCCATTTGGCCTCGCTGCCTGCGCCGTCGCCATTTTAATCCTTGCTCTCAGCGTCGCCATGCGCGGGGGATTTTCGCCGTCTCCGCTGGAACTTTCCTTGGTAATGGCGGTTGCCGTGATCGCAGGTGTATGGATCTTCGGTTGCACACCCACCATGGTCCGTCATCACGGCGAGGCATACGCGCTGGCACTGTTCGAGGCAATCGATACGGTAGCGCCGGCGACTAGTCATACTCCTCGACATCGGGGGTGAAACCGACGGTCGGAAGCGGGCCGTAGCCGGGACGGCTCGGAAAGCCGCCATACCACACGATTTTGCTCCCTCGCGTTATGCCGAGCCGACCACCACGGCGAAGGAAAGCGTTCAGCACCATCTTGCGCGGATGCGTGTCGTCATCTGGTGGGGCTGACACATAGGCTGAGAAACGCAGAGGCGCGTTCTCCTGCTGAATTGGACCAAGTATGCGGTTAAGAACGGTTGGTCCTACGTTACGCCGGCTTCCGTGGTGAGGAATTTGGACGAAACTGAACTGCTGCAACACCCGGCCGCTTTGCTGGGCATACTCGACCGCCCAGCTCAAAGCATTCACGCCCGCATCACCCGCCAGCAGTATCCGCCGATTATCGCCGACATCGGCATAGAGAACGACGCTCGTTTCGTTGCTCGCGCTCGTGACCCCTCCGTCCCTCAGCCGCTCATTACCCCACGACTCCCTAACCCGAGTCTGCGCTTTTGCTAGCATCCTCTCGAACAGCCGCGCCGCTGTCGATGGTTGTTTCCCTATCCACATCGATAAGGCCTCTATCGCCGTTTGGTCGGGATCGGGAGTGCGATCAAATTGCGGCAACAGACATGTGTAGACGTACCGCGTCGGCGATAGCACATGGAACGGACCGATATCGGACCCAGTGAAAGGATAGCTGAGGTTGCACTTCTGTTGCACGGCGAGATCGACAATCTCGCTGATGATGTCGTAGTTCCTCCGGATCACGTCCATTAGACCGCGCTCAGTGAAGGACTTGTTTTTGAACAATCCCCGAACTTCCCAGGCCAGCATCCACGGGATGTGCAGCCATAGGTTCGAGACCGGGATTTGTCGGAGTACCTCGCGCAGTCCGGACGCATGGTCCACGTCAGAGTGCGTCAGCACAACGTGCCCGAGCGAGACTTGATGGCCGAACTGACTTCTTAGATGCGAAACAATCTCTCCACCAGTTGCGTCGAACCCGCCGTCTATCAGCATGAGCTGATAGCTGTTCGTCGTTCCATAGCGCACGACGATCGCGTCACCAGCTTTCGAGCCTTCGCCAACCGGCAGGAATTCGATTTCGCAGTTCATCACCGCCGCGGCGCTCTCCCCATTAGCTGCAAGCCGCAACCGACAGAAGATCCCGCTGCCGCAAGTAGTCGTCCAGGTTCACGGTCTGGCCGGCCAGGATGCGGTGGTGCAAATCGATCATCTCGTCGTGCGTGCTCAGGTCGCTCAGGAAGCGAAACGCCGACGCCGCCAGATACTCGCGCGACAACTCGAAGGCGAGCCAGTAGCGGCCCTCCGCCTCCGCTACCTGCCCCGTGGTGTTCGAGCCCGCGAAGATATCCAGCACGAGGTCGCCGGGCTCGGTGAGCATGCGGATGAAGAACTGAGGGAGCTTGGCCGGAAAGCGCGCCGGATGATACTCGGCCGCGACCGTCTTGCAGCCGTCTAGATATTGCCCATTCGACTCGGTGTTCGGGATGTGCAGGAGGTTTGAGGGGATCGCGCCGCCGTTATCCTTGGCGAACGCCGTGCCGATGTCGTGACCGGAGGGCCGCAGCTTCGGAGTGTAGAACCCCGCGGGGTCCGCCAGCAGCTTTTTCATCCGCTCGCCGTAGGGCGTGAGGACCTTCGTGATATCCGCCTTCGGCCACTTGGTCTTGCTGAACCACCAGACGGTGTTGACCGAATCCTTGACCCGCAGCTTGCGCTTGTTCACCCACTCGATCGGGCTCGGCAGCTTCGCGGGGTTGTGCCAATAGAAATCCTCCGCTAGGCAGAACCCAACATCATCGCAGAAGCGGATCAGCACACGGAAGTTGTAGAGGCTCCGTGCGGGTGCGCCCTTTTCATAGGCTCCTCCGAGATCGAGCACGAAGCTGCCGTCGTTCCTGAGCACGCGGTGAACGCCGCGCGCGAACGCCTCAAGCCAATCGACGTACTCCGCCTGATCCCGGTTGCCGTATTTCTTCTGCCGTTGCAGCGCGAACGGCGGCGAGGTGATGACCAGGTTCACGCTCGCGTCCGGGAGCTGGGCAAGCAGGTGCTGGGCGTCGCCGCAATACGCCGCGCCCCAGCCGGTCACATAAACGGGCGCGTCCTTGGCATGGGCGAATCGGTGCTGCATGTGACTATTGTACCCCCATCGCAAGTCGAGCACAGAACGCTACGCATAGTCTGTAGACCTAAAGTCATCATTCGGCAAGCCTCTAGGCGTGCCGATTCGAAAACCGTGCGCCGAGACGCGGGAAGTTTTGGCCCGAAACCTCAGGCGGTTGCGGGCAGAGCAAGGTATTTCCCAAGAAGAACTCGCCGATCGCGCCGGGCTTCACCGGACCTATGTTGGTTCCGTCGAGCGTTGCGAACGCAACATATCCATAGACAACATAGAACGATTAGCTAAGGGCCTCGGCGTTGCTGTGATTGATCTTGTCGGAGATGGGCCCGTATGAAGCCTCATCCCGACGCCGAGTTGCTAAAGCATCTGTTCCCATCTATCCGGCGCTATCAGGAACTAGCTGCAAAACATGGCATCCCCGACATCTTCCAGGACAACGGCGGCAAGATCCTCCAGGTTTGCCTCATCCTCGGTCTGACAGTGCTGCCGAGCCGCGAAGGCAACGACGCCCGCGACCAGCACGGCAACGAATACGAGCTCAAGACTGTTAATCTTAGCCGCACGTCGCAATTCACGACGCACCATCACCTTAACCCGGTTATCATCGTCAAATACCGGCTCGTGAGCTGGATTTTCGCGACCTACGAAGGTATCGAGCTCAGAGAAATCTACCGTCTCACGCCGGCAAAGATGAGCTACTGGTTCGAGCGCTGGGAGCGGAAATGGCATGCCGACGGCGGCAAGGACATCAACAATCCCAAGGTCCCGCTGGCCTACGTTCAGACCCACGGCGAGTTGCTGCACTCGGCCGTTGGACAACCGTTCGAAAAGTCGCTCAACGATTAGCCGCTTGGGCTAGGGCGTGTCGTCAAATAGGGTAGCGTCGGCGGGGTGAGTCCGCATTGCAACACCTGCCGATGATTGTACACGGGGTAGTGGGGGGTGGATTCCGGCGCGGCGGCTTTTTCGATTCATGGACGGTCGGCTTTGGGAGCTGACCGATGCAGCGCTATGGGTTGCGCGATGACCAGTGGGAGCGGATCAAGGAGTTGCTGCCGGGACGGGAAGGTTCGGTTGGCGTCACCGCGGTGAACAACCGTCTGTTTGTCGAAGCGGTGCTCTACCGTTACCGGACCGGTATCCCATGGCGTGATCTGCCGGAGCGCTTCGGCGATTGGAAGAATGTCCATCGGCGGTTCAGCCGCTGGGCGAAATCGGGTATCTGGGAGCGGATGTTCCAGTATCTCGCAGCCGATGCCGACAACGAATACGCGATGATCGACAGCACCATTGTACGCGCGCATCAGCACAGTGCTGGCGCTAAAAAAAGAGGGCCCTGACCAAGCGATCGGGCGCTCGCGCGGCGGACTGAGCACCAAAATCCATGCCTTGGGCGACGCCCTCGGCAACCCGCTCCGGTTCCTGCTGACCGGAGGCGAGGCGCACGATCTCGCCGGGGCCGACCACTTCCTGCCCGGGATGCAGGCCGGCATGCTGATCGCCGACAAAGCCTTCGATGCCGACGAACGCGTTCTCGAGCCGCTCGCTGCCGCCGGCAAGCTCGCCGTGATCCCGCCCAGGAGCCACCGGAGTGGCGCACGAGATTTCGACCGGCACCTGTACAAGGAGCGGCACTTGATCGAGAACTTCTTCAGCAAGATCAAGCAGTTCCGGGCGATCGCCACGCGCTACGACAAGACCGCGCGCAACTTTCTCGCCGCCGTCCACCTCGTCGCCTCAGTGATTTGGCTGATTTGACGACAGGCCCTAGTCCCGTCGGAGCGCCCTCAACGTTCCATCAGCGACCTTCCTCGCCTTCTAAGTCGACTTTCCATAAAGCCGCTTCTGCGCTTCTGCTGTGTTGGGGGGCGATGATGTTGTGCTGCGAAATTCATATCTGGCGCGCTGCGATCAACCCCTTCTGCGCCAGCCACGCCTTGCTTCGGTGCGGGATGGCCGGTGGCGGCTTGTGCCCGATACGGTCGAGGAGGCCGGCCAGAGTGGGCTTCAGCCCATCGAGTGGCCCGATCTCTGCGACGAGCCGACGGGCCAGGGCGGGATGTAGCCGGCAGGTGCCGTTCTTGCCGATGGTGAAGTCTGCCGGCGCAAAGGTCTGCGCCGCAGCGAAGCTGAGCACGATTGCATCGATTGCCGGCCGGAGCGGTTCCATCAGGTCGAGGATCAGCGCCGGCCGGTCGGAGTGCATCTCGTGGAGGAAGCCGATACCTGGGTCCAGGCCGATGCAGGCGGTTTCGATGCGAAGGCGGCTTTCAAGCACCGCGTAGCCGTAATTCAGCATCGCCTGGACGGGGTGCCGCGAATAGCGATTCCGCCGCTTCCTCGCTGCCCTGGTGCCGACGATCCGCCATGCGTCAGGGATTGGCCGCCGGCTGGTGCCTTTCCACACCAAGGGGATATTGCGCCAAGCGGTAAAGTAAGCCTCGGCGCATCTGCCCTCGACGCCCAGTAACGCCGCCTTCGATCCCGCCCAAGGCTGACCGAGACGAGCAATGTCGTCCTCGAGGCGTCTCACCGCGGCATCCCGAATTGGCGAGGCGGGCGCCGACCGCAGCAGCGTGAACCGGCTCGATCGGAGCTTTTCCCGGATCAACCAAACGGCGACGGATAGAGCACGCTGCCGGTCCTTCGCGGCCGTAACCTGGTGCTGAAGAAGGATAGGCTCAGTTCCGAGGCTATTCGTTCCGATCGCGACGACCACTTTGCCGCGCCAGTCGAGCTGGAGCAGGGGGACGCTCTGTTCCGCGAGCCACGTGAGCACGTCCAGCGTGACGGCGCCGCTCCCGTCGAGCAGGATAATGCGGGCCGGAAGCTCCGGATCGCCCCGGAAGAAGCGCCACTCTTCTCGGGCTTGCGGGTAATGGATAAATCCGTTCCGGACCTCGAGGGCTCCGTGGTTGATCCGCAGGCCCATCCCGTGGCCGCTCAGGATGAGCGGCTGGCAGGCGGTTTGACCGAGTGACCGGCTTCGCAGCCTGTCCGCTGGTTGATCTTTCCAGTATTCCGCTCGCGCAGACCACCAACCGTTCACAGGTTCGGGGTGCGCTGGCACCTTGCCTGCCCTCAGAGGTTGGCCGTTCGGCGTGCAAGAAATGGATTCGATTGGTGTCGTGGTCGATGGAAGCCGACCGTTGGGACCGCGCACGTTCTGGGCCCGTCTGGTATCCTCTGCCGTCTTGGACGATCGACTCGGGGAATTCGTGGACCGGGGGAGCACATTCATGGCCAAGAATATCCCAGAGGTCGGTGCAATTTTCAACGAGTATCAGAAAATCCACGGCGAAATGTTATCCCTTATCGACCCCCAATTATTTGCAGAATTGGCCGGAGAATTCGGTATTCCAGGGGACAAAGTCGAGGTCGCGAGGGAACGGGCCTGTAGTGCAGCATGCATCTATCAGATCGTGAAGCGGCTGCAGGCCGAACCGGATGGTCAGGTGGGCTTTCCGGTGGTCAAGAAAGAAGTGCTTGCGATCAAGCGCCAAGCGGAAGAACTCGCAGAAAACCTCTCCGGGCTTTCCGAACCCGCTATCGAGTGGTTGCACTCGGCGGAAGAGATCGTGGATCGAGAGATAATAGGAAATTGGGATACGATCAGCGAAAGCCGATTCGGACACGTGATCTATCGGCAGCGCCCGGAAATTGGCGTCGGTCCGACAGTCACATATTTGAATTTCTGGCAGATCAAGCAGGCCGTATCGGTGCTCGCCAATATGGCCGGGTTCGTCGCGCAAAACACCCGCCCTGGGGATCAAGGTGGGCGTCCCCACAACGAAGCGCTTTTTCTTTGGGTGGTTAACCTTCAGAGCATGTGGAAGGAGTACGTGGGCGCCCCCTTTACCCTCGACCAGCTTCATGGGGAACCGATCAGCAGAGCGGCACGATTCTGCAATGAGCTGATGCGAGCGGTGGACCCAAGCGTCACGTTCCCTGAGCTTGCCACCGCGATGCGCAGAGCGATCGGTGCTGCAAAGCCCGGAAGGGGACGCAAGCCCCGCTGAGGTCGCAGAAACCCCGGTGCCCTACCCACCTGGGTTCTTACTTATTGTTTTGGCCGATCGACCGACGAACGTTGCTGACAGACGCTCGGCGCTGCCTATTGTGAGTGTCCACCGACCTCGTGAGGTGTTCGATGGACATGCCACCCAATTCGCCGACGACGCTCGCACTGAGCTTGATCGTAATTGACCTCGGTTTACAGCCCCGCGTTGGCGGTCTCGACCCCGAACATGTGCGAGAGCTGGAAGGCGTAGCGGAGGCGTGGCCACTCTTGCAGGTGGTGCGACGGGGTGAGCGGTATGTGCTCGTGGACGGCTTCCACCGCTTCGCCGCCGCCCAGAACCTCGGGCTTGAGCACGTGCCGATCGAAGTGCTGGAAGCGCCGGCGGATGGCGACCTTGCCGCGTTCGCGTTCTCACTCAATGCCGCGCACGGCAAGCCCCTGACGCTTTCAGATCGTCGGGCTTTTGCGGCCCGCCTTTTGCGCGCCCATCCCGATTGGTCGGATCGCGAGATTGGTCGGCGCGCCGGGCTGGTGCAGCCGACCGTGGCCAAGGTGCGGGAAGAGTTGGAACGTCAGGCCGAGATTGCCCCGGCTGAAGTTCGTAAGGGACGCGACGGGCGGAGCTACCCCGCAGCAGGTAAGCCGGCCGGTCGCACCGGAATTACCGCCGCGCTGGCGCCCTTGGCCAACGCCCTGGAGCGCCTCGTCACCCCGGCCGAACGGATCGCCCAGCGCAATCTCGCCCGCTACCTGGAACGGCTATCCGCGGCGCTCGAAGAGCAGAGCGACCTCGCTGGCTTCGAAACCATTGCTGCCGGCGCTGAGGCCTGCCGTGTCGTGCTCGGTGCGGAGAAGGCCAAGGAGCTCGGGGAACAGCTCGGCTGGTCGGCGCGGAACATCCTCGATGTCGCGATTGCTCTTGGCTACCGGGACGAGCCGTCATGAGCGCCGCTCCGGATCCCGTTGCGTCGGTCGTTCAAAGCAGGATGGCGCGGTTCCCCCGCGCAGATGGCGGTGCGAGTCCGACCCCGACGCTCCCCACACCCAAAGCGCTGATCGTCCGGCCGGCGCCGCCGGCCGTCGTCCGACCGCTGATCGTCGAGCGCCACTACCTGCACAGCATGCCCTCTGCGGCGTGGCGCTGTTTCGGCGTCTTTGCCGGCGCCGATCTCGTCGGGGCGATAGTTTTCACCGCTGGTGCACGCCAGGGCTACCGGGCGCTTGTCGGGGCGACCCCGCAGCAGGTCGCGACACTGGCCCGCTTGTGGCTCCGAGACGAGATCCCGAAGAACGCCGAAAGCAGGGTGATCGGGGTGGTGCTGCGGCTCCTTCGCCGCGATGGATGCTGGAAGCTGTTGCTTTCGTATGCCGATCCGGCGGCGGGCCATGTCGGCACGATCTATCAGGCGACCGGCTGGCTCTATCTCGGGCAAGGTGCGCCGCCGAGCTACGTCGATCTCGGCGACGGGCGGGCATTGCATCCCCGCACGGTCTATGACCGGCTCGGCAGCAACGCCGTCGGTCACCTTCGCCGCACCGGCATCCCGGCCCGCCGGGCCGTGGTGAGCGGCAAGCACCGTTATGCGTATGTGCTCGACCCGGCATGGCGTTGGCGCCTGCGCGATCGGCCACAGCCATACCCGCGGTTAGAAACGCCATGAGCCGGAAGCCGCGCAATTATCGCGCCGAGTATCTGCGCCGCATCGAGCGCGGCCTCGCTCGCCGGCTGACTCGTTCGCAGGCCCGCGGCCATCCGAAGCCGCACGAAGCCGCGATCCGCCCGGTCAAATCGCCTGAAAAGTCAGTCCTCATTTATGACGCCCGGCTCGAGGCGGGATTGCACGCGCTCCGCTCCGGCAAATCGCTCGCGGAAAGCGCGCGGTCGATTCATGTCTCGCCGGAACGCCTGCGGCGCTATGCAATCCGCACCCGCATGGTCAAACGCCGCGGCCGGAAATGGATTGTCGGCCCCGACCGGCGCCGCCGCCGCATGCTCCTTTACAGCAACGGCGAAGCAATCACGGTCACGGTCAGGCCGGACGCCGCGCACGAGATCGGCGCCTACATGTCGGCTGTTGGACGATTCCTCGCCAGCAATGATCCAGCTTTCCTGGCGCCGTTCCGGCGCAAGTGGATCACGGACACTTCGGGCAAGGCGCATCCGTTCGAGACCGACCCAAACACCCTCTACGAGCTCGAAGGGACTGGAGCGGAAACCTTCGAGGACGTCTACCGGATCGTTGTCTAACAAAGGAGAATTCCCATGGATGAATCCGAGAAGCGCAAGGAAGCCCGCCGGCGACAGGCTCATGAGCGGCTTGGCTCCGCGAATTTCCGTTGCGTCATTTGCGGCAAGGGCAATCCGCATTGCCTCGAGCTGCATCACGTTGCGGGCCGGAAGTTCGGCAACGAATTAGTCCCAGTATGCCGGAACTGCCATAGCGAGCTTTCCGACGATCAGAAAGATCATCCCCGGCCGATCAGCGATGATCCTGGCCTGCTGGAGCGAATCGGACATTACCTGCATGGATTCGCCGATATGCTGGCGCTCGCTGCCGAACGCCTGAAGGAATTCGGCCGGATGCTGATCGAAGAGGCGCGGGCCATTGCTGCAAAAAGATCCCGCCCATGACCAATGCAGCGGCGGTGAAGGACCCGCTTCCGATCGCGGTCCGGGCTTTTCTCGACGATGGTTCGTGGTCGGGCGGCAGCTCGACCCGCCCGAACTGGCGTCGCTTGGTCCCGGACATCGGTCCCTCGGATCGAACGTTGATCTTCGACACCGAGACCACGACCGACGCGGCGCAACAACTTCGGTTCGGGTGCTATCAGCTCCGGAAAGGCGATCGACTGGAGGAAGCCGGCATCTTCTATGACCCCGAGAGCCTGACGAAGGCAGAGCAAGCCCTGATCGTGCGATATGCCGCGGTGTCCGGGCGGAATGTCATGACCGCCGCGGAGTTCATCGAGGATATCTTCTACGGGGTGGCCTATCGGCTCGGTGCTGCCGTGGTCGGGTTCAACCTCCCGTTCGACCTTTCGCGCCTCGCCATTCGCCATGCGTCGGCCCGCGGCAAGGCCATGCGAGGCGGATTCTCGCTGCAACTGAGCTCGGATCGACACAACCCGCCGGTGCAGATCAAACATCTGTCCCGCCGTGCGGCACTCATTCGGTTCGTGGCCAAGCGCGGGCAGCGCACGCCCCGAGGGATGCGGCGCCGAAGGCTCAGGACCCCGGCACGGCGCGGTTATTTCATCGACGTAAAGACGCTCGCCGCGGCCCTCACGGCCCGCACTTTCAGCCTCGGCAGCCTCGGGGAGTTCCTCGGCCTCCCCGAAGGGAAGCCCGCCACTGATGAGCACGGCGGGCCATTGAGCGAGGCCTATCTCGGCTATGCGATACAAGACGTGCAGGTGACCTGGGAATGCTACCGGATTTTGCGCGAGCGCTATACCTCCCATGAACTGGCTGGCACGCCGGTCTACCGCGTCCTAAGCGAAGCCGGGATCGGCAAGGCCTATCTCAAGGAGATGGGTATCAAGCCCTGGCACAACGTGCAGCCCGACGTGCCGGGCAATCTCGTTGGCGCGATCATGAGCACCTACTATGGCGGGCGATCCGAGGTTCGCCTCCGCCGCGTCATTCGCCAGGTCGCCTATTGCGACTTCCTGTCCATGTATCCGACGGTATGCACCTTGATGCACCTCTGGCGCTTCGTCATCGCCGACGGCATGACGTGGCACGATGCTACCGGAGAGGCCCAGGGGTTATTGGCAAGAGTGACGCTCCGGGACCTGCAAGCGCCGGACTTCTGGCAGCGTTTTCCGATGCTGGTTCAAGTTGCGCCGGAGGACGACCTGTTCCCGGTTCGGGCAAAGTACGGAAACGAGACCCATTACACGATCGGGCTGAACCGGCTGAGCAGCAAGGCGCCTCTTTGGTTTACTTTCGCCGATTGTCTCGCTGCCAAGATGCTGACGGGAAAGACGCCGCATGTGATCGGCGCGGTCGGGTTCGCCCCCGGCGCAGTTCAGAACGGCCTCAAGCCGATCGCTATCGCCGGCAACCCGTCCTACAGCATCGACCCTGCACACGACGATTTCTACCGCCGGCTGATCGATCTCCGGAGCGACGTGAAGCGGGAAATGCGTGCGGCGGAGGGGGCAGATCGCGGGCGGAAGGATACCGAGCAGCTGGCACTTAAAATTCTCGCGAACGCCACAAGTTACGGCATCTTCGTCGAACTCAACGTGGACGAAGCGCCCAAACCCGAGGATGCCATCTGCCACGGTCCGGGCACCGACGGCTTCCCGGTCTCGCTATCCCAGATCGAGACGCCCGGGCGTTATTTCCATCCACTGCTTGCGACGCTGATCACCGGCGCAGCCCGATTGATGCTCGCAATTGCAGAACGGCTTGTTCTCGATGCCGGCCTCGATTGGGTGTTTTGTGATACCGATAGCCTGGCCATCGCCAAGCCCGAGACGCTGAGCGATGGGGTCTTCCAGGCGAAGGTTTCCGCACTACGCGATTGGTTTGAGCCGCTCAACCCCTACGCAGCGAAGGGATCGTTGCTGAAGCTGGAAGACGCTAATTTCGCCGTCGGTCGGGTCTCGGAGCTGGAACCGCTTTTCGCCTTTGCTGTATCGGCCAAGCGGTATGCCTTGTTCAACCTGGACGCTGGGGGTCTGCCAATTCTGCGCAAGGCCTCCGGTCACGGTCTCGGGCACCTCGTAGCGCCCTACCTGAACGAGGACGCCAACGCAGCGCAGCACGTTCCGCCACCGAGCGTTGACCTTACCGAACTCGGGGTCGAGCGCTGGCAACATGATTTCTGGTATCGGATCGTTTCCACTGCGCTCAACGGCCGTCCGGACCAGGTCGTGACCGGAGACTTCCTGCATTTCGACGCGCCTGCCGTGAGCCGCTACGCGGCGACCACGCCCATGCTGCTGCGATGGTTCCGGCATTACAATCGCCGCAAGCCCTACCGCCAACAGGTGCGCCCATTCGGCTTCCTGCTGGCATTCCAGGCCAAGAGACCGACCGGCTTGGAGAGTTTCGACTTGGGGCCGGCCAGCGGGGTGGGCGGCAGTCGCTCGACCAATGGCGACAAGCGGCGGACCAAGACCTCGCTGGACGCTCCCCGTGCCGTGGCCCCGTTTGATCGCGATCCGACAAGGGCGGCCCGCCAGTGCTTCGACCGGGAGACGGGCAAATCGGTGCCGGCACGGGAGCTCAAGAGCTACGGCCAAGCCCTCTTACGCTACCACCTGCACCCGGAGGCGAAGTTTCATGGTGGGCGCTACACAGACCGTGGCCCCACCCGTCGCCGCCATGTCGAAGCAGTGGCAATGCAGCTCATCGGCAAGGAGGCAAACCGCTGGGAGGAGCAGTTCCATCTCGGCGCCGACCCCGAGGCGCAAAGCGAATACGGTATGACGCCAGAGGACCGCGAGCGAGCAATGGTGGCAATCCGGGAAGCCGCAGCAGCACATGGCGTGCAAACAATCGCTCGTAGGGCAAAGGTCTCCCGGCAGCATCTGCATGACATTCTCGCCGGCCGGAAAACGCCGCCGAATGCGATGCTGGGGAGGTTGGCAAGGGTCGCTCATGGCCTCACGGCACCACAACCAAGGGCGGAGGACGTGTTGCCAGCGGTCCGAGGCCGTTGCCAGGAAATTGGCCGCCGCTGCTTCGCCCGCCTGGCTGGGATCAACGACGGGCATCTTGGCCGCATCTTCGCCGGCACACGCCGGCCGTCGGCTGCTACCCTGGCGAAGCTTGAGCAGGCGTTGCGGACCTGCGTGGCTGCGGTCGAAACAGCCGGCGCCGTGGATTCCGCCAAAACGCCGATGGAACGATTTCGCTCAGTCGCTCGCCGCATCGTTAGAGTTTCGCGGGATGTTTTGACTGAGCGCCAGTGTGAAAATGATGACCAGGTGAAGCAGAAACAGAATCGGTGACCGCAACAGGAGGTTCGTTACCTAATCAGGTCGTCTTCTCGAATCCTGCGCGCTGCTAGTGTTTTGTTGCTGACAGACGATTCACAAATCGGTGCGAACCTGCGAGTCTGCGCCGATGAGGAAGATCGAGCGGATTGCGCCCAGCGCAACTGATCATGAACGATTGCAACGGCTGGTCCGGGACCGAAACACGCCGCAGAAAGTGGTTTGGCGGGCGCGGATTGTGTTGCTGGCCGGCGCCGGGCTGACGGCGGAGGGGATTGCGGCGGCCGTGGGCAAAAGCCTGCCCACGGTCCGCCGTTGGCGTCGCCGCTACATGGCAAAGGGGGTGGACGGGCTGTTGAAGGACGCAACCCGCCCTTCTCGGGTCGAGCCGTTGACCTCCGAGAAAATCAAGCAGGTGGTGGACATGACGC
>JASHOF010000055.1 GCA_030041255.1 Acetobacteraceae bacterium
TGGTCGAACGCACGCTCGCCTGGCTCAATCGCAACCGCCGACTCGCCAAGGACTTCGAGGCAACCATCGAGAGCGCCACAACCTGGCTCTACGTCGCCAGTGTGAAGCTGATGTCCCGTCGCCTCGCTGCCTGATAATGGCTCAGCGAAATCAAAGCCTTAGACGTTCACTTGCCGATTCGAGTCAGGCTCTGAGACGTCCCCACTGGCATCTGCGGGAAGTCGCTCTTCGCCTGCTGGAGGTACTTCGGGATGATGCCGTAGCCGATCATGTCCGCATCCTCGTTCCCGACGAGGACGCCCTCGATGTTGCCCCGCGCCACGGCCGGCTTGACAAAGCCCTGGTAGTCGCCATCGGTCCAATCGTCGTGGCCGGGGAACAGGAAGAGACCCAGCAGCAGGCTCAGGTTGGCGTCGCTGGCGACCTTGCCGACATCGACTACACCCCCGCCATATTGCGGGTAATAGGTGCGCACGGAACCGAATTGCTGCTTCGTCGTGACAAGATCGGCTGCGACCTCGGCCGCGGTCGGGTTCTCCGTGGCATGCAAGCCGTTGTAAGTGACGCCGGGGTTGTGGAAGGGGATCGTCGGCATGGACGGCCTCCTGGATCAATTCGGCAGAAAGTCTTGAAAGATCACCTCGACGTCGCCGCCCGCACTGGCGGCGTCGCGCTGCACATTGCAGATCGGCTGCGACTGGCAATCCTCATAAGCGGGCGGGGGCGGAGACGCAGGACAGCTGGGCTGGGGCGGATTCGCCCGCGACGTGCAATTGTCGCATCCGCAAGGGAAGACGCCCACGAGGCCCGTGTTCTGCGTGAGCGGCTTGTTGGCGAATTGTGAGACAGCGGGCTGCGATTGCCCGGCGTTCCAGCCGCCGCCCCCGCTCATCGCGAAGGCGATCAGGGCATTGGCCCCGGCGACACAGCTGATGTCGATCGTTTCCTGCGCGCCAGGCCCCTGAAAACTGTTGTTCAAGATGAACTCGGCGAGGTTGATGCCGTTCCGGTATTCGTCGGTCGGGCAGTTCAGCGGCGGCGAGCCAAAAGTGAAGTTGCCGCTGATGCCCTGCCCCTGCGGCGGGGCGTAAGACTTCATCGCCCCGGCCGGGAGAAGAAACCAGCCTTGCAGGCGATTCACCGCATCCGTCACGAGTGGAACTGCGTTCACGTCCTGAACGCATCCAGGGACGGCGCCCAGCGTCAAATAGACTTTGACCTCGGCCCCGGACCGGTTTGTGATTTTCAGCGTCGTCTGAGCGGCCATGATCGCCTGCCTTTCCTTGCTGGTATCTCGTCAATAGAAGCACGGGCGGCGCCGTTGATGCTCAGGCGCCACGGCAAGTGAGGTCTCTAGCCGGAACGCGAATGCTGATAAAGCCCAAACTGCTTCCCTGCACTGCGGCGGTCTCTGCTCGGACCCGGGAAGCGCCTTACGTCGGTCGCGCCCGCCTATGCTTCAATTGCCGACGAAGTGCGATGACCTCTGCCGTGGTCATGAGAACCGCGCCATCTTCTCCATTTCTCTCCGATGTTTTGCCGCGGAAATCACGGCACACCGCTTCCGAGCGGCTCGTCTCCCGCTCGCCACGCGCCGGACGCCGGTGCGGATGATCTGCCGTTCGGGCCGGCCCTCGCCGGGTTGCACGGGCTCTACTCGCGATTCCCCCTTTTCTCACGCCGAGGCGTCGTCCTCTCCGCCCGCTGCCCCCATGCCGTCGCACGACCCCCGCCGCCGCGCCCGCAATTCACCGGGATGCCTTCGTTCGAGTACGCGTGCCTGTTCCTCCCTCCCGGTCCGCCGCAGCCGCTCGAGATAGGCAGGAAGCATGCCGCGACAATGAAACGGGCCGCCCTCGCGGAGCACCGTCATCAGCGGATCGACATCGCTCGCGCTCCGCCCCATCATCTGCCGCTGCCAGTCGATGAGGAGGGCGCAAGCGCGCCCGACGAGGGCGGGCTCGTCCGCGGCAAGGTTGCGCGTTTCGTGCGGATCGACTTCGGCATCGAAGAGCATCAGCGGCGGCAAATCCTTGTGCCCGTCATGGTAGGTGACGAGCGCCTGGTACGCCCGCCCTGCGGCCGTGAAATGGACGCCGCGCTGGCAGGACCACGCCCCATGCGTCGTCACCAGGCACGTTCGGCCCGCTTCGCGCCCAGCGACAAACGCCGTGGCAAACGAGATCCCGTCCCACGCCTCCGGCACCTTTCCCCCCGCCAGCTCGATCAGCGTTGCCGCCCAGTCGAACTGGTAATGCCACGCGCGATCGACCCGCCCGCCTCCGCACCCCGGCAGCCGCATGATCAGCGGCACGCGGCAGGTGATCCGGTCCGCGGTCTGATGGTCGCCCCAGATATTCAGCTCGCCGAGATTTTCCCCGTGATCGGCCGAGACGACGATCATGGTCTCTTCCAGCACGCCTTCGCGCTCGAGCGCGCCGATCAGCCGCCGGATCCATTCATCGGCATAGCGCACGCTCACGTCGTAGCCGTCGATCCAGGCGCGCAGGTCTCGCATGTCGGCAACCGGGCCTGGCGCGCGCGGATAGTGCGGATCGGAGCCGCCGTCGTAGCCGCACGCTTCCTCTGCCGAATGCGGTCCGAACCCGGCCCGGAACCGTTCCAGCATGGCTGCGTCGATCCAGCATGCTGGCTCCTCATCCAGGAAATCCGGCCGAAAATCCTCGGGCGTCCGATACGGCGTGTGAACGTCCCACAGGTTGAGATGCAGGAACCAGTCCGGCGTGCGCCATGCGTGCCGCGCGATCCACTCGATCGCAATCGGCACCACCGCGTCCGCCCGCTCGATGCCGAGGCCGCCGGGATTGATGATCTCGTTGAACCCTGCGTACCAGTGCCAGGCACTATGGCGTTCAGCGAACGAAGAAATCGTTGCCGTGTGATGGCCGGCTTCGCGCAGCGCCGTCATCCAGCCATTCTTGTAAAAAGAATCGCGGAAACCGCGCCGCCGGCCTTCACGAAAGGGTTCCGCCGCGCTGCCGCCATGGCCAACGACGCCGGTCCGGAACCCGCATTGCCCGGACCACAGCGCCGTCCGTGAAGGCAGGCAAGGGCTGTCCGACACCATTACGTTATCGAAACGAATTCCTTTCCTCGCCAGCGCGTCGATCGTGGGCGAGGTGTTGCGTGGATAACCGTAGCAGCCGAGATGGTCGGGCCTGAGACTGTCGATATCGATATAGAGGACCTTCATGATGAGGCAGCGCCTCCCCATCCTCCGGCGCTCTCCTGGCCTCGCGCGCCGGAGTTGCCACCGGCGCCGTAACGGCGTGTCATGCCGGAGGCGCGATCATCGACGGGAGGTGTGGTGTGGACGAAACGGCGCAACCCCGACCCGCTGGCGCATCGGGCCCGTTCTACATCTCCGCCACCGCCTCGCTCGCGGAGCAGCGGCCGCGCACGCTGAAGGCAGGCGACACCTTCGCCGTCTTCGGTCATGCCGGCGACGCCACACCTGGCCCCGGCAGCGCCGAAGGCATCTACCATCGCGACACGCGCTATCTTTCGCGCATCACTCTCGACATCGATGGCGCACGGCCACTGCTGCTCAGCTCTGCGGTCTCCGACGACAATGCGATGCTGACCTGCGATCTCACCAATCCGGATTTGCGCGCGATCTCGCCCGAACAACTCGATCGTGGGCAGCTCCATATCCGCCGCGCGAAATTCCTCTGGCACGCGACCTGCCATGAGCGTTTCGTGGTCCGCAATTTCTCGCTCCGTCGCCTCTCCATCCTGCTCGGGATCGGCTTCGGAGCCGATTTCGTCGATCTGTTCGAGGTGCGCGGCATGACCCGCAGCCGGCGCGGCACTCTTCGTCCGCCGCATCTCGAGACCGGGCTCGTCGTCCTCGGCTATGACGGGCTCGATGGGCTCTCTCGATCCACGCGCATCCGCTTCGATCCGGCGCCCGACCGGCTGGAGCCGGAGCATGCCCGCTATGAGTTCACGCTGGCTCCTGGCGCCGGCATCGTCGTCACGCTCGACATCACCTGCATCGAGGGAGAACCCGATCGCGCGCCTTCTCCAGGCTTTTTCGGTGCCATGCGCGCCGCCCGCCGCGACCTCCGCACCGCGCACCGGGATTACGCCGCGATCGAGAGCGACAATGCCGTCTTCAACGAGGTGATGCGCCGTGCCACCGCCGATCTCACCATGCTGGTCACGGACACCGGCCAGGGCCCCTATCCGTATGCCGGCATTCCCTGGTTCAGCACTGCCTTCGGCCGCGACGCCATCATCACCGGGTTGCTGACGCTTTGGCTCAGGCCCGCGCTCGCGCGCGGCGTGCTCGCCTATCTCGCCGCCAACCAGGCGACCGCCGTGGACCGGGCGGCCGACGCCGAACCCGGCAAGATCCTGCACGAGGTCCGCCATGGAGAGATGGCGCGGCTCGGCGAAGTGCCGTTCCGTCGCTACTACGGCGCCGTCGATTCCACGCCCCTCTTCGTCATGCTGGCGGGCGCCTATCTCGATCGCACCGGCGATCTCGCGACGATTGCCGCTCTCTGGCCGCACATCGAAGCGGCGCTCTCCTGGATCGACCGCTACGGCGACGAGGACGAAGACGGTTTCGTCGAATACGGCCGCCAGAGCCGCCAGGGCCTCGTCAACCAGGGCTGGAAGGACAGCTTCGATGCGATCTTCCATGCCGACGGCGGCCTCGCCCGTGGCCCGATCGCGCTCTGCGAGGTGCAGGCCTATGTTTTCGCCGCCCGCATGGCGGCTCAGCGCATTGCCGCCGCCCTCGGCAAAACCGCCCGCGCGCGCCACCTCGCCGCGGCCGCCCAGCGCCTCAGGCAGGCGTTCGAGAACACGTTCTGGGACGAGGCGCTCGGTCTTTACGTGCTGGCCCTGGACGGGAAGAAAAATCCCTGCCGCGTCCGCGCCTCCAACGCAGGCCACACCCTGCTCGCCGGGCTGCCCGCTCCCGAGCGCGCCGCCGCCATCGTGGCGAGGCTGCTCGGCCGTTCGTTCTTCTCGCGCTGGGGCATCCGCACGCTCGCCGCCGGCGAGCCGCGCTACAACCCGATGTCCTATCACAACGGCTCGGTCTGGCCGCACGACAACGCCCTGATCGCCCTCGGCTTCGCCCGCTATGGCCTCCGCGATGCCGCCGCCCGCGTGCTCTCCGGCCTGTTCGCGGTCGGCCACCATGCCGATCTGCACCGCCTGCCCGAGCTCTTCTGCGGCTTTCCGCGCATGCGCAACCAGGGCCCGACCGGCTATCCTCTGGCCTGCTCGCCGCAAGCCTGGGCCGCCGCCGCGTTGCCCGGGGCGCTGGCCGCCTGCCTCGGCCTCGGCTTCGATCCGGCCGAACGCGCCGTCATCTTCGATCATCCGGTGCTGCCCGACTTCCTCACCTGGTTGCACCTCAAGAACCTCACCCTCGGCAATGGCGCGATCGACATCATGCTGCATCGTGCCGGGGGCGCCGCGGTGGCGATGGCCGTCACCGCGCGCTGCGGCGATATCCGCGCTACGATGACTGGCTGATCGGCTGCGCTCCGGCGGGCGCGGCGGCTCCGGGCGCGCCCGGTCCGCTCTCCGGCATGATCAGCCACACCAGCAACGTGGCAATCAGGCCGGCGAGCGCAAGCGCACCGAAAGCCGCGTGGTTGCCGAACAGCTCCTCCACGCCTCCCGCCAGCGTCGTGCTCACCGCCGCCCCGCCTCCCCCCGCCAGCCCGATCGCACCCATGGTCAGGTTGAAATGGCCGCGCTCCGCCGCGATGTCGGCGGCGATCAGCGGCAACATGACGCCGATGACCGCGGCGCCGATTCCATCCAGGCCCTGGATCGCCATCAGGGCCAACGGGCCGTTCACCACCGCGAACAGGAACCCCCGCACGGGCAAAGCGGCAAAGCCCGCCAGCAGCACGACACGCCGGCCGTATCGCTCCGCCGCCCATCCGATCGTCGGCGACAGCGCCGCCACCACGAGCTGCGGCCAGACGATCGCCCCCCCGATCACCAGGTTGGCAAGATGCCCGCCATGGGCGGCAATCCGGTTGCCGATGAACGGCAGCATCGCCGCATCTGCAAGCTGGAACAAAGCCATGCAGATCATGAAGGCGATCAGCCGCCGATCGAGGAACAGCCGGCCGAGTTCTCCGAGGCTCCGCCGGCTCCGAATCACCGGCCGGTTCGGAGCCGCTGGTGTCGGCGCGATCGCCGAGAGCGCCAGCAGTGCCGGGATGGCAAGCACGGCGGTGAGCACAAAGACCGAGGCCCCGGCGAAATAGAATCCGGCAATTCCCATCACCATCGCCGACAGCCCGTTGCCGAGCGAGGCAAAGCGTGCGTTGCGCCCAAGCCGCTCGCCGAGCACGTGCCGGGCGACCAGGACCAGGCTGATCGCCGCGATCGCCTGGTTCAACATGCAGCTCGCGAACCCGTGCAGGATCTCCGCGAGCCCGACACCGAATTCCGAAGGCAGGAACACGAACAAGAGTGCCGCTGCCGCGATCGCGCCGATGCCGAGCGCTGCCGCCAGCCGCTTGCCGCCCATCCAGTCGACCAGGGCGCCTGCAGGAAGTTGGCTCGCCATTGCAACGATCGTGCCGAGCGAGAGCATGCCGCCGATGGCAAGCCCGGTCCAGGAGTGCAGAGTGAGGTAGACGGCGACGAACGGGCCGAACCCTGTCTGCACGTTGGCGACGAAGAAGTTGAGCCAATCGAGGCCCCGGAGGCTGCGCTGCGAAACCATGCCGCCCTATGGACTCTTGGCGGGTGGACTCTTGGCGGGTCCGGGCGCGGCGTGGGCAGGGGCCGCGACGGGCACCGATTTCGCGCTGGTGTCGTATTCCGGCATCGCCCGCAAAGCCGCCACGTCGAGCGCGACGCTGATGACGATCCGGTCGTCCTCGAGCCCGAAATGCAGCGCTTTCCACGCCACCGCGACCTTGCGATCCCCGACTCCGAGGAAGCCTGCGAACTCGATCACTGCCGCGTGAGGGTTGCCCCCGGTGTCGATCAGCACATCGACGACGTGGCCGATCGTCTGCCGCTTCGCGTCCAGCACCGGCTGGCCGAGCAGGCTCTCGGCATGTGTCTTCTGCATCTTTTCGAGTTTCGGCGATTCCGGCTTCGGCGTCTGAGCAAGGACGTTGCCGCCGCAGCCGAGCGCCGCCGCGAGAAAGAGCGCCGCTGCTCCCCGCCAAAGCCTGCGCCGTCGCCTGTTCACGCCTTCTATGATCGCTCCTCATGCGCGCACAACGTCCCGGCGACTCGGGACCGGCGCATCGCCGCGGCCCACATGGACTCCCGCGGCGAGATTTGCAAAGCAACTTCACGCGCGTTGGCCGGACCAAATTCGGTCAGATATCCTGGGTTCGGCCGCAGTGCGGCACGGCGAAGAGCATTCCGCCAATGGCGCCGGGCCATCAGGATTCCCCGATCTTTCACGAATGCCGGCCGTTTCGACAGTTTGCATCAGCCAGGGCTGATCCGCAGCAATGAAATGTCTGCTCCGCAAGCGCATGGAGCAGCCAACGGCACCCGTAGAGCGGATCGCGCTTGACTGGAATCGCGGAGCGATTCCCAGGGAACCATGGGGAGCGTGACGCAGAGCGCGCTTCGCGCGCGGAGCAATGAAGCAACGGTCCACCAGAATCCCCGCCGCGGCGAAGCTTCAATGTGCATCGGCAGGGTCTTGTGCAGCCTGTCATGCCTCGTGATTTCGCTAATTCGGCCGGGAACGCCGGAGGCACGCGCGCAGTACTAAGCCGTTCCGCTCCAGGGATCGAGGAGACGGACACCCGCACGCACGAAATCGGCGATGTTGCGGGTGACGACGCCGAGTTCGTGCACCAGTGCGGTTGCAGCGATCAACGCGTCGGGCTGGGCATAGGTGTAGTTCGCCTTCCGACCCTTCCAGACAAGCCGGCGCCATGCAACCAGCACGGACTCGTCGACCTCGAGGATCCGCTCGCCGAACCAGGGACGCACCCCATCCTGCAGCCAGGCCTCGAGTTCTGTCCGGAAGCCCGCGTCAGTCACCCGCTCGATGCCGAAGCGCAACTCCGCAACAGTGACCCGACTGAGGAAGCAAGCGGTGGGCGGCACATCCTCGGCCCAGGCCAGCACGCCAGGATCAGCGAGCGCTCCCTTTCGCAACTCGGAGACGACGTTGGTATCGAGCAGCCAGCCTCGAGGTGTGGCAGCACTCACGGGCCGAATTCGGGCGCGTCGCGAACTGGCGCCTGCTCGCGAACCACGAGGTCTTCGAAGCGCTTCAGTCGAGCAAAGGGACCTTCGGCGAACAGCGCCGCCAGTGTCGGTTTCGCGGCCGCCGGGGCAAGCCGGGCATAGTCCATGGCGGACAATACCACGACCGCGTCCTGACCGCGCACCGTAACGCGTTGCGGCCCACGCTCTCGTGCCCGCCGCACCACCTCACTGAACCTCGCCTTGGCCTCCTCCAACCTCCACACCGGCAGGGCAGCGCCGGATTGGCGGCGATGGCTCACCTTGCTACGGCGAGAACTGCGACCGGGCATGGCTTCGACCTCTGTCTGACCAGATTGGTCAGATCATAATCTACTCACGCGTCAGTGGCAATATCGGCCTGTTCACGGCGAAGCAAGCTTGAGCGACGAGTGTCTTGCCCTCGACGTTTGCTGCCGCCGGCAGCAAACGAAAGGGGATCAGCAAGCCACTGAAAATAAAGAGCAGTGTGCCGACCACTATGGTGCGTCCCACGGTATCAAGCGTTGAAGTCGGCACACCGGCGAAACCGCGCATCCCAATACGCGATCGGCCATACGACGTCCAAGGCGGTCGCATGGCCGGGCGCCAAAGACTTTGCAACAGAGCCGCGTATTGCACGCAGCAAACCGGAGGTCTAACATAGGAAATAATATTGCGTGCAATACAGGCAGCTAAGGTATATCGCGTGCGGCCAATCAAGTCGTCCAAGCTACTCCATCGCTACGCTGACCGCGATAGTGCGTGCAAAGCACTACCGTACGCTTTTGCACGGTTGGTCTCTACCACCACTCCGGGAGGCCATCTCCTTCGCAACTGAGGAACCGAAGAGCAAGTCAGGCCGGAGCGGGTCTCCGATAGCACAGGGAGGGCAGACTGTGAGCGAAACGACGTTGCTGCGGCAGGTGAGCCCGAGCGCCAAGGTGCCACGCGATCCGGGCAACTTGACCGTCGACAAGGCAGCGCTCAGGGCCATCGCCCAGGCAGCAGTAGAGGTCGAGCTGTTCACCATCCCGCTCTATCTGACCACGCTCTATTCAATTCAGGGCATGCATCAGCTTACGAGCCAGGGTAACGACTTCTACAAGGGCCGGCTCTGGCCGGGGGCGGCCACCACGGCCAGGCCGAGGAATGCCAACGAGAAGGCATTCAACGTCATTTTCTCGGTCCTCATCCAGGAGATGCTGCACTTGCAGCTTGCTTCCAACATGGCAACCGCAATTGGAGTGACGCCGTGCTTCACGAGCTCGGCGCTGCAATCTCGGACCCACGGTTGGACCTGCTACGGCCCGGACATAACCGTCATCCCGCATATCATCGACCTCAGGGACACGAATACTTACGACGGTGTAAGGGTCAACCTCGGTCCAGTCTCGCGCGAGCAGATGCAACTGTTTCTCGCCATCGAGCAGCCGGAGGCGGATGCGCGGCGGGACATCAAAAAGGAAAAGCTGGCGGATTATTTCCCGAAAGCACCATTCGAGCACTGGAAAATTGGTGACCCACTGCCCCGTTTCGGGACGATCGGCTGGCTGTACCAGTGCTACCTGGACTATCTCCATCTCGAATATACGAACGGAACGCGTCTTTGGGACGAAGTTTACAATGCCAACGGGCAACAGAACGACCTGTTCAATAATTTCGACGGACCCGGCCACCCGATGCGCGAGTTCATGGGCTTCGAAACGACGATTGCGCTTACCTATAAGGATATCGCGTTCCAGCAGATGGCCGACGCGATGGACGCGATCACCGACCAGGGCGAGGGCAGCACCCTGAAGGAAAGAGTCCGCGCCTTCGCACTGAATCTGCAGGCAGTTGAAGAACGCTACCGGTCGTCACTGCCGGCCCTGAGATCGGACTATCCCAATTTCACGGATACCGGCGATCTCACTGCTTCGGCCGACGCGACCGCGCGCTTTTCCAACGACGGCAGGGACCATTTCGACCGATTCTCCGAAGTGCTCGGATCCATAGACAGCATCGTGACCTGGGAGGCGTGGCTGAAGCAGCATGGCCCCTGGACAGCGGCCGACCTGGTGACCGTCGATTATGTTCCGGACACGGCCTCGCGGATCCCGGCACCAGCGGAAATTGCCGGCGCGCTTAACGCGCTGGCGGGCCCCATTTCCGAGGACCCGGATTACTACACACTGCTGAGCCAGGCTACCATCGGTGCGATCGCAGGCGTGACGACCGTCCTCGACCATTACTGGAGCGCGTCCGAGCAGGGTTCTTCGCCGGTATCGTTTCCGTTTCCTTCCATGGCGGGCGCCGGTGATCGAACGGCAATCTGCTGGGCGGTACTCGGGAGGGCGCCGGATCTTGCGATCGGCCTCGCGCCATCGGTTCCGGGTACGCTCTATCACTCCTGCCAGGCCATAGATTATGCGGCGCCGGAGAACGAGCGAGGCACCAACCGGTGCGCACCGGTGCAGGTATTCCACTCGTGCCGCGGCTCCAACGGATGCTCTGCCCAGGGGGGATGCGGGTTTGTGCAGCCAATCGTGGGAGGGGGGAGCTGCAGCAGCAGTCTCGTGGCCGACACGGCGATCGGAATGCGTACTTTCGGTGGCGGCTGTAATCCTTTTGCAGGACAACACTATTCCGCACCGGGTGACAACAAGTGCGGGGGGTTCGGTGGTTGCGCCGTGCCCATTTCGGCCTCTCAGTTGTACCCGAAAGATGGCGTCATGGATCTGTATAGGTTCGAACGGGATGGTAGCGGATGGAAGCCTGTTCCGACCGGGGAGGTGTTGCTGTTCAAGTGCGGGGACAATGTCCATGATGTGGCGTGGGCGGCATACAAGAAGGTGATGGGCCTGCAGGATACGCGTCCGGTGCCGGCACCCACGCCATTGCGCTTGGCGTTTGCCCCTTCGACATGACCGGTAACAACGCGGCCGGAGTTTCTGGCCGGTCAGTGCATCGCCTGGGGTTGCCGCACCTCGGCGACGGCGTAGGTCTTCGCGCGGCGCATTTCGCCCATCTGGCGAATGTGCAGCCGTGCAACTGGGGAGTGGATTGGTTCGAGATCATCAGCGAAAACTTCCTCGATAATCGCGGCTACTCTGCGCATGCGCTCGAAATGGTTGCCGCACACCGGCCCGTGGTGATGCATGGCGTATCGATGTCGATCGGCAGTACCGAGCCGCTTGACTGGTCGTACCTGGGCAAGCTGCGCGCCCTCGCCGGACGGATCCGCCCGGTCTGGGTGTCGGACCACCTTTGCTGGACCGGCGTCAATGGGGTGAACACCCACGATCTGCTCCCGTTGCCGCTGACCCACGAAAGCTTCGAACATGTGGCAGATCGTGTGCGGGCCGTACAGGATTTTTTCGGCCGCCCGCTGGTGCTGGAGAACCCCAGCAGTTACCTCGAGTTCCGTGCCTCCACCATTCCGGAATGGGAATTCCTGGGCATGCTGGCAGAAAGGACGGGGTGTGGGCTCCTGCTGGATGTCAACAACGTGCACGTGAGTGCGACCAATCATGGCTTCGATGCGGAGACCTATATCGACAGCCTGCCGGCCGAACACATCGTGCAGATGCATCTGGCGGGATTTAGCGACTGCGGTACGCATCTTCTCGATACACACGACCATCCGGTGGCGAGCGTGGTATGGGCACTTTACATGCGAGCGCAGGCCCGCACGCATGGAGTGTCGACGCTGTTGGAGTGGGACGCCCGGATCCCACCGTTTCCGACGCTGGTCTGTGAGCTTGATAAGGCTCGGCTGGCACGGGCCGGATGCAGACCCGTGGCCGATCTGGAAGAGCGCGCGACACCAAACGCAGTGCCCACGCCACTGGAATACCAACTCGGCCCTGCTCATGAGTGGGCCTAGCCTCGCTGCCTTGCAGAGATGGATGCAAGACCGTGTCACGGCGGGTATATGGCCAGCCGCCACGGAGGATCCTGAAACCCGTGCCATCGTCGTCGGCTCCCGGTCACTCCCGGCGGAAAAGCGGCTCGGCATTTACGCCAGCAGCTACGTGGCCCGCCTTGCCGAGTGCATGCGGGCGGAATTTCCGATCCTGCGCCAATTGATCGGCGAGCAGGTATTCAACCTGTTCGTAGGCGGCTACTTGAGCGCTTGCCCCCCGGCCTCGTTCTCGTTGTACCGGCTCGGTGCGGGATTTGCCGAGTATTTGGAGGTAACGCGACCCAAGCCGCATTCCGGTCCCGGTACTCCAGAGGCCCTGCCCGCGAGCTTGGCACGGCTGGAGCGGGCGATGGCCGATGCGGACCGTGCCGAAGGGCCAGAGAACAAGGCCCCCGATCCTACTTCATTCGGGGCCATTTCCATCCTCAGCGATCCGGGCTCGCACCTTCCCGTTCCGGAGAGCGTCAAGCTGCTGCGCCTGGACTTCGACTTTACCGAGACGCTCTTGAGTGCCCGGCGAGGAGAGCCGCCGACGCTGCCGGTACCCAAGGACACATTGGTCGCCGTCGCTCGAGCTCGCTACAGGGTTCAGGCGCATCAACTGGAATCCTGGGCATTCGCCTGGCTTGCCGCATTGGCCGAAAACGGAGGAGACGTACGTGCGGCCATCGACGTCGCCGCGCAGGAGAGCGGGCGCAACCGCGAAAGAGTTCTGGCAGACCTTCTCGTGTGGCTGCCGGCGGCAATGGAACGTGGTTTGGTGACCTGTTCGCAGTGACCCAAAGCATACCCAACCGGCCTCTGTCGGCACCGATAGACGACCTCGACGGCGTCCGGTGCACGGGTTTGTCGGCCCGTTTCCAACAGTCGTGTCACCAGCCGCCATTTGACGTGCCGGAGCGTGCCTGACGGGTCGGCGGAAGGGGGTTTCGGCCAAAGTGCTCATTACGGGAAGCATCGGAAAGTATGGGATGGCTGGCTCGGCCGACGAGGGAGGCAGCTCCGGGGCCCCCCCCGGGGCCAACCCCAACGTGTCATCGGGTGATATGACCTTATGGCATAGAAGCTGGTTACGGAAGGTCACCGCGTGACATTTTGGAATCGCGCAAACTTGTCTTGTAGCCTCGGAGCTTTCGTGACCTCGACCATCCAAACCTGCCGATTTGGAAAATCGAGTACCAGAAAGTCAGCCACCATGTGATCGATGACGGTGCCCACCATGTACTGCGGATTGACAAATACCCCACGATCCGTGGCTCACTATAACTCGACGGCGCGCTCCCGGATGTAAGCTTCATTCATGGAAGTCACTCCTTGCCCCTGGTTGCCACTTTGCGAAACAGGCGCCGGGAGCGACCCCGGTGACCCCTTATCGAAGCCGGCCGGCCCCTCACCGCCCGAGATAGGTGTCCACGACCCGGTGATCCTCGGCCAGTTGCGCCGCGGCGCCGGAGAGCACGATACGGCCCTGATCGACGACATAGGCGCGGTCGGCAGCGGTTAGCCCGAGCGTCAGGCTCTGCTCGGCAAGCAGGATGCTCACGCCTTGCTCGCGCAGCATCGGGAAGGTCTGGAACACCGAGAGCACGATCTTCGGCGCCAGCCCCGTCGAGGGCTCGTCCAGCAACAGCACCCGCGGGTCCGTCATCAGCGCCCGCGCGATCGCCAGCATCTGCTGCTCGCCGCCGGACAGCGTGCCGGCACGCTGCCCGAGACGCCGGCCGAGCACGGGAAACATCGCCAGCATGCGTGCCCTGAGTTCGGCGCGGCGCGCGGGCGGAGAAAGCCGCCCGCCGAGCTCGAGATGATCGGCCACCGAAAGGCGGGGGAAAAGCTCGCGCCCGCTCGGCACGTGCCCGATTCCGGCCCGCGTGATCTCGTGTGCGGGCCGGCCTTCTATGGATTCCCCGAACAGGCGAATATGGCCCTGGCGCGGCGGATAGAGGCCCGCGATCGTGCGCAGAAGCGTCGTCTTGCCAGCGCCATTCGCACCGAGCACCGTCACAACCTCGCCCGCCCGCAACTCGAGCGAAAGACCGTCGAGGATGGTGAGCGGGCCAATTCGCGTCGTGACGTTCTCGACCACGAGGGCCGGAACCGCATCGGCACTCCCCCTCGGATCGACCTCACTCATATCGGCTCGCCCAGATAGGCACGCACCACCACCGGATCTTTCAGCACCTCCGCGGACGGGCCTTCGGCGATCTTGCGGCCGAAATCCAGCACCACCATCCGGTCGCAGAGGTCGGCCACCGCGGCGATCACATGCTCCACGCAGGCAACGCCGGCGATGCCGAACTCCGGCAGGCGCCGGATCACCCCGCGCACCTGCTCCTGCTCTTCTCGTGTCATCCCCGCCATCACCTCGTCGAGCATGACGAGTTCCGGAGAGAGCGCGAGCACGCGGGCGAATTCGAGCTGCCGCTGGAATCCGGGCGTCAGCCGGCTCACCGGATCGCGCCACATCCCGGCAAAGCCCATCGTGTGCAGCACCCAGGCCGTGTGCTCCACCACCCGGTGCGATTGCCTTCCATGCCGGCTTGCCAGCAGCACGTTCTCCCAAACGGTAAAGGATGGCATCAGGCGCGGAATCTGGAAGCTTCTTGCCATGCCGCGCTGGGCACGGCGGAAGGTCGGCAGGTGGCTGATCGGTTGACCGAAATAGAGGATCTCGCCGCTCGTCGGCTGCACGACCCCGGTGATGGCATTGAAGAACGTGGTCTTGCCCGCCCCATTCGCGCCGATGATGCAAACCGTCTCCCCGCGCGCCACGCTGAGGGAGACACGATCGACCGCCGTCAGCCCGCCGAAGCGCACCGTAAGGTCGCGCACCTCGAGCACCGGTTGCGTGCCGTGCGCCGGAGCGCGCTCCGGCGGCGCGCCGGCAGGAAGCCCCTTCGGAGCCAGGATGATCGGCCGCATCAGCCAGCCGAAGCGATTGGCGAGCCCGACGAGACCGCCCGGGAAGGCAAGCACGGTGGCAATGACGACAATGCCGTAGAGCGCCAGCTCGAGATTCGGGAAATAGACCAGGAATTCCTCGCCCACGATCATCAGCACCACGGCACCGATAAGCGGACCCCAAAGAGTGCCGATTCCCCCGAACATGACATAGACGACCGTCAACAGATCGACCCCAGGGTCGAAAGCGCTGGTCGGATCGATATAGCTGTGGTTCCAGGCGGTCAGGCCACCGGCAACCGCCGGCAGCGCGCCGCTCAAGATGAACGCGATCACTTTCACCCGCGTCGTCGGCACGCCGACCGACAGCGCCGCGTCCTCATCCTCGTTCAGGCTCATCACGTCGAGCCCGAAGCCAGAATACACGAAATAAGCGGTGATGCAGAACGAGATCAGAGCGAGCAGCCCCATGCCGACGTAAACCGCAACCGGCGTCAGCACCGCCGGCAGCGAAAGACCGACCGAGGCCCCTGCATAATGCCAGTTGTTGAAGATGACTTCGAGAATCCGTGCCAACCCGAGCATGCCGAGCGCGAACAGGATTCCGCGCAGGCGAAGCATGATCCGCCCCAACAACAGCGCCGCGGCCGCACCCACGAGGCCGCTCACCAGCGCCGCGAAGTACCAGGGCATGTGCGCGCGCAGAACCAGGAGTGCGGTCGCGTAGGCGCCCAGCCCGTAGAAAGAAACTTGGCCGAAAGAAAAATAACCGGCGAATCCGCCGATCAGATTCCACCCGTAAGCCAGGGTCACCGCAGAGAGGGTGTCGGTCCCCAGTTGCAGCAGATAGCCTCTCGAGCGCAGCGGGATCGCGACGAAAACGGCCAGCAGCACCGCCGCCGCAATCACGCCGCGAACGCGCCGCCCGGTGTCTTCTTTCCCCGGCAATTTCGGGAACCCGGTCTCCTGCGGCTTGTCGCGGCTCTTGTTCGTGGGTTCCTCCTCGGATCAGGCGCGACGGAAGCGCCCCGGGAGCGCGACCATGACCAGGATCAGGAGCACGTACGGCAGCACATATTCGGCGTTCCCGCCGACGAAGTAGCCCGTCACCGATTGCGCGACCCCCAGCAGCAGCGCCGCCACCGCCACACCGACGTAACTGCCGAGTCCGCCCAGTGCGATGATGACGAAGGCGAGCAGGGTCAGGTCATCCGCCGTCTGCGGCGCCAGCGCCTCGACGATGATCACCAGCACCCCGGCGGCGGCGGCCAACGCCACGCCCAGTGCGAAGGCCAGCATCCTGACCCGTTTCACGTCGATCCCGCAACAGATCGCACCGGTCTCGCTTTGCGAAGCGGCAAGCAGGCTTTTCCCTGAGTCCGTGCGGTTGAGCCACCAGTAGAGCAATGCCGAGACCAGGGCGGCAAACACGCCCGAGACCACCAGCGCCTGGCTGAAATCGAGACCCGCGAACTTCCAGCTCGATTGCAGATAGGGCACGGAAACGAAGCTCGACCCCCAGACCTGCAGCGCGAGTTCCACCAGCACGTAGTCGAGCCCGAACGTCACCATCAGGCTGAGCAACTCGGCCTTGCTCCGCCCCATCTTCATCAGCGGCTCGACCAGCAGCGGCTGCAGCCCCGCGCCGACCAGCGCCATCACGATGAAGACGAAGGGCAGCGCCGCCAGCGGATTGATCCCGGTCGAACTGGCGAACCAATAGGTGAAGAGGCCGGCAACGACGATGAAGGCGCCGTGCGCCAGGTTGACCACCCCCATGACCCCGAAGATCAGGTTCAGGCTTTGCGCGATCAGGACATAGAGGCCGCCGAGCAGAAGTCCGTTGACCAGGATTTGCAGCGCCAGCATGCCTGCCTCACGGCATCCCTTGCCTGTGCCCGCTCACCGTCTGCGCATCGCGTGCGCGGCAGGCCATCCCGAATACAACGCGGCGGCCTTGCGGCCGCCGGATTGAGTTTCGCCGGGCACCGGGCGCCGCAAGAGGCGTTGTCACGAGCCCGTATAGGGGAACTGCAACGTCGCCTCTGCGTTGGCGGCCGGATACACGAGCTTCAGCACGCCATCTTGGATTTGCAGCAGGTCCTGCACATAGCCGAGCGACAGGCCGTTCTCGTTGACCTTGAACGTGCCCTGGATCGTCTCGGCGGTATGCGACAGCAGCCAGTCGCGGATCTTCGCCTGGTCCAGGGAGTTGGTGGCCTTGACCGCCGCCCCGAGCACCTGGATCGCCGCATAGCCGGTGGCCGCGTGATAGTCGGGATCCTGGTGGAACATCGCCTTGTAGCGCTCGATGAAGCCCTGGTTGTCCGGCGTCTTGAAGTTGCTCCACCAGCCGGTATTGGTGACCAGCCGATTGGCAAGCGGCCCGACTGCCTTGGTGAACGGCGCCTCCACCGGCCCCACCGTCTCGCCAAGGAATTTCGGCGCAAATCCCTGCTGGTGCAGCGAACGGGTGATCCCCACCGCGTCCGGATAATAGGTGCAGGCAATGACGACGTCCGGTTTCGCGTTCTTGACCGCCAGCGCGATCGAGGAGAAGTCCGGCTGCGGCAGGGAATAGGTCGTCTGGTAGACGATCTTCATGCCGAGCTCTTTCGCCTGCGCTTCGCGTGCGTGGTAGCAGGCCAGCGTGAAGGCGGATTCGAGCCCGAGCAGCGCCACCGTCTTGGCGCCCCGATCCTTGGCGGCCGGCAACAACTGGTCAAGATACTGGAGCGAAGACGCCGTGCCCTGGATGTTCCACCTGTTGCCGGCGCGGTAGATGCTCGGATCCGAAGCGCCTGGCTCCATCGTCGCCATCTGGTACTTGTTGATCAGCGGCGCGATGCCGGTGGTCACCCCGCTGGAATAGGGGCCGATCAGGAGATCGACCTTGTCGTCGGTGATGAGGCGTTCGTACAGCCGGTCGGCAACGCCGGCGCTGCTCTTGTCGTCATAGAGCTTGAGTTCGAGCTTCCGTCCGAGCCAGCCGCCCGCCGCATTGGCGTCGGCCACCGCGAGCTTCACGCCCTTGATCTGATAGTCCGCATCGACAGCCAGCGGCCCGGTCTCCGAAATCGTCCCACCGATGACGATCGGCGGCGCCGCCTCAGCGGCCGGGGCCGGAAGAAATGCTGCGCAGGGAAGCGCGAGCAGGCCCGCGAACAGTGCGAGCCGCGGGTATTTGTGAATTCGCATGAGTGCCTCCCTTCTTGGTCTTCCCTCCGGCGACCGCCGGAGAGTTGACGGCATCAGAAGGGAAACTGCAAGCAGCGTCAAGAAGAGACCCCGCCGGCCCCGGGGAACTCTGAGCGGTCGAGGATGTTTGGCGCGGGATCGCGCGACTTTTGCACCATGATCGCCTCGCCATGCCGCCCCGGCCGCTCACCTTGCCTGCCGCGCCCGGAGCGGCCAGCATGAGGGCGAGGCAAGCCCGCGCTTGCCCGGGGAAGAGGCGCATGCGGAACCGGCCGGCAGAGTTCGACTTCGCACTCGGCGAGACCGCGCAGATGCTGCGCGAGCAGGTGGCATCGTTCGCCGCCCGCGAGATTGCCCCACGCGCCGCAGCGATCGATTCCGCCAACGATTTTCCCGCCGATCTCTGGGCGAAGCTCGGCGCGCTCGGCCTGCTCGGCATCACCGTCGAAGAGGAATATGGCGGCGCCGGCATGGGCTATCTCGAGCACGTCGTGGCAATGGAGGAGATCAGCCGCGCCTCGGCCGCGGTCGGGCTGTCCTACGGCGCGCACTCGAATCTCTGCGTCAACCAGATCCGCCGCCACGGCACGCCGGCACAGAAACGCCAGTATCTGCCTGGCCTCATCGCCGGCACGAAGGTGGGGGCGCTCGCGATGTCCGAGCCGGGCGCAGGCTCCGACGTGGTCGGAATGCAGACGCGGGCCGAACGGAACGGCGAGCACTTCATCCTCAATGGCAGCAAGATGTGGATCACCAACGGTCCGGATGCGGATGTGCTGGTCGTCTATGCGAAGACCGAGCCTCAGGGCGGTGCGCGCGGCATCACCGCGTTCCTGGTCGAGCGGCGCTTTCCCGGCTACTCGACCGCGCAGAAGCTCGACAAGCTCGGCATGCGCGGCTCGAATACCTGCGAACTGGTGTTCCGCGATTGCGAAGTGCCGGCCGGGAACGTGCTGGGCTCGGTCGGGCATGGCGTCGAGGTGCTGATGAGCGGCCTCGACTACGAACGGGCAGTGCTGGCCGGCGGACCCTTGGGCATCATGCAGGCCGCGCTCGATCTCGTGCTCCCCTATCTGCACGAGCGGCGGCAGTTCGGCCGGCCGATCGGCGAATTCCAGCTCATGCAGGGCAAGCTCGCCGATATGTATACAGCCTTGCAGGCGGCGCGCGCCTACGTGTACGCGGTCGCCGGGGCCGCCGACCGCGGCCGCGCCGGTCGCAAGGATGCCGCGGCGGCGATCCTCTTCGCTTCCGAGAAGGCTACCTGGATGGCACTCGAGGCGATCCAGTGCCTCGGCGGCAACGGCTATATCAACGATTACCCGTCCGGGCGCCTGCTGCGCGATGCCAAGCTCTACGAAATCGGCGCCGGCACCAACGAAATCCGGCGCATGCTGATCGGCCGCGAGCTCTATTCCGAAACCGCTTGAGGTCGCCCGATGCCGGTGATCGAATCGACGCTCGATCCGAAGAGCCGCGAGTTCCGCGCCAATGCCGAAGCGATGCAGGCGCTGGTGGCCGAGCTTCGCGCTCTCGCAGAACGGGTGCGCGAGGGCGGCGGTGCTGCCGCACGCGAACGCCACCTCAAGCGCGGCAAGCTCCTGCCACGCGATCGCATCCGCGCCCTGATCGACCCGCTTTCTCCCTTCCTCGAAATCGGCCAGCTCGCGGCGCACGGCATGTATGGCGGCGAGGTGCCGTCCGCCGGCATCGTCACCGGCATCGGCAGGATCGCCGGCCGCGAATGCATGGTGATCGCCAATGACGCCACGGTGAAGGGCGGGACCTACTTCCCGATCACGGTGAAGAAGCACCTGCGCGCGCAGGAGATCGCCGCCGGGAACCACCTTCCCTGCCTCTATCTCGTCGATTCCGGTGGCGCCAATCTGCCGAACCAGGACGAAGTCTTCCCGGACCGGGAGCATTTCGGCCGCATCTTCTACAACCAGGCGCGCATGTCGGCGGCGGGCATTCCGCAGATCGCGCTGGTCATGGGCTCCTGCACCGCCGGCGGCGCCTACGTGCCCGCGATGTCGGACGAGGCCATCATCGTGCGCAACCAGGGCACGATCTTTCTCGGCGGCCCGCCCCTCGTCAAAGCGGCAACCGGCGAAGTCGTGACTGCCGAAGAGCTTGGCGGGGCGGATCTGCATACCCGCATCTCGGGCGTGGCCGATCATTTGGCCGAGAATGATCTGCATGCGCTCGGCATCGCCCGCGGGATCGTGGCCGGCCTCAACCGCGCCAAGCGGATTCCGCTCGTGCTCAGGAAGCCAGGCCCCCCGCGTTACGATCCGGCGGAAATCGGCGGTGTCGTGCCGGCTGATCTGCGCCGGCCCTTCGATGCGCGCGAGGTCATCGCCCGGATCGTCGACGCGAGCCTGTTCGAGGAGTTCAAGCGCCTCTACGGACCGACCCTGGTCACCGGATTCGCGCACATCTTCGGCTATCCGGTCGGCATCATCGCCAACAACGGCGTCCTTTTTTCGGAAAGCGCCGAGAAGGGCGCGCACTTCATCGAGCTTGCCGCGCAGCGCGGAACGCCGCTGGTGTTTCTGCAGAACATCACGGGTTTCATGGTCGGCCGCAAATACGAGCAAGGCGGCATCGCCAGGCACGGCGCGAAAATGGTGACGGCCGTCGCCTCGGCGGCGGTGCCGAAATTCACCGTCATCATCGGCGGCAGCTTCGGCGCCGGCAATTACGCCATGTGCGGCCGCGGCTACTCGCCGCGCTTCCTCTGGATGTGGCCGAACGCGCGGATCAGCGTCATGGGCGGCGAGCAGGCAGCATCGGTACTCGCCGAGGTTCGCCGCGAAGCGCTCGCCGCCCGCGGCACGGACTGGCCGGCCGATGACGAAGAGGCGTTCAAGGCGCCGATCCGCGCCCAGTACGAGGCGCAGGGCCACCCCTTCTACGCCACGGCGAGGCTCTGGGACGACGGCGTGATCGATCCGGCAGACACCCGCCGCGTGCTCGGGCTCGCCATCTCGGCCAGCCTGAACGCACCGATCGAACCGACCCGCTTCGGCCTGTTCCGGATGTAAGGGGAATGTTCCGCAAGATCCTGATCGCCAACCGGGGCGAGATCGCCTGCCGCGTGATCGAAACCGCACGGCGGCTCGGCATCGCCACGGCAGCCGTCTATTCCGAGGCCGATCGCAACAGAGCCCACACGGCGCTCGCCGACGAAGCCTGGCCGATCGGCCCTGCGGCGGCCCGCGAAAGCTACCTTTCGATCGAGAGGATCATCGATGCGGCGCGCCGCGCCGGCGCCGAGGCCATTCATCCCGGCTACGGATTCCTGTCGGAAAATGCCGGGTTCGCCGAGGCCTCGGCAGCGGCCGGCATCGTCTTCATCGGCCCGCCGCCGGCTGCCATCCGCCGCATGGGCTCGAAGGCGGAAGCGAAGGCGCTGATGGATAAGGCCGGCCTGCCCCTGCTGCCCGGCTATCACGGTGCGGCACAGGATTTTCCCTCGCTTGCCGCCGCCGCAGGGAACATCGGCTACCCGGTGCTCATCAAGGCATCGGCCGGCGGCGGCGGGCGGGGGATGCGCATCGTAGAGAGGTCCGAAGATCTCGAGGCCGCGCTTTCCTCCGCCGCGCGCGAGGCGCTCTCTGCGTTCGGCTCGGGCCACCTCCTGCTCGAAAAATATCTGCTCCGACCCCGGCATATCGAAATCCAGCTCTTCGCCGACAGGCACGGCAACGTTGTCTCTCTGTTCGAGCGCGACTGCTCGATCCAGCGCCGCTATCAGAAGATCATCGAGGAGGCACCGGCCCCGGACCTCGATCCCAACTTGCGCGCCGCAATGGCGGAAGCTGCCATCGCCGCCGGCCGTGCGGTCGGTTATGTCGGCGCCGGAACCGTCGAGTTCCTCCTCGCCGGCGGCGATTTCTACTTCATGGAAATGAACACCCGCCTGCAGGTCGAGCACAGGGTGACGGAAATGATCACCGGGCAGGATCTCGTCGAATGGCAGCTCCGCGTCGCCGCCGGCGAGAAGCTCCCGCAAGCCGCCACGGCGCTCTCGATCCAAGGGCACGCGATCGAGGCGCGAATCTATGCCGAGGATCCAAGGCGTGAGTTCCTGCCTTCGGTCGGCCGGCTCGTGCATCTCAGGATGCCGCGGCAAAATCCTGCGCTTCGCGTGGACAGCGGTGTGCGCGAGGGCGATGCGATCGGTTCCGAATACGATGCGATGATCGCCAAGCTGATCGCCTGGGGCGAGGACCGCCCGGCGGCCCTCAGCCGCTTGCAGTCTGCGCTCGCCGAATGGGAAATCGTCGGCGTCGAGACGAATCTCGGCCTGCTGGCCAAAATCCTCGCCCATCCCGAATTCGCCGCCCGCGACCTGGATACCGGGTTCATCGCGCGGCACAAGGATGCGCTGTTGCCGCCCGAACCGGCGCTTGTGCCCCCCGCCGGGCAGCGCCTCATCCTTGCCGCAGCAGTGCTCGCCGTGCTCCGGGACACTGAAAGCGAGGCCGCGGCTGCCGCCGGAAGCACGGCGGATCCCTTTTCGCCCTGGGCCATCGCCGATGCCTGGCGGATGAATGGCGCGGGCTTCCAGGATTTCCTGCTCTCCTGGGATGGCGAGAAAGTTCCGCTCCGCGCTTACGCCGGCCCTGATGGCTCCTGGCGCCTCGTCTTCGCCTCCGAAAGCGTGCACGCAACGGCGCGCGAAGATGAAGCCGGGATGGCGCTCCGTCTCGATGGCGTGGAGCATCATCTTCGAGTCGTCCGTCGCGGCACGGATCTCATCGTCATCCGCCGCGGCAAAAAGAACGAGGTGCTCACCCGCCTCGATCCGCTCGCGCCGCCCGCCGGCCACGCGAGCGGGGCGGAGCGTCTCATCGCGCCGATCCCGGGGCGCATCACGCGTATCCTCGTCAAGACCGGCGATGCGGTCGAGAAAGGCACCGTCCTGATCGTGCTCGAGGCGATGAAGATGGAACTGACGCTCAGCGCGCCGCGCGCCGGCAGCGTCAGCGACATTCCATTCGGCATTGGAGAAATGGTCGAAGAGGGTGCCGAGCTGGTACGTTTCGCCTCCGAAGCCGCAAACTGAGACCGACGGCGAGGGCGCCGGGAGCCCAAACCCGCCGGATGACGCAAAAGACACCTCGCTCGGCGCCACCATCGCGCCGTGATTGCGGGCACTTCCGGAACAGGACGGGCGGCACTCACCGGGCCGAAGGCGATTCCGGCCTCCCGCGTATCGTCGACGCGTGCTGGCTGTCGGGCGTGTCAGTTCATGTCACGCGCGCTTGACGCTCTTTCCCCGCAGTGGTACTGGCAGCCGCGTTTGGTCGGACCATGATGGCCCGACCGTACATCAGTCGGCAGGATGGCGTGCCCGGGGTCGCATCCGGGCCAGGGAGGCAAGGGAGAAGGGCGATGAACGATCCGGGGAGCGGCAGGCTGACGCGGCGCAGCGTGATCAAAGGAGCGGTGGCGACCGGCGCTGCCGGCATCGTTGCCGGAACGGCACCTCCAGCCTCCGCAGCGACCGAGCCCAGCCACACGCTTGTCATCGCCGCACCGGCAACCCCGCAGAGCCTCGATCACGAATATGACGTCAGTCTCGGCACGATCGACGCGGTCGGCGCGCTCTACGACAACCTTCTCGAGTACGCGAAGATCCCGGACCCAGACGCCCCCGAGGCACGGCGCGAAGATATCGGCGTTCATTCCGACAAGCCGTACAATCTCAATCTCGTCGGCAAACTTGCCGAGAAGTGGGAGGTGAGCTCCGATGGTACGGTCGGCCGCTTCACCCTGCGCCAGGGGGTGAAGAGCAACTGGGGCAATGAATTCACCGCCGAAGACGTGAAATGGACCTGGGACCGCAAGCTCAACCTGCACGGCCTTGGCCCCTTCCAGACCGGCGTCCTCAACATCTTCCACGAGGATCAGATCAAGGTCGACGGGCGCTACGCCGTTTCGTTTCACCTGCCGAAACCCAACCCCCTGCTGCTGAAGCAGATGGTGAACCTCTCCAACCCGGTCTACGACCAGGCCAAGTGCAAGCAGGAAACCGTGGACAACGACTGGGCCCACAAGTTCCTGGAAAACAACTCTGCCGGCTTCGGCCCCTACGAGGTTGCCCAGCTCGTGCGCGGCCAGCAGGCCGTCTACAAAGGCCGGGCCGACTACTATCGCGGCAAGCCCTCCATGGACACCGTCATCTTCAAGGAGGTTCCGACCTCGGCGACCCGGCTTTCCCTGCTCCAGGGCGGCAGCGTCGATATCGCGCAATTCCTCCAGCCGCTCGAATATGTGACCCTGAAGCGGGCTCGCGGCGTCGCCATCGATGCCGTCCGCGCTTCCTATGCCGTCTGGATCGAGCTGAACGCTAAGATGAAGCCCTTCGACAATGTCCAGGTCCGGCAGGCCATGAACTACGCGCTGCCGCGCGAGGAAACCTTGAAGACGGTCTTCCAGGGCCTCGCCGACAAGCAGACGGGCTGTATTCCGGCCATCTATCCCGATTTCGCGGATCAGTTCTGGCAGTACGATACCGATCTCGCCAAGGCGAAGGCGCTCCTCGACGAGGCCGGCTTCAAGAACGGCTTCAAGAGCACGCTCAGCTACAACGCCGGCGATCCTGTTCAGGAACCGCTCGCCATCCTCTACCAGACCAGCTTGCGCAAGATCGGCGTCGATATCGTCCTCAACAAGGTGCCGGCGGCGACGTTCTACGACTTCGTCACCAAGCGCGAACAGCCGATGATCTTCTATCGTGATTCGCCCTGGGTGCCGGACCCTGGCTATTCGACCAAGCTCTATTTCCACTCCAAGTCCTATGTCGATTACAGCAACTACGTGAACCCGGAGGTGGATGCGCTGATCACGGCCGGCCTCGAGACCATCGACGCCACGAAACGCAAGGAGATTTACACCAGGGTCCAGGAGATCATCATGGGCGAGGCGCCCTGGGGCTTCATCGCCTGGCCACGCTACGTGCTGGCCCGCCGTGCGAATCTCAAAGGCTTCACCTACTACACGTCCAACAATCTGCGCTTCCAGGACTTCTCCCGCGGAGCATGAGGCCGCTGCCGCTCACGTCGCCCGGCGGGCCCACCGCGCCCGCCGGGCGGCGCACTCCCGGGGCCAAGGTCAAATTCGCAACCCGCTACTTCCTGCGGCTCCTGCGTACGCATCCGAGCTACGCAGCGGGTTATGTCATCGTGACGGTCGTTGTCCTGGTCGCAATTGCCGCGCCCGTCATCGCTCCCTATTCGCCGATCACCGCGGATCCCTCGGTCTATCTCCAGGGCCCGAGCCTTGCGCATCCGTTCGGCACCGACAACACCGGCATGGATGTGCTCTCCCGCGTGATCTACGCCCCGCGCATCGACCTCGCCATCGCGGTGATCGGCACGGCCATCTCGGCGATCATCGGCACCTTGCTCGGCGCCTGGGTCGGCTACTTCCAGGGAACGCCCGGGATCCGCAACATCGCCAGCGGCACGACGATGCGCGCTGCCGATGTGCTGCAGGCATTCCCGGTGTTCGTCTTCGCGATCGCCCTCGTCGCGGTGTTCGGGCAAAGCATCGACAGCGTCATCTTTGCGATCGCCTTCGTCAATATTCCCATTTATCTCCGGCTCATGCGCAGCCAGGTTTTGAGCATCCGGCGAATGCGCTATGTCGAGGCTGCCTTCGTGTCCGGAATGCCCGATCGCTTCATCATCCGCGACCACATCGTGCCGAATGCGATCGGCCCCGTGCTCGCGCAGCTTTCGGTGAACATCGGCTGGTCGATCCTGCTCACCGCCGGCCTGAGCTTCGTCGGCGCCGGAGTGCGCGCGCCGACGCCGGAATGGGGCGCCATGATCGCGACCGGCTTTCCCAACGTCATGACCGGCCAATGGTGGCCGTCCGTATTCCCTGGCCTCGCGCTCGCCGTCACCGTCTATGGCTTCGCCCTGATCGGCACGAGCATCGAGTTCATGGCTGATCCCAGGCGTCGGCGCACCCTCGCGGCAGCGCAGGTGTCCGCTTAGCGGAGGACTTCCAGAACAGCCCCCAAGATGGCAGTCGTCCGCTATATCGCTGGCCGCCTCGCATTTCTCATCCCGCAGATCATCGGGATCGTTCTGGTCAGCTTCCTGCTGATCAAGGCGGTGCCCGGCGACCCGGCGACACTGATGCTGGGCCCGATGGCCACGCCGCAGACGATCGCGGAACTCAGGGCCCAGCTCGGCCTCGATAAGCCTCTGCCGGTGCAGTTCCTGATCTACGTGGACAAGCTCGCACACGGCAATCTCGGCACCTCCTGGCAGACGACCAGGCCGGTGCTGGATGATCTGCGGGTACGCTTCCCTGCCACGCTCGAGCTGGTAACGTACGGCATGCTGCTCGCGCTCGTCATCGGCATTCCGCTGGGAGTTGCTTCCGCGCTTGGCAAACGCGGGCCGCTGGCAAAGCTCGGCGGTTTCTACGGCCTGGTCGCCGGCGCGCTGCCTGATTTCTGGCTCGCTCTCATCCTCATATACATCTTTTACAGCCTGCTCGGATGGGTGGCCTCGCCGATCGGCCGCATCGATGTGACCGTGACGACGCCTCACATGATAACCGGCTTCTACACCGTCGACAGCCTGCTCACCGGAAACTGGGAGGCGTTCCGGTCTTCCGTCCATCATCTCATCCTGCCGGTCCTGACGCTCGGCCTTGTCAACGCCGGCCCGATCCTCAAGATGACGCAAGCGACAATGGAGCGCACGCTGGAAGCGGATTTCAGCCTCTACGGCCGCCTGTGCGGACTGCCGGAGAAGCTTGTCATCCGGCGGGCGTTCCGCAACGCGCTGCCCTCGGTGATCACGATCGTCAGCGTCCTCTACGGCTTTCTCATCGGCGGCGCTGTGCTCATCGAGATCGTCTTCAGTTGGGGCGGCGCCGGCCAATACGCCGTGCAGGGCGTGCTCAATTCGGACTTCAATCCCGTGCTCGGCTTCGTGATCTTCTCGGCCCTCTTTTCCCTGGTTGTCTATCTGATCGTCGATCTCATCTACCTCGCCATCGATCCACGCATCCGGCGATGACGGAAGCCATGCCAGGCGAACCCCGATCTCTCGTCACCCGGGCAAGTATCCGCCAGGGCAACCCCGGTTCCGTCGGCAGAGCCTCGGCGGCATCCGAAGGCCCGGCGGTGATAGAGGTGCGTGACCTCGAGGTCGCCTACTACGTCTACGGGGCAGAGCCGACCAGAGCGCTCCGCAACGTGAGCGTGCGCCTGAGGCCCGGGGAAATCCTGGGCCTGGTCGGCGAGTCCGGTGCGGGAAAGACGACGCTCGCCCGGGCGATCATGCGGGTCGTTCCGCCGCCCGGCAGGATAGAGCGTGGCGAGATCTTCTTCATGGGCACGGATCTCGGCGCCATGGGCGACGCGGAGCTGGGCAGGCTGCGTGGACGTGACCTTGCCATGATCGTTGCCAATCCGCGCGGCGAGCTCAACCCGTTGCTCAGGATCGGTCCGCAGATCGCAACGATTGCCGAGGTCCATCTCGGGGTTTCGCGCAAGCGGGGCCTGGAGATGGCCCTCGACATGCTGCGGGCGGTCGCCATCCCCGACCCGGAGCGAAGGCTCCGCGCCTATCCGCATGAGTTGAGCGGGGGCATGGCACAGCGCATCGTGATCGCCATGGCATTGATCTGCAGCCCCCGATTCGTGATCTCCGATGACGCGACAAGCGGGCTCGATGTCACGGTGCAGGCGCAGGTGCTCGACCTGCTCAGGAAGCTCGTCCGCGAGCAGAACACCTCGATGCTGTACATTACCCGCGATATCGGCGTCGCCGCCAATTTCTGCGACCGTGTCGACATCATCTACAAGGGCGAAATCGTTGAAGACGCGCCGACGGAGGCGTTCTTTTCCGGCCCCGCGCATCCCTACGGCAACCTCCTGTTCGCGGCCTTCTCGCACGATGCTGAACTGCGCCGGAGATGGATGGGAAGCGCCCCCTCGCCGGAGGGCGATGCAGCCGAGGCGCCATGCCTCTACGCCGATCGGTGCGTCAAGCGGCAGGCGCGCTGCCTTGCCGAGCACCCGGCCCTGCGCGAACGCGCAGCCGGTCGCCTGGTCCGCTGCCATTTTCCTGTCGAGCGTTAGGCGGAAATGGCTCCTGTTCTGGAGGTGAGCGGCCTCGTCAAGCATTTCCCCGTCGAGGGAAGCCGCGCCGTTGTCCAGGCGGTCAACGGCGTGAGTTTCACCATCGCCGCCGGCGAGACTGTCGCACTCGTCGGCGAGTCGGGCTCGGGCAAGACCACCATCGGCCGATGTGTCCTCGGGCTCGTCCCGCCCACCGCCGGCAGCATCCGCTTCCGCGGCCGCGACATGGGGCGGCGGTGGAACGTCCGCTCACCGGCGCTGCGCGGCAAGATGCAGCTTGTCTTTCAGGAGCCGGGCGAATCCCTCGACCCGCGGATGCCGATCGGCCGGTCGATTGCGGAGCCGCTCCGGCTCGGCAGCCTCGACCGGGCCGCACGCGAGAGCCGGGTGCAGGAGGTCGTGCAGCGGGTCAACCTCCCGTCCGACATCCTCGATCAGTACCCCGCGGAGCTGAGCGCCGGCCAGCAGCAGCGGGTCGCCATCGCGCGCGCCATCGTCACGGATCCGGAACTGCTGGTCCTCGACGAGCCGACATCGGCCCTCGACCCCACGGCGCGTGCCGGGATCATCGAGCTGCTGATGCGGATCCAGCGCGAACTCGGCACCGCCTATCTCTTCATCTCGCATGACCTCAGCACCGTCCATCAGGTCAGTCACCGCATCATCGTGCTGTACCTGGGGCGGGTCCTGGAGGAAGGGGCGTCGCGGGCGGTGTTCCGCACGCCGCGCCACCCCTACAGTGTCGGGCTGCTGTCCGCCGTGCTGCTGCCGAGCCCGGGGTTGCGGCGGGAGACGACATTCGTTCTCGAAGGCGAGATCCCAAGCCCCATCAACATGCCCCCGGGCTGCCCGCTGGTAACCCGCTGCCCGTTCCGCATCGACCGGTGCAGCACGGCATTCCCTGACGCCGAAAGGATCGGGCCGCAGCACGTCGTGCACTGTTTCCGCCACGCGGAGGTCGCGGCGCGCGAACACGCAACCGACACCTTCGAAGAGTTTCAAAGAATGGCGCAGCGGATTCTCGCTGTGCGCGAAGACAGGCCAGGGTCGGAACGGACAGGCATCCCCGCGCTGCCACCGCATCGGCAGAGAGATCGGGTTGAGGACGATAGGGAGCGGTAGTACCCCGAATCAAACTTGAGTGACACATATCCCCCACGTCCGATCGCCATCTTTTCCCTCTCCCTCTGGGAGAGGGCTAGGGTGAGGGTGAATCACTCATCCATGAAAGTCGGTACTCTTATGTTCGTTGTCAACGTCATTGGGCGTGACGGTACGGTCTCCGCGAAAGCTGCGAAGTTGACTGGGATATGGCTGTTGCGCAGCGCAGAGGGCAGAGCCGTTGAGACGACGGTTTGCAGACTCTGATTCGCGGATTGGCTACCGCATTTCCGTGTGTTCGTCCGGGGCTTCCTCGCTCTAGGAGCGGG
>JASHOF010000056.1 GCA_030041255.1 Acetobacteraceae bacterium
CAACACGCGCCGCCAAATCATCGGGCTGATCTCCTCCAGCCAGACCTTGATCTGCAGGATCGCCTCGGTAGGAGCTTCAGGGGTCGCCCCGCCGCTCGCGACCGGCTCGGGCCGCCTTGACCGTCGCTTCATCCGCTCAGGCTACCGCTCACCCCGTCGCCCGTCCCAGCCACCCCACACTTTGCGATGCTTCCCAATATCTTCGCGACCCCCAACTTTTCAACGGTCCCAGAAGGCCGGTCATAACATGTTGAAAAACCACGACTTCCTTAGCGTCACTTTCTGCACGCCGGGGACGAAAACCCCAACCCCCGGCAAGCCGGCCCGCGACAACCCCATTCGCGCCTCGCGCCAGGCCATCGCGCTCCGCGCCGCCTGCATTCCCTGACCGGCCGCAAAATGCGCCTTGCCGGCCGCATGCTGGCCTTGTAAAACTGCCGACGAGCGGCACCAGACCACAGGTTGCGTCTCAACCGGGAAGGAGGCTCGCATGAGCGGCGTCATCCTACAGGGAAATCAGGCCGGACAATGGGGGGTGTGCAGCTTCGTCGGCGTGCTAAATGCGCTGTACGAGCAAGGCGAACTGGAAACCCGGGGGCGCACCCTCACCATCGAAGAGATTCAACAGCGGCTTGGTTCCGAGCTCATCGGCTACCTTAAGTTCGTTACAGTCTCCGACCCCACACTCGCCGCCAGGATCCTCAAATACACCCAGTCCTTCCGCAGTGTTTACGAAACCTATAAGAGTCTCGACGATATCTGCACCCGTATCGAACTTCAGGTGAGGAACTCCGACTGGGCGAACATGCAGGACGGTATCGGTATCGGGATGCCGGCCGATGCGGTGCAAAGCTATTGCGAGCATTTGGGGCTGAAATCCACGCTGAAGACCCTGACTGACCCGCCGTTCACCTGTTCCGAGCTGGTCAAGCAAACGCGTTGCATCGTGGGCTGCGGCAGAGGTCCGAAAACCGATCTCGAGCACGGCCTTCGGCATTGGGTCTATGTCAACAAGGACGGCATTATGAAGAACTGGGGCGTCGAAACCAACCTCAAGACTCAGCCGCTTCCCCAGAGCGTGCTCGACAAGAATTACAGCTACATTCCCTGCGTCATTCAGCTCCAGTAGACCCGCTTTTCCCGCGGGCGCAACGGTTGCATATGCCTTGCCAATCGTAAGCCTGCGCGAAACCGGATGTGGATGCCGAGGATGCGGCGGCGGCCGAGCGGTGCGCCTGGGCGAAAGAATTCTCGCCGCTGCCCCGGCGGCAAACAGCGCCCGGAAATCGATCTGCCGCAACTCCGCCGCTGGCGTCAAACTCTCCGCCAGGTGATCGAGAGGCAGCGTCATACGGGCCTCTGTCGCGGCCGGCTCATGGGCGGCAATCGCCGCGAGCAGAGCGGCATGATCGGCGCTGGAGGAGCTTGCCTGGCCGGCAGGTTCATAGAGCGCGAGAATGAGCGCACTCTCTGAGACGAGCTGGTCGACGAAGCGGGCTGCCACGCGGTTGTCTGCCAACTGAGCAATCGAGCGGTGGAATTCGCCGGACAAGCGAAGCTGACTGCGTCGGTCCCCGGCCGCGATGGCGAACCGCTCCTCCGCCAGAGTACGCTCGAGCAGTCTCAGATCGGCACGCGCGGAACGCCGTGCGGCCTCGGCCACCAGCGGCACTTCCAGCATTTTCCGCGCCGCGAACACGTCGCGCCCTTCCTCGGAGCGCTTGGCCTGGCAGAGATCGAGCCGGAGCGGGCCGCTGCATAAGGAGTTCCGGGCGCACAAAAAAGCCCGCCGTGTTGCCGCGGCGGGCTCAATTTCCTTGACGGTCATCGGCTTCCCAGCCTGTACCGTGCGCGCAGCGTAGCACGATTCGCCGGGCATCAGCGGAAAATTTCCTTGCGAAAAGTATCCTAGCGGGGTGCGGGGCCGGCAATGCGGCCCCGCGCGCCGCGCAGCGGTGCACCTGCAATGCTCTGGAACTGAATCTTCGTGCTGCGCGCGAGGATCTTCTCGACACGAATCGCGGGACGCGGCAGGTTGGACGATGGCAGCGCGACCGATGCGAGTCGTGCCGCCGCATCGTCAACCATTCTGGAGAGTTCGAGACCCAGAAACAGCAAACCCCGCCAGAGGCGGGGTCTATGTCCGGCCGAGGCCGGGGAAACTGGTGATGTGGCAGTCGCGAGCTTCCCCGAACTCAGGTTCCTAGTCAAGCGAAAAATCCGTTTTCGCTAACGGGGGTCTTTGTGCCGGATTCAGACCCACCCGGCGGGCTGCTGGCAGCCCGAACGGAGAAGTCATGCCTTCGCTGGCCTACGCCTCCCCTGCCCTGCCCGGCCTTTCCGGGCCGCAGACCTATGCCGCTTGGCCGGTGTGGTCCGAGAGCACCACCCAGGAGATTCGTTTCCAGCCGCTGCCGAAGAAGGCGGCGGTGCGGCTCTGGCACCAGGCGCGCGATTTCGACCGGCGCACGCATCAGCCTGGGCGCCACGGCGGCGCCGTGGGACACAGCGCGCTGCAGGTGCTGCACGCGCTGATCTTCGACTTCCTCAACTTCCGGACCGGCCGGCTCGACCCGTCCTATGCGGCGATCGCCCGGAAGGCGAACGTGTGCGAGCGGACGGTCGCCACGGCGCTCAAGCGCCTGCGCGGGCTCGGCATCCTCAACTGGGTGCGCCGATGCGCGAAGGGTTGGCAGGACGGGCGCTTCATCCTTGAGCAGGACACCAACGCCTATGCGGTGCTGCCTCCGGCGCAGTGGCGCGGCTACAAGCTGCCGCCGGCGCCGCCTGGCCCGGAGCCTGGCACCTGGGGGGATCCCCCTCCCCTTCCCTCTCCGCTGACCCAGGCGGCCACAGAGCAGGCCTCCGGCGCCTGCCTAGGCCGGGTGGTGCAGATCCTGGAGGCTGATCCCGGCGACAGGATCGCTGTGGCGCTCGCACGGCTTGGGCGAGCCCTCGTGAGCCGAAATCCTCAGTGATTTACTGGACTGCATGCCGTGTGAAGAAACCCTTCCCAAGTTTCTTTCCTCTCTAACTGCATGCCCCAATCCATCCCCAGCAAGCAAAAAACTGCGGAGCGCGCCCTTGGCGCGCAGAGTCCTCTATTACCTCGGGGGGCTCTGCCCCCCCCGAACCCCCCGGGATATTTATCCAAGGAAACTGCAAGCCGCGGGCCAAGTGGACAGCTTGTCCCCTTCACCGGGCGTGACAGCATGACCGAAGACAATCCGATCAATCCGTCGGTACGGATGGAGGCAAGGGCAAGCCGTGCCACGGCGCTGGGGCGCGTCGAAAGGCGGGTGCTCGCCATGCTTGCCGGCAAAGGTAGGGCTGCGCGTGGCTCCGCTCCCACCGCGCGAAAGAGCGCGGTGCTTTTGACCCGCCCTCCGCTGCTGTGACCGCCTGAAAGCGTCGGGACGGGAAGCGTCCCTTTTCATTCGACGCGCGCTCGCCGCGCGGCGGCGAACAGGAAGCGTTGGTTTTAATCGCCAGAGACAGTGTGCGGCGCGTCCGGCATGGGATAGCGTCTAACATTGATCGAACCGGCGCGCTGCTTCGCCTGCCAGAGATCATAGGCAGTCTGCACGCCCAGCCAAGTTTCCGCGTTGCTCCATCCGGCCTTTTCCAGCCGGATCGCCATGTCGGCAGACACGCCGTTATGTCCATTTAGCAACTCGGAGAGCGACTGACGCGATACGCCCAGCCACTCGGCCGCCGCCGTTACCGAGAGGCCCAGCGGCTCAAGGCAATCTTCCCTGATAATCTCGCCCGGATGGGGCGGGTTGTGCATCTCCATCGGCCCTACCCTCCTTTCAATGGTAATCGACTAAATCCACGTTCGTGGCGTTCTCGCCGTCGAACTCGAACACCAGCCGCCAATTCCCCGACACCGTTGCCGACCATTGCCCGCTGCGGTCGCCCTTGAGCGGATGCAGCCGATAGCCGGGCATGTTCAGGGCTGACGGGTCTTTGCCCTTGTCCAGCAGGATCAACATGCGCCGCAGCTTGGGGGCAAGCTGCGGATTGACCCCGCTTGTATCACCACTCGCGAACAGCCGTTCGAGGCCCTTATGTTGGAACCGCTGAATCATCGCGCAACGTAAACCGTCGGCTGACGGTTGTCAATCTAATTCTTGATACGAAGGGTAATTGCCAACAACTCTTATTGCCGTATTGCCAGCAAGTTGGCAATGACTTTTCCTTTTGGGATTGGCCGAATCGGCGATATATTGCCAGCAATGAGGCAAGACGCATTGCCAACTTGCTGGCAATACGGCAAACTGGCAACGAGGATACCCCATGCGCACGGTTGCGATCTTGAGCCAAAAAGGCGGCACCGGGAAAACCACCATTTCGTTGCACCTGGCCGTAGCGGCTCAGCAAGCCGGGCAAGCCGCCGTCGTGATCGACCTCGACCCGCAGGCCAGTTCGGCCGGATGGAAGGACAGCCGTGCCGCCGAGGAGCCGGTTGTCGTGGCCGCGCCGCCAGCCCGGCTTCGCCAGGCCTTGCAGGCGGCCGAGACCGGCGGTGCTGATCTGGCGATCATCGACACCGCGCCGCATTCCGGCGACGTAGCGCTTGCTGCCGCCGAGGCCGCCGACCTTGTGCTGATTCCGTGTCGTCCCGGCATCCTCGACCTCCGCGCCATCGGCACCACGGCCCGCGCGGTCAAGCTGGCGGGCAAGCCCGCTTTTGTCGTGCTCAACACCGTTCCGCCGCGCGCGTCCCATGTGCTGGCCGATGCCCGCGCCGCAGTCGCCGTCTATGGCCTCGACGTGGCCCCCGTCGCCTTGCAGCAACGAGCGGCCTACGCCCACTCGCTCACGGCCGGGCAAACTGCGCAGGAATACGAGCGGGGAGGGAAGGCGGCCGAGGAAATCGCCGGTTTGTATGACTGGCTTTCGGGCGTCGTTGCCTGATTGCCGGTTTGCCATATTGCCAGCAATGCAGCAACATGGCAGTCTGGCAATGATGATTCGAAAGGGGACGCCATGAACGGCAAGCGCCCAAGCTTGGCGGAGAGCATGCGGCAGGCCGTGCGGCCCGAACCGGAGCCGCCGCCAACTCTGCCTCCGTCCGGACCGCCGGCCGCCGGCCCTCAGGTTTCGGCGGCGCGGCCCGCAACCAGTTTCTATGCGGCGACGCGGGCGGGCAAGAAGAAGGTGACCGCCGCCCTCGACCCCACCATGCACAAGCAGCTTAAGAGCTTGGCCCTAGACCGCGACACGACGACCGAGGCGTTGCTGGTCGAGGCAATTGCCGACTTGTTCGCCAAGCACGGCATAAACCGAAGCGCGTGACGGGAAGGGGTGAGGGCGAGCCCGGTGTTGTGGCCCCGGGCTGACGCCCTGGAGCGGCAGAGGAGCGCAAGACAAACGCCAGGGGGACGCCAGAGCAAAGTGGTCCATATGGACCACCGAGCTGTTGCGCTCCTGTCTCGCTGGCGGCGCGCTTCGGGAGCGCTTGAGCCTGGGTCAGAGGGCGACCGCCCTGGCCTGCATGACCGCCCGGGCATACCAGAGTGGCAGGTGTGGATCACACACAACTTGCGTAGGTCTGTGCGAGACGCGGATGGCTGACCGTCCATTGGCGTAGGGATTCCCAGGCCGGGGAGGTGAAGAAGTATTCGCGGCGGAGCTGATCAGAGGGCTCGGAAAAGTCGTCACCGAGGACACAGAGGCCGAATTGGTCGGAGAGTTCGCGGATCGCGGCAGGGTCGAAGCTGGGCAGGAAGATCCGCTTCGCTTTTCAACCCCGCCCGGTGATCGCGGTATCGGACGCGATGGCTGAAGATGACTCGTGCCAATGATGTGAAGTGCCGCGCAAGCCCGCGGTTTCACAGGGAACGTCATGACTGCTAGGTTCTGGATTAACGCTTTCTTAACGTACTGTTTGTCAGGCAGGCCACTTCAGGTGCGCAGGCGCTGGAGGCGGAGTGGACGACGATCTGGATGGGCGGTTGCGGGGGTTGGAAGCCGGAGTACAGCGAATCGGCGAACAGCTGGAGCAGCAGAGCGGCCAGCAGCGGCAGATGTTGCGGGTGCTCGAGGCGCTCTTGAGCTTGCTGAGGGAGCCTGAAGAGGACGAGGCGAGTCTATTGGAGGTGCTGGCGCAGATCCGGCGGTGATGGAGGCGAACATGGCGCCGCTACCCCGCCCCGAAGCGGCCCTCGTCGCCAGCCTTGGCACGATCGACCGCCGGAGCGCAGCACGGGCCGCAAGCTCAAGACGATTGCGGCCGAATAGCTAGGCCGGTGTGCTTCCTTCCTCTTGCCCGAGAGGTTGTTGCCTGACAGCAGCCGCTTCGCGGTCGGCGTCGAAGGCTTTG
>JASHOF010000057.1 GCA_030041255.1 Acetobacteraceae bacterium
CTGCTGGTGGCCGCGAAACTCTCCCTGACCGTGGCGACGGGCAGCGCCGGTGTCTCCGTCCGCTGGCTCGGCATGGTCTCGGTGGCGCTGGTCGCGCTTTCCGCGGCCTCGGTCAGCCTGCGTTCCTATGCCGAATTCGGACTTCTCGAGCTGCAATCGGAGCGCATGCTGCGCCTCTTTGCCGAAACGAAGGCGGAATTCGACGCGCTCGATCCGGGGCGCCCGCTTGCCTCCGCCGCGCTTGGTGCCGTGCTGCATGGACTGGTGCTGGCGATGCTCGAAGACGTGCAGGGCTGGTCGCTCCTGTTTCGCACGAAAACGCCGGAGACCGGGTGAGGGTCGTGTCTCACGTCGAATTTCCGCTGGGGGTGGAGTAGCGGACATGGGCGGCCGGTTGCGGACTTATGGTAGAATCTAGACATCGGATATGACTACGAAAAATATCCGGCAAGCAATGCTGATTGGGGGGACGAAAGCAAATGGCTATCAAGGCGGGCGACCAACAGGCCTTGGACGATCTGTATAGCCAGTACAGGGGCACCTATGGTGGTGTCAGGCAGGATTATTTCGCCTTGGTATACCTGAAGAAGCGGTTTAACGCGGCCGTTGAAGATCTGAGGTATCGCGTTGCCTTCGGCGGGAACGATTACGGACTCGACGGATATTACATCGACCGGGAAGCGCACAATCTATATCTTTACCAGTTCAAGTGGACCGAGAATCACGGCCAATTCAGGAACTCATTTGTACGGCTGGCCGACCAGGGTGTTGACCGCATTTTCGGTAATCCCATGCAGGATGCGTCACAGAACGACCTGTTGATCTACCTAAAAAAAGAACTGAGTGAAGCCCGCGACCAAATCCACAGAGTGTACTTTCATTTCGTTTTCAAGGGTGACGTTGATGCCTGCGAGCGAAGCGAAGGTTTGGCGAATCGTAGGGAGGAGCTGGAGGCCAAGGGTCATCTCATAAGCGGCTACTTCGGCCGCAAGGTCGAGCTTCAGGTCGACTTCATATCGGACAAGCCGGGAAAGAAGGGGCCGCCTCCCTCGCAGATCCACGAAATCAGCTTTGCGAAGCATATAGAGATCACTCACAACGGCATCATGCTGTACCTTGGGTTTATGCCTCTGCACGAACTGCACACAATATATGTGGCATTGCACGAGCAGTTGTTCGACCGGAACATACGCGGCGCACTTTCATCCGACAATACTCCGAACAAGCGCATCCGCGAGGCGCTCGAGCGCATCGTTCTCAAAGGGGAGGACGACGCATCCGTCTTCCCATTTCGGCACAACGGTGTGACGCTCGCTGCGGAAAAAGTTCTTTTAATCGACGGGCGAATGAGGCTCCACGTGCCTCGCGTGCTGAACGGAGCTCAAACTGTATCGAGCATCAATCAGTTCCTCTCGCAGCATGCCGAGAACCCACTGCTGCAGCAAAATCGGGATAAACTCGAGGCGATACACGTCATCGCGAAGGTCATCGAAGATAACCCGGCGAGCAGTTTTGTAACACAAGTAGCGATCTCGAACAATCAGCAGAACCCGGTTCCACCTTGGGCGCTACGCGCCATGGATAGGAGACAAGTGGACCTGGCAGATAAGTTTCGCGAGGATCTGGGAATATTCTACTCCCGGCAGGAGGGAGTATTCGAGCAGCTTACCGACGACGACAAGGAACAGATGGGTATCGAGGAAGACAAGGACATCCGTATTCGGCCGCTGGCGCAAACTTTTTTGGCTGTCCAGGGAGACGTCCACAACATGGGCCATCTCCCAGACATTTTCGAGTCACAGCAACTGTACGAAAAGACATTCAAATCTTCTTATGATAATGTTGACAGCCGCGCTATCGTGCTTGGCTATAAAGTCGGCCTTATGGCCCGGCGCACTGGGGAGAAATTGGGCGAAGCAGTCCCGGAAAAGTACCGTGAGGCAGTTCCAAAAGCGCGCAATCTAATATGGGCGCTCCTGATCCAAGCTGTTCTGAATGACAACAACTACGCAAGTTATCGTGAACTTTACGGTCAGTCGCTCACCAAAGACCACGCGCTTGGTGACGTGCTGAGAAAACTCGCTACCACACGCGTATGGCCACTGATCAGGGCTCTTCTTAGCAGTCCTCAGTATAAAGCACGGGCCGAACAGAACCGGTACGAGTTCTTACGAACCACTGACGCGTTCAAAAAGGCAATGAATATTGCTATCGATAAATTTGAATGGCAGAAGAAGTCTTTCTAAGCTGTCGCGCCGACCCATGCTTGGATCGGCGCGCCGAGTCCGGCCAACACCCAGGGCGGGCCTGCTGACAGCGGGTGACCGCTTCGGGTCGGAAGCGGAGGTCCAAGTGAGGCACTGCCCGGCTGAGACACTGCCGGCGGGCGGGCATTCTTGACACCTTGGGGGGCGGTCGTTACCAAGCGCGCGCTTTCCGCCGGGGCGACTTGCGGAGGAGCGGGTATGGACGAGCCACCCGTCGGCCGACCACCGGAAGGGCAGGGCGCCTCCTTCGAGGAGCGCCTGAAAGCCGCCCGGGAGAGGCGGGGCCTCGATCCCGTTCCGAAGCAGGAAGGCGGCATGAGCTGGGCGCAACGGCCGCTGGCGATGGCGTTCCGGGTGGCGGGCGAACTGATTGCGGCCCTGGTGGTGGGGGTTGCGATCGGCTGGTGGCTGGACCGCCTGCTCGGGACCACGCCCTGGCTGCTGGTGCTGTTCCTGGTGCTCGGCTTCGCGGCCGGGATCGTGAATGTCTGGCGCCTGGTGGCGCCGAACGAGGAGGACTCGCCTCGATCCGGGGGATCGGGCAAGTTGCCGTAGAGCGGATCGCGGCCGGGCAGGCGCGGGGGACGAGGGGCGAGGACGGGTGGCGGCAGGACCCACGATCGACGCACTGGGCCAGTTCCGCCTGGCCGCCGGGTTCGGGGCGGCCGGCGCCAGGGTGGATTTCACCAATGCGAACGTGATGATGCTGGTCTCCGCGGTGCTGATCGTGGTCCTGTTCGCGCTCGGCGCGCGGACGCGCGCGCTGGTGCCCGGCCGGCTGCAGGCGTCAGCCGAGATGGGCTATGAATTCGTCGTCAATCTCTGCCGCGACACCATCGGCGAGGGATGGCAGGCGTTCTTTCCGTTCGTGTTCACGCTGTTCTTCTTCATCCTGTTCGGCAACCTGATCGGGCTCTTCCCGCTGTTCTTCGCCTTCACCAGCCACATCGCGGTGACGGCGGCGCTCGCGGTGCTGGTGTTCGTGCTCACCATCATCGTCGGCCTGGGCAAACACGGGCTGCACTTCTTCACCTACTTCATGCCGGCCGGGGCGCCGAAGCTGCTGGCGCCGGTGCTGGTGCCGATCGAGATCCTGACCTTCTTCTCCCGCCCTGTTTCGCTCTCGATCCGGCTGTTCGCCAATATCGTCGCCGGCCATGTGCTCTGGGAAGTGTTTGCCGGCTTCATGCTGATGTTTGCGGCGGCGCTCGGTGCCGTCGGCATCGTGGCGGCGGTGCTGCCGCTGGCCGTCAATGTCGTGCTGGTCGGCTTCGAAATACTGGTCGCCGTGCTGCAGGCGTACGTCTTCGCCATCCTCACCTGCCTCTATCTGCACGACGCCGTGCATCTGCACTGAACGACGGGAAAGGAACTTCTCCATGGGTACAGAGGCTGCCAGGGCCATCGGTGCCGGTCTTGCCGCGATCGGCGTCGCCGGCGCCGGGGTCGGGATCGGCCATATCTTCGCCGCCCTGGTGAACAGCGTGGCACGCAATCCGGCGGCGCGCAGCCAGGTGTTCGGCCTGGGCATCCTGGGCTTCGCGCTGACCGAGGCGGTGGCGCTCTACGCGCTCCTGATCTGTTTCCTGGTGCTGTTCGGCTGAGGCTTTTCGCCTGCGGCGGCAACCATGCGCTTCGCCCCGGCACTCCTGATCGCGCTTTTGCCGGCGGCCGCCTTCGCCGCGGCCGAGGGCGGAGGCGGGATGCCGCAGTTCCAGTTCGGCAACTTCCTCACCACCAGCCAGATCATCTGGATGGCGGTGATCTTCTTCATCCTCTACCTCGTTCTGTGGCTCTGGGTGCTGCCGTCGCTGCGAAGGGTGCTCGAAGAGCGCCAGCGCCGGATCGGCGGCGACCTCGATCGCGCCAAATCCGCGAAGCTCGAGGCGGACCGGGCGGTGGCGGAACTGACGGCGGCGACGCGCGCCGCGCGCGCCGAGGCACAGGGCGGAATCGCCGCCGCCACCCAGGCCGCGCGGGCGGCGGCAGCGGAG
>JASHOF010000058.1 GCA_030041255.1 Acetobacteraceae bacterium
CCGCCGCCAGGCCGCCGCGTGCGGCCGGGCAGAGCCTCTGCCGGCGCCGTGCCAGTCAGTTCCTGCAACCCGCGGTCGATCGTACTGCGCGCCAGGCCGGTGACCCGCGTCAGCGCCAAAACACCGCCCCGACCGGCAGTACGCGCCTCCGCCGCGGCAAAACGCCGCCGCCCCCGCTCGTCCAGCACCGGGGCAAGCGCCGCGTAGCGCAACGCGATGGCCGCTTCGTCGATCACACCGCGAGTCTAGGACATCGCGCCGCCGCGCCGGAATCCCCAAAATGAGGACCACATGCGCGATTCGCTTATTTATCAACGGACCCTTAGCCTGAGGCGGCGGGGGAGGCAGGTCAGAACCCTTCACGTTCCAGGCGCTTGCGTTCGAGCTTGCGGGCGCGCCGCACCGCCTCGGCGGCCTCTCTGGCCCGCCGTTCGGAAGGCTTCTCGTAATGGCGGCGGAGTTTCATCTCCCGGAACACCCCCTCCCGCTGCATCTTTTTCTTGAGCGCTTTCAGCGCCTGATCGACGTTGTTGTCGCGTACCAATACCTGCACCTGGCTTTCGTCTCCTTTCCTGTCCGACGCGCCCCGGCCGATCCGGGGTGCCAACGTCTCGACCGGCGGGCTATAGCACCACGGCGCGGCTGGCAAAACCCTGGCCGGGAAACAATCTTGGATCTGACATGGCCATCCTCAAGATCGCCCGCATGGGCCACCCGATCCTGATCCGGAAGGCGGAAGCGGTGGGCGAGCCCGGCGCGGCGGACATTCGCCACCTCGTCGCCGACATGATCGAGACGATGCTGGATGCCGGCGGGGTTGGCCTCGCCGCACCGCAGGTGCACGTGCCGTTGCGCCTGTTCGTGTTCCGCATCCCGCCCGAGCGGGCAGGCACTGCGGGTGACGACGGGGCGATGCCGATCACCGTCGTGATCAACCCGGAGCTCGCGTTTCTCGGCGAGGAGCGCGTGCTGCGCTGGGAGGGTTGCCTTTCCATCCCCGGGCTCAGGGCGGCCGTGCCGCGTCATGCGCGCATCCGCTATGCCGGCGTCGATTGCGACGAAAGGCCGGTCGAGGCGGTGGCAAGCGGCTTCCATGCCGGGGTCGTGCAGCACGAATACGATCATCTGGACGGGATCCTCTACCCGATGCGGATGCAGGATCTTTCGAAGTTCGGCTTTACCGAGGAACTGGCGCGGGCCGGTGCCATGGAGGGGGCGGGATGATCGGGATGCCGGAACGAAGCGCGGAGCGCGATGCCGCGATCCGGGGCATGCTGCCGCACGTGCCCTTCGACGGCTGGACGATGCGTGCCCTGCGTGCGGGGCTCGCGGATCTCGGCGAACCGCCCGAATTGGGGCCGAACCTGTTCCCTGATGGTGCGCTCGGGCTCATCGAGGCCTGGAGCGATCTGGCTGACAGGGAGATGGAAGCTCGGGCCGGCAGCCTTACCGAGGCCGGCCTGGCCCGGCGCGTACGCGCGCTGGTGGCGCTTCGCCTGCACCTGCTCCGGCCGCATCGGGAGGCGGTGCGCCGTGCGCTTTCGGCGCTCGGGCGGGCCGGCGCAGCCGGCACCGCGACGCGGATCACGGCGCGGACCGTCGATTCGATCTGGCATGCCGCCGGCGACAAGGCAGCGGATTTCAGTTGGTACACCAGGCGGGCCAGCCTGGCCGCGATCTACTCGGCGACACTTCTCTATTGGATTGCCGATCAGAGCGAGGACGAGGCGGCAACGCTCGCCTTCCTGGACCGGCGCCTGGCCGGAGTGGCGGCGTTCGGGCGGTTGCGCAAAAGCCTCGCAGCCCTGCCGCGGCGGGTTGCCCGCTGCCCGGGCACCGCCTCCGCGAAGCAGGATGCCGCCCGAAGCGGCCCCTTGTCGCAAAGAGGGCGACAGGCTTAATCCCTGCCGCTCTCAACGATAAGGTTCACCGATGTTCGCACGCCTGCTCGGGATCATGTCCGCGGACATGGCGATCGATCTCGGTACCGCCAACACGCTGGTCTACGTGAAGGGGCGTGGGATCGTGCTCGCCGAGCCTTCGGTGGTGGCGATCGCCGACGTGCGCGGGCGGAAGCAGGTCTTGGCAGTCGGCGAGGAGGCGAAGCAGATGCTCGGGCGTACCCCGGGCAACATCTCCGCCATTCGCCCCCTGCGCGACGGCGTGATCGCCGATTTCGAGGTCGCGGAAGAAATGATCAAGCATTTCATCCGCAAGGTGCACAACCGGAGAATCCTCGCCAGCCCGCTGATCATCGTCTGCGTGCCGTCCGGATCGACCGCCGTCGAACGCCGCGCCATCCAGGAAAGCGCGGAAAGCGCCGGCGCGCGCCGTGTGCGGCTGATCGAGGAGCCGATGGCCGCGGCGATCGGGGCCGGCCTGCCGGTGACCGAGCCCTCCGGCAGCATGATCGTCGATATCGGCGGCGGCACCACCGAGGTCGCGGTCATCTCGCTCGGCGGCATCGTCTATTCCCGCAGTGTGCGGGTGGGCGGGGACAAGATGGACGAGGCGATCATCAGTTACATCCGCCGCCACCATAATCTCCTGATCGGCGAAGGATCGGCGGAGCGGATCAAGATGGAGATCGGCGCCGCCACCCCGCCGGAGGATGCCGACGAAGGGCCATGGCGGGAGGTTCGCGGGCGGGATTTGATGAACGGGGTCCCGCGGGAAGTCATCGTCAGCCAGCGCCAGATCGCCGAGAGCCTCGTCGAGCCGGTCAGCGCGATCGTCGAGGCGGTGAAGGTGGCGCTCGAGAACACGCCGCCCGAGCTGGCCGCCGACATCGTGGACAAGGGGATCGTGCTCACCGGCGGCGGGGCGCTCCTCTATCGGGTGGACCAGGTGCTGCGCGAGGCAACCGGGCTTTCGGTCGTGGTGGCAGAGGATGCACTGCAGTGCGTGGCGCTCGGGACCGGGCGTGCGCTGGAGGAAATGAAACGATTGCGTAATGTTCTGACCACTATGTATTAACCCGCGCTATAGTTCACTCGCCCTGTTGACCCCTTTTGATAGCGGCGGGAAAAACATTCGATCGCAGGTCTTGATGGAGGAGCGAAGGAAGCGTGATCCGGCTTTCCATCCCGATGCGCGAAGCCCTGGAGAAGCTCAGCCTGCCGCTTCTGATGGCCGCTGCCTTCGGATTGATGCTGGCCGCACGCATCGATGGGACCCTCGCCGATCGGGCGCGGATGGCATTCGCGGATGCACTGACTCCGATTTACGCGGCGTTCACAGCGCCAGCGGAACGGATTCGCGGCGTGGTGACGGAAGTGCGGCAGTTATGGGATTTGCGTGCCGAAAACGATCGGCTGCGGGCAGAGAATGCCACCCTCCGCCGCTGGCAGGCGGTGGCACTCGCGCTGGAGGCGGAGAACGCGAACCTGAAGTCGGTGCTGCACTGGATTCCCGCCCCGGAGGTGCCGTTCGTTACCGCGCGGGCGGTGGCGGACGCCGGCGGTCTTTATGACCGCGCGGTACTGGTCTCGCTCGGGCCGTCCGTCCGGGTGCATGCGGGGGAGATCGCGCTCGGCGCCTACGGGCTGGTCGGCCGCGTGACCGAGGCCGGCCGCGCCAGCGCACGCGTGCTGCTGATCACCGATCTCAACAGCCGCATTCCGGTGAAATTCGGCCAGGGCGGCGTGCGTGCGATCCTGGCCGGCACCAACGGGCCCGAGCCCGAATTGCAGTTCTGGCCCGCCGGCACGACGCCGAAAGAGGGCGATGAGGTGGTGACAAGCGGAGTCGCCGGCGTGTTCCCGGAAGATCTGCCGGTCGGCACGGTGCATTACGGGCGATCGGGTGTGCCGCGCGTGATCCCGGATGCAGAACTCGCGCGGCTCGGCATCGTCCGCCTGTTCGATTACCAGGTGCAGAAAATCAGTCCTCCGCGGGGAGCCGCAGGAGGGGCGGCGGCTCTGGCGCTCGAGGCCGGCAATGGAAATTGAGCGCACGCCAGGCATCCGCCCACGGCCGACCTTCTGGCGGCAGTTCGATGTGCTCGGCCGGCAGAGCTTTCCAGCCCTCGGTACGCTGCTCGGCATGCTGGCGATCGCAGCCCCTCTCGGGCTGCCGGGACAGGCGGAGCTGCTGCCTGGCTTTGCCCTGGCGGCGGTTTTCTTCTGGTCGGTGTTCCGCCCCGCCGCCATGCCGCCGCCAGTGGTGTTTCTTCTCGGCCTGATCGCGGATCTCCTGGGGTTCGCCCCACTCGGCGTCCGCGTGCTGATCCTGCTCTTCACCTATGGCCTCGCGCTGCGCTGGCGGCGGCGGCTTGCCAGCCAGCAGTTCGCGATGGTCTGGCTGGTGTTCGTGGCGGTGGCGGCAGTGGCCGCCGGGCTCGAATGGGCGTTCGATTCGGCGCTCATGTTCCGGGCCCTGCCAACTGGCCCGGCACTCTTTCAATTTGCGCTGACCGCCGGGCTCTACCCGCCGCTCGCCGTCCTGCTCACCCGCGCGCATCGCAGCATCGCCGCCTGGGAACGCGCCTGAGATGGCGCGAGAGAAGCCGCGGCTTGGAGTCTTCACCCGCCGCGCCCTGATACTCGCCGCCGGGCAGGTGGGCCTGTTCGGGTTGCTCGGGCTTCGCCTCTACCGCCTGCAGGTCAGGGACGGCGCACACTACGCGATCCTGGCCAAGGACAATCGCGTGAGCGCACGATTGCTGGCCCCCCCACGCGGCGAGATTCACGACCGCGCCGGGGCCCTGCTCGCCGGCAACAAGCCGCACTGGCGGGCGCTCCTGATGGTCGATGGCACGCCGGATGCCACGACCGATGCCAAGGCGACGCTCGCTTCATTCAACCGGCTGGTGCCGCTGGATGCGGCAGAACGGCTGCGCATCCAGCGCGAGATCAAGGCGCACCGGCCCTTCATCCCGGTGCTGCTCAGGGATTTCCTGTCCTGGGACCAGATGGCGGCACTCGCGGTCAATGCGCCGGCGCTGCCCGGCCTCGTCGTCGACGTCGGCACCACGCGGCTCTATCCCTTCGGAACCACCATGGCGCATCTGATCGGCTATGTCGGGCCGCCGACGGAAGCCGAGGTGCGGGCCAGTCCGGTGCTGGCGCTGCCGGGGATTCGCGTCGGCAAGGCGGGGGTCGAGAGGGGGCGGAACGGCGCCCTCGCCGGGGTGCCGGGAATGGTGCGGCTCGAGGTCAACGCGCTCGGCCGCGTGATCCGCAATCTCGCGCGCAATCCCGGCACACCGGGCGAAACCGTCCGGTTGCATCTCGATGCCAATCTGCAATCCCAGGCGGTCGCCAGGCTGGCCTCGGAAAGAAGTGCGAGTGCGGTGTTGCTCGAACTCGGGTCGGGCGCCGTGCGGGCGATCGCCAGCACGCCCTCCTTCGATCCGACCTTGTTCGACACCGGTCTCTCGGCCCGGCAGTGGAAGGCCTGGATGACGGACAAGCGGGCGCCGCTGCTCGACAAGGCACTGGCCGGCATCTATGCGCCCGGCTCGACCTTCAAGCCGGTCACCGCCCTCGCCGGCCTGACCTCGGGGGGAATTTCACCCGGAACACGGTTCTTCTGTCCGGGCTATCTCGATCTCGGCGGACATCGCTACTGGTGCTGGGAACATGGCGGGCACGGCTGGCTCGATCTGCCGAGCGCGATCTGCCAGAGCTGCGACGTCTTCTTCTACCACACCGCGCTCGCCACCGGGATCGACCGCATCGCCGCCATGGCGCGTCGGCTCGGCATCGGCGTTCCCCCCGAGATCGACATTCCCGGCGCCGCGAGCGGGTTCGTTCCGACGCGCGAATGGCGGCGCGCCCACGGCAAGGCCTGGACGCTCGGCGAGACGGTGATCCACGGAATCGGGCAGGGCTTCGACCAGGTGACTCCGCTCGAGCTTGCGATCATGGCCGCCCGCGTCGCCACCGGGCGGGCCATCTCGCCCCGCGTCGCAGCCGCGGTCGGGGCCCGGGCTTTGCCCGAAACCGCGTTCCCTGAACTCGGGATTCCGGAATCCTACCTGGCCATCGTGCGGCAGGGCATGCGTGAGGCGGTGAACAATCCGCTGGGCACGGCTTATGCCTCGCGCCTCACGGATCCGAAGATGGAGATGGCCGGCAAGACGGGTTCGGCGGAGGTCGTCAACTTGTCCAAGGCGGAAGCGGCAGCCAATTTCAATACGGCGAACTTGCCCTGGCAATTCCGTCCCAACGCGCTCTTCATCGCCTTCGCTCCGGTCGCCAGTCCGCGCTTCGCAACCGCGGTGGTGGTGGAGCACGGCCACGAAGGGGCGGAAGCAGCGGCACCGATCGCCAAGGTACTGATGGAGGCGGCGTTCGGCATGGTTGCGGCAAGCAGCGCGCGGGTTGCGGGCGCGCCCGCATGAGCGTGAAGGGCGGCCCGCTGCAGCGTGCCGAGGGGCGCCTTCTGCGCGTCACCTCGTTCGATTTCACGCGCAAGATCGCGCGGATCAACTGGTTCTTCGTGGCCCTGGTCGTACTCCTGGGCGGTGTCGGCGCGCTCTCGCTCTATTCCGCAACCGGTGCGTTCGATCCCTATGCGAAGCGTCAGCTTCTCCGCCTTGCGATCGGCTTCGCACTGATGCTGGCGATCGCGTTCGTCGATATCCGGATCATCGCGCGTCTCGCCTGGCCGCTCTACGCAGTCTCGCTCGTGCTGCTCGTCATGGTGTTGAAATTCGGCTCGGTCGGGCTCGGTGCCGAGCGGTGGCTCTCGATCGGCGGCGTGGCCGTGCAGCCGAGCGAATTCATGAAGGTGGCACTGGTGCTGGCGCTGGCACACTGGTTCCGCCGCGCCTCGTGGGAGCGCATCGGCAATCCGTTCTTCCTGCTGCCGCCGCTCGCCGCGATCCTGCTGCCGGTGGTCCTCATTCTGAAGGAGCCCAATCTCGGCACGGCGCTGATCGTGCTTGCGATCGGCGCGACGACCTTCTTCGCCGCCGGTGTCCGCTGGTGGAGCTTTGCGCTTGCCTTCGTGCTCGGCGGCCTCGCCGCGCCGATCGCGTTTGCGCACCTGCACGGCTATCAGAAGGCGCGGATCCTCACCTTCCTCGATCCGGCGCGGGATCCGCTCGGCGCCGGCTACAACATCATCCAGGCCAAGATCGCGCTCGGTTCGGGCGGAATGTGGGGGCAGGGATTGATGCATGCCTCGCAAGGGCGGCTCGACTTTTTGCCCGAGAAGGAGACGGATTTCATCTTCACCCTGTTCGCCGAGCAGTTCGGTTTCGTGGGTTCGATCGCCCTCGTCGGCCTGCTCTGCCTGATCGTGTGCACGGCAGGTGCGATCGCGCTCTCTGCGCGGCATCAGTTCGGGCGGCTGGTCGCGTTCGGGATCGGCATGAATTTTTTCCTCTATGTGTTCGTCAATCTCGCCATGGTGATGGGGCTGATCCCGGTCGGCGGGGTGCCGCTGCCCCTGATCTCCTATGGCGGCTCGGCGCTGCTGACGACCATGGCCTCGTTCGGCATCCTGCTTTCCGTGCAGGTCCACGCCGACGCCGACTTCACGCCGAAGCGCGAGGGGGTGTAGGCCCCGCCGGCACCGGCCGCATTCCGCCGCGGCGCTCGGCCGCACGGAAGTCTCCGCATGCGCACTCAAAAATCCCAGGGAGAGACCACATCGAGCCTGGTCGTGGCGAAGTCCGCCAGGTTCCGCCTCGCCAGGCGCCCACCGTTGATGCGCGCGATGGCCGCGACCATGCCATCGGTCGTGGCCATGGACCTCCCTTGCCCTGATCTCCTGGCGGTAAGTGTCCGGCGGTGCCCCAAGCGTTCCAAAAACATGAAATCAGCTTCGCCGTGCCCCCAATTCGCCTCAAAAGGAGTAGCGTGTTCCCGGTCCTCAGGCAGACACGGGAGTTTCGTCATGGTCCCACGGATCATCATGAGTGCATTGCTTGCGGCCTGCCTTGTGCTGCCGTTCGAATCCTCACGCGTGCTGGCCCAGGCGGCGACGAACGTCACGGCTGCCTCGACCGAAGTCGAGGCGCATATCAAGGCTCTCCGCACCGAGCTGGCGATCACAGAGGCAGAGGCCCCGCAATGGAACGCCTTTGCGGACGTGATGCGCGAGAATGCCGCCACGATGGAAACACTCTACCGGCAGCGTTCGCAGAGCGCCGGAACCATGAATGCGGTCCAGATCCTGGAATCTTACCGCGACTTTGCGAAAATGCATGTGGCCGACCTTGACCGGCTCGTGCCGGCCTTCGCGAAGCTTTACGCGGTGCTCTCGCCCGAGCAGCAGAAGACGGCGGACGCCCTCTTTGCCAGCCGGCCCGCGCACAGGAACCGAGGTGCCCGGTAATGCGTCCGGCAATCGCACTCGGCGCTGCACTCTGGTTGTGCCTTGCCGTGGCGGCTGAGGCTCAACCGCACGGCCCGCCTCCTCCCCGGCCGCAGCCCTGGGGCCATCCTGGCTATTACCGTCCCCCGCCGCCGCCACCGCATTGGAACCAGCCCCGCCCATGGCAACCGCCGCCGCCGCCTTGGGGATTCTACGCACCTGGGGGCTATTACGCCCCGCCACCGCCGGTGGTTTATGCGCCGCCTCCGCCGGCGCCGGGTATCGGCATCTATCTCAATATCCCCTGACGGGCGTTACCGATCGGGGCCAGAGCGGGTGAGCCGGGAGAGGAGTGCGGACAGGTCGGCTTGCAGGGAGCCGCATGTCGAGTGCACCAGGGCAGCGATATCTTTCCGGGAGGAGAGCAGGATCGGGGATTCTCTGGTGGGCTGGGCTGCGTTCCCTCGCAGGACCAGGCAGCCGTTGCACTCCATACCATCGGAGTCCTTCGACTCCGGTGCATTGGGAGTGAAGGCAGCATCACCATCCGTTCATCATCATCACAACCGGGCCGCTGAAATAAAATATAACAATACTTATTAGATGCAAAGCCTATCTTGTATTCGCCGCCGACGCAGCAACCGTGCTGTCTGATCGGCGGTGGATTTGGGAAACATTGGGATGCGGCCGGGCCGGATTGTCACGATTGTGGTTGTCGTCACCGGGATCGGTTTGGGCGGCTGGCTGCTCCGAACCCATCGAAGCGACCGCTCGCTCGCTCCGCCACCAGACCCGGCCGTTCCGGTGACCGCCGGCGTAGCCGAGGCGCAAAACGTGCCGGTTTATCAAGTGGGCCTGGGCACAGTGCTGGCCATCAATACGGTCAACGTGAAGACCCGGGTGGACGGCCAGATCATGCAGGCCTTCTTCACTCAAGGGCAGGAGGTAGAGGCGGGTGCCCCGCTGTTCCTGATCGACCCGCGGCCGTATCAGGCAGCGCTCGATCAGGCCAAGGCGGACGCCGCCAAGGACGAGGCGCTGTTGCAAGGCGCGCAGCGCGACCTGACCCGCTACGGCAAGTTGGTGGGCAGCGGCTTCCAGACCCGCCAGAGCTTTGAGGACCAGGCGGCGACCGTCGGGCAGTTGGAGGCCGCGGTGCAGGCGGACAACGCCGAGATCGAGACCGCGCAGCTCAACCTGGGCTTCACGATGATCCGGGCGCCGATTGGCGGCCGGACGGGCGCGCTATTGGTCGATCCCGGCAACTACGTGCAAGCCAGCGCCGCAACGCCGCTGGTGTCTATCACCCAGATCAAGCCGATCTTTGTCAGCTTCACCCTGCCGGCGACCAGCCTGGAGGTGATCCAGAAGAACCAGGCAACAAACAAGCTGGAGGTCGACGCATACGACTCGAACGACAGAACATTGCTCGCCAAGGGTGTGCTGACGTTCATCGACAACCACGTCAACACGACGACCGGCACCATCGCGCTGGAGGGTACCTTCGCCAACGCCGACGAACGGCTCTGGCCTGGCGAGTTCGTCAGTGCCCGCCTGATCCTGTCGGTGCGCCACAATGCCGTTACTGTTCCGGAGTCGACCGTGATGGCCGGGCAGAACGGCGAATACGTTTATGTCATCCTGCCGGACGACACGGTAGAGCGTCGCAGCGTCGAGGTTGCCAGCCAGCAAGATGGGATCGCCGTGATCTCCAAGGGTTTGGCGGCCGGAGAGAAGGTGGTGGTCGCCGGGCAGTATAGCTTGGCCAACAACGTCCGGGTCCGGATCGAGACCGGCGGCGGTACGGCTCCCGCCAAACAGCGGGCTGGTTGATTGCGCGATGAGCATATCCGAGATTTTCATCCGCCGGCCGATCGCCACCGCGTTGCTGATGATGGGCATCCTGGTGTTCGGGCTGGCGACCTTCTCGCTGCTGCCAGTCGCAGCACTGCCAAACGTGGACTTCCCCACCATCGAGGTCACGGCCACGCTGCCAGGCGCCAGTCCGGAGACGATGGCCGCCTCCGTGGCCACGCCGCTTGAGCAACAGTTCGCGGCAATTCCGGGCCTCGCCCAGATGACATCGACCAGCGGTCTGGGAACGACCATGATCACGCTGCAGTTCGATCTCGCTCGCAACATCGATGGCGCGGCGGAGGACGTGCAGACCGCAATCAACGCGGCAAGCGGCCTGCTGCCGAAGAATTTGCCCTCGCCGCCGACCTTCAAGAAGACCAATCCCGCCGATCGGGCGATCCTCATCTATGCCGTCAGCTCAGACGCCATGCCGGTCCAGGACCTCGACCAGTACTCCTACAATGTGCTGGCGGAATCGATCTCGCGGGTGGATGGCGTCTCGCAGGTGAACATCGCCGGCCAGCAAATCCCGGCGGTGCACGTTGAGGTCAACCCGGATGCGATCGCGTCCCGCGGCATGAGCCTGGAGGATGTGCGTACCGCCCTGATAAATGCCACTACGGATCTTCCGAAGGGCAACCTCGAGGGCCGCAAGCAGGAATTCACGCTGGGCATCAACGACCAGTTGTTCAGCGCCAAGGCGTTCAGCGACGTGATAGTAGCCTACCGCGACGGAGCGCCGGTAAGGGTGAAGGATGTCGGCAACGTCATCATCTCCTCGCAGCAGGCGCGCACGGGGGCCTGGTACGGCCAGAAGCGGATCGAGCTCCTGCTCATCGAGCGTGAACCAGGGGCGAATACCATCAAGGTGGTGGATCAGATCAAGGCGATGATGCCTGGATTGGAGGCGTCGCTCCCGCGCTCGGTGCACGTGGACCTGGTTTCGGACCGTTCGATCAACATTCGCGATTCCGTCGCCGATGTCGAGATGACGCTGATGATCACCATCGGTCTGGTGGTGCTGACGATTTTCCTGTTCCTCCGCAAGGTGTGGGCGACGATCATTCCCAGCGTGACGGTGCCGCTGGCGTTGGTGGCTACCGCCGGCGTGATGTACATGGTCGGATTCAACCTCGACAATATTTCTTTGATGGCGCTGACCATTGCGGTGGGCTTCGTGGTGGACGACGCCATCGTGATGATCGAGAACATCGTCCGCTACATCGAACTAGGCGAGTCGCCGTTCGCGGCGGCGCTCAAGGGTGCCGGCCAGATCGGCTTCACCATCGTGTCGATCACCTTCTCTCTGATCGCCGTGTTCATTCCGCTGCTGTTCATGGGTGGTATCATTGGCCGGCTGTTCCGGGAGTTCGCGGTCACTGTCAGCGTGGCGGTGGTGGCCTCGGCGTTCGTTTCGTTGACACTGACCCCGATGTTGTGCTCGCGCTTCCTGGCGCATGAGGACGAGGAGAAGAAGGGCCGGGTCAACCGCCTGGCGGAGCGATTCTTTGATGCGTCCCTGCGGGGCTACGATCGCGGCCTGATCTGGGTGTTCCGCCACCAGCGGCTGATGCTGGCGGGCACGCTGGGGCTGATCGTGCTGAGCGGATATCTCTACGTTGCCATCCCAAAGGGATTTATTCCGCAGCAGGATACCGGCTTCATCTTCGGTGCGCTGCAGATGCGCCAGGACACCTCCTTCGCCTCGGTCGGCGAGATGGAGAACAAGGTCACGGCGATCATCCTCAAGGACCCGGCCGTTTCGGGCGTAGTCGGCTTCGCCGGGGCAGCCGGCTCCAATCCGAGCGAAAGCACCGCCCGGATGTTCATTCAGCTTAAACCGTTCAACCAGCGGGTCGGCGTGCAGAAAGTGATCGACCGGCTGAAGCCTGAGATCGCCGGACTGCAGGGCATCAAGTTCTTTATGCAGGCGGGGCAGGACGTGACGGTCGGAGGAAGGCTGGAGCAGGCGCAATACCAGTACACGCTCACCGACAACGATACCGCCGAACTCAATCACTGGGCGCCCATTCTGCTCGAACAGATGCAGAAGATGCATCAATTGACGGATGTCGCGTCGGACCAGCAGATCGCCTCGCGCAATGTGCAGATCGCGGTGGATCGCGACGCGGCGTATCGGCTGGGACTCTCGATGGACGCGATCGACCAGACATTGGACGATGCATTCGGCCAGGAGCAGGTGGCGACGCTGTACACCGACACCGCGCAGGAATACGTGATCCTGCAGGCGGAGCCGCAGTTCCAGGACAACCCGTCGGCGCTGGCGCACATTTTTGTGGCATCCTCGACCGGCGCCGAGGTGCCGCTGTCGGCGGTGGCGCATTACAGCTATACGGTGGTGCCGGAGGCGGTGAACCACCAGGGCGTCTTCCCGGCGGTGACGCTGTCATTCAACCTTGCCCCCGGCGTGGCACTGGGGCAGGCAGTGGACGCCATCAACGCGATGCAGGCGGCCGTGCATGTGCCGGCTACTGTGCAAGGTGCGTTCCAGGGAACGGCGCAGGCATTCCAGGCGTCATTGTCCTCTACGCCGCTCCTGGTCGCCGCGGCAATCCTTGTCGTGTACATCGTGCTCGGCATGCTCTATGAGAGTTTCATCCACCCGATCACCATCCTCTCGGCGCTCCCTTCGGCCGGCGTCGGCGCGCTCTTGATGCTGATGATCTTCGGCTACGACCTGAGCCTCGTGGCACTGATCGGCATCATCCTCTTGATCGGCATCGTGAAGAAGAACGCCATTATGATGATTGACTTCGCACTGGTCGCCGAACGGGAGCATGGCAAGAGCCCGCTGGAGGCGATCCACGAAGCCTGCCTGCTCCGTTTCCGGCCGATCATGATGACCACGATGTGCGCGCTGTTCGGCGGCCTGCCGTTGGCGATCGGGCAAGGCGCCGGCTCGGATCTGCGCCAGCCACTGGGCATCGCCATCGTCGGCGGGTTGCTCGTATCGCAGTGGCTCACGCTTTACACCACGCCGGTGATCTACCTCTATCTTGAACGGCTGTCGCAGCGGATGGCGCCGCGCCGCCGGCCTGCACTCGCGCCTGTCACAGAGCCCATGCGGGACGCGGCCGACTGATGCACTCTATCCCCCCACCAGCCCACCGGTCACTTGGCTTCCTGCTGCGGGATACATCGCGGTTGATGCGGCGGCGCTTCGTGCAACGGGCTCGTGAAGTGGGGTTGCCTCTGAATCAGTCGGAAGCCTCGGTGCTCGTGCGTGTCGATCGCGAACCGGGCCTGAGCCAGGCACAGCTTGCCGAGCAAATGGACATGGAAGCGATCTCCGTGGTCCGGTTGATCGACAGCCTGCAGCGGGCGGGCCTGATCGAGCGCCGCTCGCACCCGTGTGATCGTCGCATCCGTACGCTGTGGCTGACCGAGGCAGCCTGTCCGATCCTCCGTCAGGTGCATGCGGTCGGGGCGGAAGTGCGCGCCCAGGCGCTGGGCGGGGTCCCGGAGGCGGAACGGGAGATGCTGCTCGACCTGCTGTTGACCGTGCGATCGAACCTCGCAGTCGGTGTGTGGAATGGCTGCGATTCGGATCTTCGGGGGGATGATCTCCAGGCAGCGCCGGACAATGGCACTCCGTTGCCGGCACGACACGAGGCCACGCCATGACGCGGAAAGGCGGCCAGCCATGCTGTATGCGGCTGGTCCTGGCGGCGAGGGAGCCAGCCCGCGATCGCCCGCTCATTGCGGTCTCGTTCCAAGGAGGTCGAGCACCACGGCGGCGGCGGCTTCCGAGGGTGTGCCCGACGGAGGCGCGAGGCTTGCCAGAACCGGCGCGAAGGCGGCGCGTTGCGCGGTGGCGGCCGAGCGGTCGTCGAGGAGAGTTGCGAGGGCGGTGGCCAGATGCTCGGGCGTGCAGCGCTCTTGCAACAGTTCCGGCACCACCTCCCGTCCGGCCAGCAGATTGACGAGCGAGGCGTGCCGCACCGTAACGAGGCGGCGGGCGATCAGGCCGGTGATCGGGTTGAGCCTGTAGGCGATCACCATCGGCACGGCGCCGAGCGCGAGCTCGAGCGCGGAGGTCCCGGATTTGCAGAGTGCCGCCGATGCCGCGGCGTAGGCGTCAGGCTTTTCGTCCTCCCGCTCGAGAATGACGGGCGCGGCAGGCCAGCCCGCAAGCAGCGAAGGGAGCGAGGAACGAACGGCCGGGGCCGCCGGCACGAAGGGACGCAATCGCGGGTGGCGGGCCAGAAGGAGGCGGAGTGCAGCGCCGAAAATCTCCCCGTGCCGCGCCACCTCCCCCGGCCGGCTGCCCGGCATGACGATCACGGCCGGCGTCTCGGAGCCGATCCCGTGGCGGGCGCGGAAGCCAGAGGCGTCGCCTTTGTCGGCCCCGGACTCCAGCACCGGATGGCCGACGAAGCTCGCCGCCAGCCCGTGACGGGCGAAGAAAGCGGGCTCGAAGGGCAACAGGCAGAGCAGACGCTCCCAGAGGCCGGGAAAGTGCCGGACCCGGCTCTCCCGCCATGCCCAGGCCTGCGGGGCAACGTAATGCGCGCGCGGGATGCCGAGCGGGCGGATGCCGTGCAATAGCCGGAGATTGAAGCCGGGGCTGTCGATGGTGACGACCGCGGCGGGCCTGAGACACGCGATATCGGCAACGGACTCACGGAGGCGCCGGCGGATGAGGCTGAGGCGCGGCAGTACCTCGACGAGCCCCATCAGCGACAGATCCTGGAACGGAAAAAGACTGGCGAGACCGCCCGCCTGCATGTGCGGGCCGCCGACGCCGGCGAAGCGGATTTCGGGAGTACGCTTCGAGAGTGCAGCCATCAGCCGGGCCCCGATCACGTCACCGCTCGACTCGCCGGCAATGAGCCAGATCAGGGTCATCCGGCGCTTCCTGCCTCCGCGGCAGGGAGCCTCACGGTGCGGCGGCGCGCGGCGGTTCCTCCGGCGTGCGCATGGCCTCTGCTTCCGCGCGGAGACGGCGGAAGCTCCGGCGGCTGTAAGGCAGCATGCCGAGATAAATGAGCGCCAGGAGCGCCAAAGCGCCCCATGGATCGGCAACCAGGAAGGCGGCATAGGCGCCGGTGCCGAGCATCAACGGCAGCACATATTCCACCGGCACCTTGAAATTCTTGAACGACCAGACCGGCAGGGTGGAGACGAGCAGGGCGGCCGCGCCGATCAGCACAAAGGCGCAGAAGATGGGAAACTGAGCGGCCTCCTCGAGCCATCCCCAGCCGAGTGATTGCGCTTCCAGCCCGACAAAGAGGGGAAAGAGCGCCAGCCCCGCACCGGCCGGCGCCGGAACTCCGGTGAAGAAATTATGCACGTAGGCCGGTGCCGGTGCGGCATCGAGGGCCGCATTGAAGCGCGCGAGACGCAGCGCCATGGAGACCGCGAACAACAGCGCGGGGACGAAACCGAACCCGCGCCAGGCAGCGAGCGACCAGAGATAGATCGTGAAAGCGGGTGCCACACCGAAACAGAGAAAGTCCGTGAGGCTGTCGAATTCAGCTCCGAAACGCGAGGTGCCCTTCAGCAGCCGGGCCAGGCGGCCGTCCAATCCGTCGATGCCGCCCGCCACCACGATCGCCACGGCGGCGAGCGCAAAGCGGCCCTCGAATGCGAAGCGAAGCGCTGTGAGCCCGGCACAGAGGCCCAGCAGCGTCATGATGTTCGGCACCACCCGATTGAACGAGGGGCCCCTGAAGCGCGGCCGTGTGCGTGGGCGCAGCCGCCCGGAAATGCGCCGTATCGGCGAGACGCGGCCGGGTTCGGGGCGAGGCCAGCCGGAGGAGCTCATGCCGGGGCGCTCATCGGTCGAACTCAGCAACCACGGTTTCACCGCCGACCATGGTTTGCCCCTCGGCGACCAGTGGCTGAACGCCCTCGGGGAGGTAGAGGTCGGCGCGGCTGCCGAAGCGGATGATGCCGAAACGGGCGCCGGCGACGACGGCATCTCCCTCGCGTGCGGAGCAGATGATCCGTCGCGCGATCAGGCCGGCAATCTGAACCACCGCGATCTCGCGCCCATCGGCAAGGCGGATCGTGACAGCGTTGTGCTCATTCGTCGCTGCCGCATCGCGATCGGCTGCATTGCGGAAGCGACCATGCCGGTAGGCGATGCGCGTGATGGTGCCGTCGACGGGAATACGGTTGACATGCACATCGAAAATCGAAAGGAACGTGGCAACGCGCCAGCGTGGCGCCGCGCCAAGCCCAAGCTCCGCCGGCGGCACCGTGGTGGCGACCGACACCACGCGCCCGTCTGCCGGGGCGAGCAGGACACCGCAGCGATCCGGCGCTACACGTTCCGGGTCCCGAAAGAAATAGAGAACGATCAGGATGCCAAAAAAGGCAAGCCAGGCGAGCCAGTGCGCGAGCAGAAGGCCAAGCAGGAACAGGATCGCCGCGCCGATCAGAAAAGGTCGGGCGGCCGGATGCGGCGGAGAAAGTTGCCAGGGTTCGACGATCGCCATGCGGAGGCGTTTATGGAAGCGGGGATGGCGCGCTGCAAGCGTCGCCCGCGAATCAGCCGTGCGTGCCGGTCGCGCCGGCGGGCGCGGGAAGCGCGAAGACCTGGCCGGGATAGATCAGGTTCGGATTGCGGATCTGGCTGCGGTTGGCCTGGAAGATCAGGGTAAAGCGCAGGCCATTTCCGTAGACATGCTGGGCAATCAGCCACAGGCACTGGCCGGGCTGCACGACCGTGATATCGCTGGCACCGGGCGGCACCGGCAACGCCGCGCGGTCGAAGGGCACGGCGAGACGCGCCAGAACCTTGCCCGCCGGGGAGATGCGATCGAGCCGGACCTGGTGCATGCCGGGCGCGACCCGCCGATCGAGCGCGAGCGACCAGTGACCGCTCGCATCGGCGCGCACATCGCCGAGCAGGTGGTTGTCGAGATAAAGGCGGAGTTCCGTGCCCAGTGGCGCCCGCCCGGCGAGGCTCACGGACCCTTCGGTGCCATACTGGATGAGGTCGAGGCTGAATGTGCCGACTCCTCCACTGGCCGGCGGCGGGGCCTCGATGAGGCGTGGCCGAACCGGAGAGTCCAGCAGCGCCACCGGAGGAGCCGCGTTCCGGTGCGACACCACAACGACCACCTTTTCCGATCCTGCGACGGTTGCGCCGTTCGGCAGGCTGGCGGAAAGCGCCAGGGTGCGGCCCCCGGTGGGCAACGGCTTGTCGGGCGCGAGCACCCATTGGCCCTCCGGGTCGGAACGGGTGGTGCCGACGACTGCGCCGCCCGCGGTGACCGTCACCGTGGACCCGGCGGGCGCCCGGCCGGCAATGACCGTATTCCCGGACGGATCGACGCGGACGACGTCGAAGCTGGGCGCATGATGCTGTTGCGGCGTGGGCTGTTGCAGCGCGGTGGGAACCGCCGGCGCGGTGCGTGCGCTCCGCGAGGTGTGTGCAAGCGGCGCCGCTGGCGTGCCTGGCGTGCCGGCGGCCGCCGCTGCGGCGGGCGCGTTCTCGGTCATGCGCGCAAGCGGTGCGGCGGCCGGGTTGGCGGTTGTCTCTGCCGGCGACACGGCGGGCGGATTCTGCGTGGTGCGCGCCAATGGCGCGGCGGACGCGTTCCTGCTGGTCGCGACGGGCGGAGCGGCCTGCCCGCTCTGAGCGGTGCGCGCCGGCGGCAGGGCGGCCGAAGGTGGAGCGAGGGATGGCGCCTCCGGCGGCCCGGTCACCACGAGCGGCGGCCCGGAGGGCCCGAACAGAAAGGACTCCCAGCGCACCAGGGCAACACCCAGGGCGATGCAGATGAGCCCAACCAACGCCAGAAGCACGGGGTTGCGCGCGGCGGGCCCGCTTCCAGGCGAGCGGCCTTCTGCCATGTACCCAGGCTAGCCCTTTGTCATCGGCTTCGCAATGATGCCGGACATGAGAGACCAGACGATCCCAGGGGCAAAACCGAGCCCTGGCGCCTGGAGTAGTGCCGGCGAAGAGCCGAAGATGCCGCTGCCAAAGCACGACGTTCGCGTCTGGGACCTGCCGACCAGGCTCTTCCATTGGGCGATCGTGGTGCTGCTGGTGGCGCTCTATGTGACCTGGCGAATGAACTGGATGGGCTGGCACGTGCTGGGTGGAGAGGCGCTGCTCGCCCTTGTCCTGTTCCGGGTGCTCTGGGGATTTTTCGGGGCGGAAACAGCGCGGTTTGCTCGATTCGCGGCCTCGCCCCGGAAGGCGCTCCGCCATCTGGCAGAGTTTCCCCGCCGGGAGCCTGACACGCGGGTCGGCCACAACCCGGCGGGCGCGTGGATGGTCTTCGCTCTGCTCGGCCTGCTGCTCGCCGAGGTGCTGACGGGCCTCTACATCAACAACGACGTGGCCAACGAAGGGCCGTTCACCGAGATCGCGCCGGCCTCCGTTGCCAACGTGATCACCGATCTGCACGCGATTCTCTGGGAGGTGATTCTTGGTGCGGTTGCGCTGCACATTTTCGCCATCGTGGCCTACGCCGCTCTCAAGGACCAGAATCTCGTCGGCCCGATGCTCACCGGGAAAAAACGCTTGCCGGAGACGATCATCGCGCCGCGCCAGGCTTCTCTCTGGCTGGCGCTCCTCCTGCTTGCGCTGGCGGCGGGCGCCGCCGTCATCATATCGTACTCAATCTGATCCTCGCCTCACACATTGAACCGGAACAGCATCACGTCCCCGTCCTCAACGACATAGTCGCGCCCCTCGACGCGAAGCCGCCCGGCCTCCCGCGCGCCGGCCTCGCCCCCGCCGGCGACGTAATCCTCGTACGAGATCGTTTCGGCAGCAATGAAGCCTCGCTCGAAATCGCCGTGGATCCTGCCTGCGGCTTGCGGCGCGCGCGTGCCGCGCTCGATCGTCCAGGCGCGCGCCTCCTTGGGCCCGGCGGTGAAGAAGGTGATCAAATGCAGAAGCTCGTAGCCGGCGCGGATCACCCGGTCGAGGCCGCTATCGGCAAGCCCGAGCAGAGCCAGGAACGCGCCCCGTTCGGCCGCCGGCAGGTGGGCGATTTCCGCCTCTATCGCCGCCGAAACGACAACCGCACGCGCCCCCTCTTCTGCCGCCCGCCGCGCGACGGCTTGCGAGAACGGGTTGCCCGTCGCACGCGCCTCTTCTTCGACATTGCAGACATAGAGCAGGGGTTTTGCCGTCAACAGGTGCAGATGCTTGAGCGCCGTGCCGGACACCCCGGCAACCGAACGCGCCGGCCTTCCTTCGCGGAGCGCAGCCAGAACCGGCGCGATCAGTTCGACCGTCGCCCGGCTTTCCCGCTCGCCGCCGCGCACCCGTTTTTCGAGCCCGGGCAGCCGCCGCTCCAGGCTCTCGAGATCCGCAAGCATCAGTTCGGTCTCGACGATCCCGGCATCGCGCAGCGGATCGATGCCACCTTCCACATGCACGACATCGGGATTCTCGAAGCAGCGCAGCACGTGCAGGATCGCATCGACCTCGCGGATATGCGCAAGGAACTGGTTGCCGAGCCCTTCTCCCTTCGAAGCGCCGCGCACCAGCCCGGCAATATCGACGAATTCGAGGCTGGTCGGCACGATGCGCGCCGAGCGGGCAATGTCGGCCAGCACCGCAAGGCGCCGGTCCGGCACGGCGACGCGGCCGATATTCGGCTCGATCGTGCAGAACGGATAGTTCGCCGCCTCTGCCGCCGCGGTTTCGACGAGGGCATTGAAGAGCGTCGATTTGCCGACATTGGGCAGGCCGACGATGCCACAGTTGAACCCCATCAGGCGGACCTCTGCACGGCCAGCGCCACCTTGGACATGAATTCCTCCGCCCGCCCCGCCACCAGGAGCGGTGCCTCCCGGCTGATCGCTCCGAGCAGCCCCTCGAGCCATTCCTCGCAATCGGCGCGGGAAAAATCGCCGAGCACGTGCCCGAGCACGCGTTCCTTCTCGCCCGGATGGCCGACACCGAGCCTGACGCGCCAGTAGCCGCTTTCGCCAAGTGCGCGATCGATGCTCCTGAGGCCGTTGTGCCCGGCAGCGCCCCCGCCCTGCTTCACCCTGACCTTGCCCGGGACGAGATCGATGTCGTCATGGAAGACCGTGATGGCAGCCACCGGGAGCTTGAAGAAATGGGCGGCGGCCTGCACCGATTCGCCGGAGAGATTCATGTAGGTGAGCGGCTTCAGCCCGATCACCCGTTCGCCCCCGACCACGCCTTCGGAAACGAGGCCGCGGAAGCGCCGCCGCCAGGCGGAGAAGCGGTGCGTCTCGGCGATCACGTCGAGCGCCATGAAACCGATATTGTGCCGGTTCAGGACCATTCCGGGCTCGGGATTGCCGAGCCCGACCCAGAGCAGCACCGCTTACCCCGCCGGGCGCGGCGCGGGCAACGTCACTCCTTCTTCGCCGGGCCGGCAGCCGGCGTTGCGGCGGCGGCTGCGGGAGCAGCGGCAGTGGCGCCGGTCGTGGGCGCCGCCGCGGCGGTCTCGGTCGTCGCCTCGACCATCTTGGTGGGCGGCGCTACCGAAGCGATGACGAAGTCCCGATCCGCAATGATCGGGCGGGTGCCCTCGGTACCGCGAAGGTTCGACCAGCGGACGGTATGATTGATGTCGAGGCCGCTGAGATCTGCCTCGAAATGCCCGGGCACCTGGTCGGGGTCGCAATAGACCTCGACACTGTGGCGCACGACGTTGAGCACGCCCCCGCGCTTCAGGCCGGGGCTGGCAGCTTCGTTGGTGAACGTCACGTCCACCGCCACGCGCACTTCCTGGCCGGCGACGAGGCGTTGGAAATCGATGTGGCGCGGCGCATCCGTAACGGGATGGAACTGCACCTCGCGGATCAGGGCACGGGTCGCGGCTCCATCGAGGCGGAGCTCGTAAATGCGGGACCGCCAGCCTCCACGGTGCAACTCGCGCAACACGATGCGCGGATCGAGCGCGATCGCGACCGGCGGCTCCTTCGCGCCATAGAGGATTCCCGGCACCTTGCCGGCCCGCCGCACGGCGCGCGCGGTGCCCGTGCCGGAACCGGCGCGTGCCTCGGCCACGATCGTCACCTGCTCCGCCATCGCACCCTCGACCAAAAGGTCACGCGCCGGCCCCCGCAGGAGCCAGCGCGGGCGGTCATCTAGCGGATCATCGAGAGCGGCGCAACGGGCTCTATCAGGGCGCGAATCGCTTTCCGCCGCCGATAGCGGCACGACCTGCTCGCCATAGGCGCCTTCCAGGGCGTGCACTGCGCGCCACCGGCGAGGATGCGCATACCCTGGCGCTGAAGTCGTTGCCATTCCCGTGTCACGAAGGCGGGCGCGAAGGAGTGGCTGTCGGTGACATTGTCCACCAGCACCCGGATTTCGAGGCGCTCGACAGGCGCAAGCTGTGGCAGCGAATCCCCCTCGGTCCGGTTCAGCCGCTCACTCCCGGCGGGCCCACGATCGAGAGTGCGCGCGGCGCCCGGAGCGACCAGGGCGCCGTCGGCGTGGAACGCGCCGGCGGATCGCAGAAGATCGGCACCGCGTTGGGGGTGCGGACATCGGGTGGCAGGCGCATCGCCAGGCGCAGCGCGCGGAAGAAGGCGCCGTGCGAGACCACCAGCACGGGAGCCGGGGCGCCGAGAGCGCGCGCCACGGCACCTTCGGCACGCGCGGCAAGTTCGGCGAAGGACTCGGCTCCGTCCGGGGTGGCGATGCCGGCGATCCAGTCTTCGTACCAGGCGCCGATCGGCTGGCCCTCCTTGCCGGCGAAGAACACCTCGCGAAGCTCGGGATCGGTGCGGACGGGAAGCTCGAGCGACGCCGCCACGATCTCGGCAGTGCGGCGGGCGCGGGCGAGCGGCGAGGCGACGATGCTGGCGATGCCGCTCTCACGCAAAAGCTCCGCGGCACGCCCGGCCTGCGCCTCGCCATTCGCATTGAGCGGCACGTCGGCCGCTCCTTGCGAAAGCCCTTGTGCGTTCCAGTCAGTCTCGCCGTGGCGGAGGAACCAGAAGCCGATCGGCGGCAGCATTCAGGCGGCGAGTCCTTCCTGCGAGAGTGCGCGCCCGACCGCGGGCCGCGCCTTCATGCGCGCAAAGTGGGCGGCGCAGTTGGCGGGCAGCGCGATCTTCATCGGCCCCGCGGCCCAGAACTCGACATAGAAAAGGGCAGCATCCGCGATCGAGAAGCGGCCGACGACGTACTCCTTGCCGGCCAGCGCCTTGTCCATCAGGGCGAGACCCTTCTCGACGATCTCGCGGCCGCGCGCCTTCACCTTCTCTTCGTCGCCGGGGTTGGGGCCGAAATTCGCGGGCCCGAACAGGCGCGAGAAGCCCTGCATGTGGATCGTGGCGACCGCGTAGTCGAGCGCCTCGAGCACACGCGTTTCGCCCTCCGTGTCGGTTGGCAGCAGCCCGGCATTGGGGTTGGTCCGCGCCAGCCAGAAGGCGATCGCCGGGAATTCGGTCAGCACCGAGCCGTCGTCGCGCACCAGTGCGGGCACCTTCGACTTCGGATTGACGCTCATGAAATCGGGCTTGTACTGGTCGCCGCCCCTGAGCGAGACGGCGCTCTTCTCGTACGGCTTGCCGATTTCCTCGAGCAGCACGTGGATGCCGAGCGAGCAGGCACCCGGAGCGTAGTAAAGTTTCATCGTCAGGCTTCTCCTTTTCAGTCGAACAGCGAACTGACCGAGGTTTCCTCGCTGATGCGCCGCATCGCCTCGGCCATCAAGGGGGCGATGGTGATCTGGCGGATATTGTTGGCGAGCCGCACCGCTTCGGTTGCGAGAATCGAATCGGTGATCGCCAGCATCTCGATCGGTGAGGCGGCGATACGGGCGACGGCACCGCCCGAGAGCACGCCATGCGTGACATAGACGCTGGCGGAGCTGGCGCCGCCCGCGATCAGGGCGGTTGCGGCATTCACCAGCGTGCCGCCGGAATCGACGATATCGTCAACCAGGATGCAATCGCGCCCCTCGACGTCGCCGATCACGTTCATCACCTCGGAAGCGCCGGCCCGTTCGCGGCGCTTGTCGATGATGGCAAGGTCGCAGTTGAGCCTGGTCGCGATCGCTCGCGCCCTCAGCACGCCGCCCACATCGGGTGAGACGATGACGACGTTGCGCCCCGCGTACCGCTCCTGGATGTCGCGGCTGAACAACGGCTGGGCATAGAGGTTGTCCACCGGGATGTCGAAGAAACCCTGGATCTGTCCGGCGTGCAGGTCCATCGTGAGGACCCGGTTGGCACCGGCCTCGGTGATCAGGTTGGCGACCAGCTTGGCGCTGATCGGCGTCCGCGGCCCCGATTTCCGGTCCTGCCGCGCATAGCCGAAATACGGAATCACCGCCGTGATGCGCCGGGCGGAACCGCGGCGCAGCGCATCGAGCGTGATCAGCAGTTCCATCAGGTTGTCGTTCGCGGGGTAGGAGGTGGACTGGATGACGAACACGTCCTCCCCGCGCACGTTCTCGTGGATCTCGACGAATACTTCCATGTCGGCGAAGCGGCGGATGGCAGCGCGGGTCAGCGGCAGATTGAGCTTGGCGGCAACGGCCTCGGCCAGCGGGCGGTTGCTGTTGGCGGCAACGATCTTCATCGAGGAGGAGCCCGGTTGGGAGCGCGCCGGCAAGGGGTTGGGCGCAGCCGCCCGCCTTCTAGCAATCGGACCTCGACCTGTCCATGCACGGGGCGGCGCCTGCCTCAGGGCGCGACGCGCGCTTTCTCGACCAGCTCGCGGAGCCCGCCGGCGGCCTGATCGGCGATCGTCGGCGCGACCTCGGCCCAGGTCGGTTCGATGGTGGCGGCGGGAACCTCGTTCAACTGCACCACGCGTCCGCGCTCGCGCCCGCTCGCGTCGGTCAGCACCCATTGCAGTTCGACGCGGACCTGGCCGGCCTCTGTGGGGGTAACCGTGACTTCGCCAAGCACCGAGAAGTCGGCACCTGGCTTGGCCGCCTGGAGAAGAAGGGTCTGGTCGGGCAGGTCTTTGCGCAAGGCCTCCGCGAGCCGGGCGTCACCGTCGCCCGGCGCCTTGACCACACCGGCGAAATAGACTTTCGCCGGGCGGTTCATCAGGCTGGCGGGGTTGCTCTGCTTGATGCGCGCGTCGATGCCGGTGAGCAGCGAGGCCACCGCCGGGGCGTCCGCCTTGGCAGCAGCCAGGAGCACGTCAGGATCACCGTCGGCCCAAGCGGCCGCGGGAACCGGCTTTCCCTGCACCGAGCCTTGGGCGTGCTTGCGCGGATCGAGCACCGTGTAGTCCGGGATGACCTGGTCCTTGTGCAGGGCAGCGGTGATGCCGAGCTGCCAGTCGCCCTGGCGCGAGGGCTCGGCAACGGCCGGCACCGTTCTGAGTGCGAGTTCCTTGGCAAGCGCGTCGGCGAAGCGTTGGCTTGCCGCATCGGGAAGCAGTGCGTTCGGCGGCGCCGGCACCGCCAGGAGCGGCGGCGGCGGAGCGGCGAGGCGAGCCGCGACGGGGCCGGGGTTGCCCTGAAAAGGGCGTGGGAAATCCCCGCAGGCGGCCAGAGACAATGCAACTGGCAGGATCAGCGCCAGAGTCCGCCCTGCCGCCTTGCTTGCCGGCAACGCACTCGGCCTCAGGCACCTCATGCGCTCACGCCGCCGGTAGCATGATCAGCGAAATCTGGTGTCCGATCGGCCCGCCGCCGGCAAGCGTCCGGCGGCGATGGCTGAAGAACCGCTCCGGATCCGCGGCCGTGTCCGCCTCGATGACCTCGACCGCGCCGACCTCCGCCTTGGTGAGGCGGGCGCGGCAGTAGCCGGGCAAGTCGAACTGCCAGCGCCCGGCAGACCGGCCCGGCGCGAAGAAGCGCTCATCGCTGGCTGCGCCGGCCAGCACGGTCTCCCTCAGCTCGGCCCCCACCTCGTACGAGGCCTGCCGGATCGCCGGCCCGATGGCGGCACGGATGCGCTCCGGTACCGCACCAAGCGCCTGCATGGCGCGGATAGTGGCTTCCAGGACACCAGCCGCCGCCCCGCGCCAGCCGGCATGGGCGGCGCCGATGACCCCTGCCCGGAGATCGGCGAGCAGGACGGGCGCGCAATCAGCGGTGACGATGCCGAGCGCGAGGCCGGGCCGGTCGGTGACCATGGCATCCGCTTGCGGTTCCAGGCCCGGCTCCCAGGCTTCCGTCACACACTGGACGGAGGGGCCGTGCATCTGCCTGAGACCGAGAAGCCGCGCCGGCTTGGCACCGATCGCGCGGGCCGCGCGGGCGCGGTTCTCTTGCACTGCCTCCGGGCGGTCTGGCCCGAAAACGCCGCAGTTCAGGCTGGCAAAGGGCCCCGACGAAACCCCGCCCTGGCGGGTGAAGAAACCGTGCGGCAAGGGAAGCGAAGAAAGCGCGAGCGCGCGCGGTTCAGAGATCACGGGCTGAAACCGGGGAGCGGCGCCGTGTGCGGGCTGGCCAGCGCCAGCACCTTGAAGAGCTGGCCCATGCCGTCCGGCTCGACCAGCCGCCGCCCGCCGGCGAGAAGGAGAGCGGCCTGGGCCGGCGAGCGGCCGCGGGCCAGGCGATCGAGGCGCTGGAAAAGACCGAGCCGGGTCAGGAACAGGCCCTGCGGGACCGGCCCGAAGACGCTCGCCCCGCGCGCCCGGGCCGTCGCGGCGAAGGCCTGGAAATCGACGTGCGCCGAAAGGTCCGCGGTTCCTGGCTCGACCAGGGGGTCGGCCGGCCGGCCATTGCTGAGCGCCTGCAGGCTGTCGCCGGGCGCGCTGGCCGCCGGACCGTAATCGAGAAAAAGCGCCGCCCCTGGTGCATGATTACGCCGACCCTGCGCGAACCGCGCCGCCAGGCCACCGGCCAGCCCGAGGGCGGGTTCGCAGACCTCGACGATCGCGTCGAGCGGCGCCTCCCGGGGAGGGGCGGCGGCCGGACGTTCGACGAACCGGCTGCCCTGAACGAAGCGCTCTGTCCAGCCGCTCTCGCGGTGCACGAACTGGCGGATGGGCAGCGCATCGAGGAACTCGTTGGCGATGAGAAGCATCGGGCCGTCCGGCAGATCGGCCCAGTCGTCGTGCCACTCCGCCCCGCGCAGGAGCTTCTCCTGGATGCCGCGCAGCCGGGGCGAGGTTTCGACGAGGTGGAGGCGGAGGGCGGCGCGGAACGCCGGCGCCACCTCCGCCGCGGCCCGCAGCGCGTCCTGCATCAGCGTGCCGCGACCGGGGCCAAGCTCGACCAGCAGGACCGGATCGGGGCGGCCGATGCTCTCCCAGACGCTGGCCGCCCAGAGCCCCAGGATTTCGCCGAAAGCCTGCGAGACTTCCGGGCCGGTCGTGAACTCGCGGAACGGGTCGCGGCTTGCGTAATAGCGCGCGTTCGCGCGCTGCATGAACCGATCGAGCCGCTGCGCTGGCTGGATGCGGTGCGGGGTAGCCCGCGCCGCCCGCATTTTGAGTCGTGGCTTCAGGGCGCCTTGTGCTCCGACTTGGACACCATCTGCCTGATATCGTCCATCGCTTCCCCGAAGCGCTGGCTCAGGAGCTGGATTGCCTCGTTGTTGGCCCTCTGAACCAGCTCGCCGAGTTCCTTCATGTTGCCGATCGCCCGCTCATAGGCCAGTTTCATGTGCTCGACCTGGGCCGCCGTCTTCGCTTGCGGAGAACCCGGCGCGGCCAGGGCCTGCATCGTCTGGGTCAGCTCCGAGAGGCTCTGCTGGACGATTTCCATGTGTCGCTTGGCGTAGGCCTGGGCACCTTCGAGCGCGACTTTGTTGGCCGCGGCCAGCGCCTCCATGTTGCGCTGATAGGCCCGCATCAAGGGCTCCACGTCGGCGAGCGAGGGCAGCTTCAGTTCGGCAAACAGGCTGGCAAAGTCGGACCCCGCAGACTTGCCCGACCTGCCTGCCGACCCTTCCGGTTTGGTGGCCATGCTGCATTCTCCTTCTGCTTCGGTCGCCGCGAGACCATCGCTGAGGCTGCTCTCCGAACACGCTCTTAGATCGGATCGCGCTTGACTGGAATCGCGGAGCGATCCAGGAGCGCGTGAATCCGCTCGGTCAGACAAAGGAGAGCGTGTTCAGTCAACCTGAACACGCTCTCGTGTCCTGCCCCCGACGTTTGCTGCCGCCGGCAGCAAACGAAAGGGGATCAGCAGGCCACTGAAAATAAAGAGGTGTGTGCCGACCGCTCTGGCGCATCCTGCGGTATCAAGCGTTGGAGTCGGCACATTAGCCGAGTTGGCGCCCGCCGGACAGCCCGTTGCAGCAGGGTCTGCCACCCGCGAACCGCCCGGCGCGGGGCACTCAGCCTTCTGGCTTCTCCTCGGGCGGCTCTCCCTCGGCGCGGAACGGCTCGTCGGCCGCCGGCCCGTCGGGGGCGGCCTTCTCTGCGCCGCTCGCCTCGCTTGCCGCCCCGGTGGCGCCGGCAGCGCCGGGGCCGGGCAGGGCATCCAGCCAGCCGGCGGCACGTTCGGCGCGGGCCAGGGCCGTATCGAGCGCAGCCATCGTCGGGGCAAGATCAGGGGTTTCGTCTCGCGCCCAGGCCCTGAGCGCCCACAGCCATACCGCGAGCAGTCCCCTGATGCGCAGCCGTCCGGCCAGCCCCGCGGTCGAGGCGCCGGCGGCATCCAGCATCCACCGCATGCTGGCCTCGTTGAGCAGCGCCAGGAACAGCGCCGTGTGGGGCCGGCAGGGCAGGCTTGAAAGGAGCGCCAGCACGCCGGCGCGATTTCCCTCCAGCACATCGAAGCGGCGCATCAGCATTCCGAACAGCCGATCGCGCACGCTCGCCCCCTGGGCCGGCTCGGCCAGGGCCGCTGCGTCGGCCATCCGGCCGAAGCGGACGAGGAGTGCGGCGCGCGAGGGGAAGCGGTGCCGGGCGCGGGCCATGGAGAGGCCAGCCTGTCGGGCGGCTTGGGCGATCTGGACGTTGTGCCAGCCAACCAGGGCGGCTTGCCGGAAAGCCACCTCCACCAACGCCTGGTCGAAGGCCGCATCCTCGGGCGGCACGGACGGAGCGGCGGTGTCGGACATGCCCCTCTACCCCGCCAGCTCGCGCGAGCGCTGAGTGGCAGCGGCAATCGCGCGCGAGACGGCGGCCGGCCAGGCACGCTCGTCCATCAGGACCGAAAGCGCACGCTCGGTGGTCCCGCCCGGACTGGTGACGGCGGTTCTGAGCGCCGCCGCCTCCTCGCCACTGGCATCGAGCAGCGCCCCGGCGCCGGACATCGTGCGCCGCGCCAGCAGCCGCGCGAGATCCGCGGGCAGGCCCTGTTCGATCGCCGCCCGCTCCAGGAGTTCGGCCAGCAGGAAAACGTAAGCCGGCCCGCTGCCGGAGACGGCGGTGACCGCATCGAGCAGCGATTCGTCCTCCACCCAGGCCACGCGGCCGACCGCGGCGAGCAGCCTCTCGCACAACTCCTTGCGCACATTGCTGACGCCCGGGCCCGCGCAAGCGACCGTCGTGCCGGCGCGGATCGCCGCCGGCGTGTTGGGCATCGCGCGCACGATTGCCGCCCCGGGGCCCAGTGCGGCCTCGATGCCCCGGAGCGTGCGCCCGGCCATGATGGAGAGGAACACGCTCGAGCGGACGAAACGGGCGTAGTACGGCAGCACCGTCTTCGCCTGCTGCGGCTTGACCGCGAACACGACCGCAGCCGGGCTGAATGCAGCCGGGATGTCGGCGGCGTCGGCAACGACGGCCGCCTTGGCCGCCCCAGGCGGGAGGCGCGGCGCCGGATCGACCGCGACCGAGGCCTCGAGCCCCTGCTCCAGCCAGGCACCGAGCAGCGCGCTGCCCATGCGTCCGCAACCGACCAGCAGCAGCGGCGGCAAGGGACCTTCCGTCATGGTGAGGGTCGGCTCATGCCTCTCCGGCACATTCCAGCATCGCCGCGGCGAGCGATTCGGCCGCCGGCTTGCCGGCCGAGATCGTAAACTGGAAGGCCGGATAAAAGCGTTCGCATTCCGCGAGCGCGATGTCCAGCATGTCCTCCAGGCTCTCCTGGGAGGCGCCGGCGGTACCACGCAGCAGGACGGAATGGTGGAACGCCGGAATGCTGTCCTCGGTTCCCATCCCGAAGTGGCCGATCCAGAGCCGCTCATTGGACAGTGCCAGGAGTTCATGGAATGCCGCGCGCCGACGCTCCGGCACTTTGAGATTGAATGCACAGGTGAAGTGCATCGCGCTCATTTCGGCCGACCAGTTGAAGTAGAGCGTGTAGTCGGACCATTGGCCCGAGACCTCGGCGGTAACTTCGAACTCGCCGCGCCGGTCGAACGACCAGCCATTGGAGCCGATGATCTGCTCGATGGTGTCGAGGGGATTGGCGGCAGTATCGGCTGGGTCCACGATGGCAGTGGGGGGCATCGGACTCTCCCCTTGCAAAGGCGGGCCCCAAGGAAAGCAACAGGCCAGGCTTGGAGCGCCGCGAGTCGGGTGCGCACCTCAGGTGGCGCCCGATGCGGCACCTTACCGATGCGCGCGGGCGCGCCGCAAGCTCCCCCGCGGCGTGCCGCCCCAGCCCTCCCACCTCAGCCTTCAGTCGGCGGCTCCGTCTGCGGGGCCGGCTTCTCCAGGGCGGCAATGCGCGCTTCGAGCGCCGCAATCCGCTCTGCCAGGGTGTCGAGGCGGGCTCTGCACTCCTCCGCCTCGGTGCGCGCATTGGAGGCCAGTTCCTTGACGGCCTCGAGATCGGAACGGCTCGCCAGGTCCAGGCGCCGGACCAGCTCGTCGAGCCTGGCGCGCAGCAAGGCCTCGGTTTCATCGTGTATTCCGACCAGGGCCGAGAACGCACCCCCGGCGATGCCGGCAAAATCTTCGAACATCCGTGAGCGCTCTGCCATTGCCTCCGCTCCCGCCGCCTGACCCGGCCCGGCGCCCGTCTTCCGGCGCTCCCGGCCCACTCCTATAAGCGCGGCCATGATCCTTCTCACCGGTGGCGCCGGCTTCATCGGCTCGAACCTGCACGCCGCCCTCGACGCACGCGGCCAGGAGACCGTCATTGTCGATCGCCTGCGAACGGGCGGCAAGTGGCGCAATCTCCGCCATCATCCTCCTGTCCGTATCGTCGTCCCCGAGGCGCTGCCCGAATTTCTCGAGGGGCATCCGCCGGTCGAGATCGTCTGCCATCTTGGCGCGGTCACGGATACGACCAGCCGGGACGGCGACCTGGTGTGGGAGAACAATGTCGAGTTCCCGCTCCGGCTCTGGGAATGGTGCACGCTGCGGCGCGTGCGTTTTCTCTACGCCTCGTCGGCCGCGACCTACGGCGACGGCGCGGCCGGCTTTGCCGATGACGCAGAACCGGCGGCGCTCGCCCGGCTCGGCCCGCTCAACCTCTATGGCTGGAGCAAGCACGCCTTCGACCTCAGGCTGGCGCGTGCGCTGGCCGCCGGGGCGGCGCGGCCGCCGCAATGGGTCGGGCTCAAATTCTTCAACGTCTACGGGCCGAACGAGTACCACAAGGGCCGCATGGTCTCGGCGGTCAAGGTGAAGTTCGACGAGCTGGTGGCCGAGGGCACGATGCGCCTCTTCCGGTCCGCCCGGCCGGACATCGCAGATGGCGCGCAGAGGCGCGATTTCATCTGGGTCGGCGATGTCGTCGCCATCCTGCTCTGGCTGATCGACCATCCGGAGGTGAACGGGCTCTTCAATGTCGGCACCGGTCGTGCCGAGACCTATCGCGCGCTGGCCGAAGCGGTCGCCGCAGCCGCCGGCCGGCCGGCGCATGTCAGCTTCATCGACCTGCCTGCCGAGCTTGCCGGGCAGTACCAGTACCATACCGAAGCACCGCTGGCGCGGCTCAGGGCGGCAGGATGCACGCATGCGTTCGTTCCGCTCCCCGAGGGCGTGCGCCGCTACGTGCAGGAGTTCCTGCTCAGGGACGACCCTTATCGATGAAGCCGCTGGTTTTCCCCGACTTCAACCCGGTAGCGGTACGCCTCGGGCCGTTCGCCATCCGCTGGTACGCGCTGGCCTACATCGCAGGCCTTGTCCTCGGATGGCGGCTGCTGCGCCGGCTCGTGCGCGAGTCCCCGCTCGTCGCAACGCCGTTGCAGGTGGACGATTTCCTGAGCTGGGCCACCCTCGGCGTCGTCATCGGCGGGCGTCTCGGCTACGTACTCTTCTACCAGCCCGGCTATTATGTCACGCATCCACCGATGATCTTCGCCGTCTGGGACGGCGGCATGAGCTTCCACGGCGGGATGATCGGGGTCGCGGTTGCCATCTGGTGGTACTGCCGCCGGCAGGGAATGGATACGCTGGGCTTCGCCGACCGGCTCGCCGTGGTGGTGCCGATCGGGCTCGGATTGGGCCGCGTCGCCAACTTCATCAACGGCGAGTTGTTCGGGCGGGTGGCGCCTTCGTGGTGGCCGGGGGCGATGATCTTTCCCCGCGCGGCGGTGGTCTTTCCCAAATACGGCCTCGCGCCGCGTTTCCCGAGCGAGCTCTACGAGGCGTTCCTCGAAGGGGTGGTGCTGCTGATCGTGCTCTATTCGCTCTCGCGCAACGCCGCGCTGCGTTCGCGTCCGGGGTTCCTCACCGGCTGCTTCCTGATCGGCTACGCGATCACGCGCATCACCGGCGAGTTCTTCCGCGAGCCCGATCCATTCTACGGCTATCTGATCTTCGGCCTGACCATGGGCCAGCTTCTCTCGCTCCCGCTCTTGCCGATCGGCGGCTTCCTCATCCGGCACAGCCGCGGCCGGGCGGTCGAGCCGCTGAAGGCCGGAGCGGCGTAACGGGCTACGGTGTCGCTCGAGCAGGAGAGCTGCCCGGACGAGTATATCGCGTTCGCTCATCGCCTGGCGGACATGGCGGGCGACATTCTTCGCGACTGCGTGCAGCAGCAGGTGAGCGTCGAACTCAAGCCCGACGGAACGCCGGTCACCGCGGCGGACCGCACGGTGGAGAGCGCGTTGCGCTCGGCGATCGAGGCGAGGCTTCCCGCCCACGGCATCATCGGCGAGGAATTTCCGGCCACGCGCGCAGACGCCGAATGGCTTTGGATCATCGATCCGCTGGACGGAACCAAGGAATTCATCCAGGGCCTGCCGTTGTGGGGAACGCTGATCGCGCTCGCGCATCACGGCCGGCTGCTTCTCGGGCTCGCCGGGCAACCGCTGACGCGCGATCGCTGGATCGGGGTGAGCGGGGACGGCACGCGCTGCAACGGGCAGCAGGTGCAGGTCCGTCGCTGCGCCAGGCTCGAGAATGCTGTCGTCAGCGTCATGGGCTATGACAGCTTCTGTGCCGCGCACCACGATCGCCTCTCCCGCATACGCGACCAGGCGGGCTCCGTCGTGATTGCCGATTCGTTCCAGGTGTTCGGCCTCCTGGCCAACGGCCGGGTGGACCTGATCGTCTCGAACGGGTTCGCCCTGCACGACTTTGCCGCCCTCGACGTGATCGTTCGCGAAGCGGGTGGCATGGTGACGGATTGGAACGGCAAGCCGCTCACTCTCGCTTCCGGCCCATCGATCATTGCCGCCGGTGACCCGGCACTTGCCGAGGAGGTGATGCCGTGGCTGCGCGGCGCGTCGTAACGACTCTGCGCCACGACCGACTATCGCTTATGTGTGACCCGCTCACCGCACCCGGAGACACCTTGCCCGGGTGAGGGAGCCTGCGTCATCCAGGTGTGATTCCGGGTACTCTTCTTTCGGTACTGTATCCTTATCCTTGCGCCGGCGCGCCCGCCTTTAACGCCGCGATCAGGCGTCTCTGTTCCGTTCGCAGCGCGGCACGCAGGTTCCGCTGACCGTCGCTCGCCAGCGCACGCTCCCATCGCATCACCGAGGTTCGGCCCACTTGCAGCCGGCGTGCACCTTGCAGTCGGACACTGCGCTGCAACAGCCTGCCACCTTCACTGCGACACGGTTCCGGCTCAGCCCGATCCAACCGCTTCGACATCGCCCCCACCCGCAGCACTCTTTGCAGCGGGATGAGGCGTAACCTGCTTGGTCAGGCTTCAATAAATGTTGGACATTGAAAGACAGCGCATCTGTCTTGCAGCGAAATGAGAATCGCAAGCTGCCTTTTCATGATTCAATAAATGCAAGATTCTATAGATGAAATGTGGGTAATTAAAAGACACGGCATCTGGCGCTTCGGTCGCGCGCAGGTTATGCTTTGCATCTCGAACGATCGCTCGAATAAGGTCGCGTCAAGCGACCCGATGCGTGTCGAGACGTGGAAAGGAGGAGAAAGTGTTCATGAAAAGCCTGTCGAAATCTCTGCGGCGGACGGCGATGGCGGCCGTCGCGATCAGCGCGGTTGCCGCTTATGGAACCGCATGGGCGGCCGGTGGTACCCAGGGCACGGGCACCTCGGGTGGCCTTATCCATTATAATTCCAATACGATGCAATTCTGGTTGCACCCGCCTGCCAACTGGTACATGGGCGACGAGACGGCGGCGCAAAAGGGCTTGGATCCTGCGCTGACATTCGGCCCCGCGACCGGCATTTCCGGCGCCCAGCTCAGGGCTAACCTGGAGAAGATCAAGCTTCCTCCAGGCTTCAGTATCAGCGTCTACGCCGACCACGTGCTGAGCGCGCGGCAGATGGCATGGGGCGACAAGGGCACGCTGTTCGTCGGCTCCTTCAGTCTCGGCGTCGTCTACGCCATCACCGACGACAACGGGCAGAAAGTCGTCAAGACGATTCTCAAGGGCCTGAAGATGCCGACCGGCGTCGGGTTCCGTGACGGCACGCTCTACGTCGCCGACATCGACCGCATCCTCGCCTACCCGGATGCCGAGGACCATCTCGACAACATGCCGCAGCCGACGGTCGTCTACGGCGACATGCCGCCTTATACGTCGCACGGCTGGAAATACATCGCCTTCGACAAGGACGGCTGGATCTACATGGCCTTCGGCCCGCCGTGCAACGAGTGCGTCCCGCCCACCACCAATGCGCAGCTCCGCCGCATCAATCCGAAGAACGGCGAGGCTTACATCGTGGCCTTGGGCCTCCGCAACAGCGTCGGCGGCGCCATCGATCCCCGGAGCGGCGACTACTGGTTCTCAATGAACGAGCGCGACTGGATGGGCGACGACGTGCCGCAGGATGTCCTCGTTCACGTCTCGCGGATAGGCGAGCATTTCGGCTACCCCTTCTGCCATAACGGCAACATTCCAGACCCTGAGCTCAATCTCGGCATCGATTGCTCGCAGTTCACGCCGCCGACCTATCTCCTGGGTCCGCACGTTGCCCCGCTCGGCATGAAGTTCTATACCGGCAACCAGTTCCCGGCCTCCTACAAAGATAACATCTTCCTCGCCGAGCACGGGTCATGGGACCGGCATGACTATGACGGCGGCCGTATCGTCCGCCTGATCGTGTCGCCGGACGGCAGCC
>JASHOF010000006.1 GCA_030041255.1 Acetobacteraceae bacterium
GCGGTCAGCGCCACGGTCAGGAAGCGGCGGCGGGAGAGCGCGATGATGGGCATGCCCGCCTCCTCAGCCGGTGCCGAGTGAGGCGGCGCGATGGATCGCAGCGCGCATGCGCGGATAGGTGCCGCAACGGCAGATGTTGGTGATGGCAGCGTCGATTTCGGAATCCGACGGGGCGGGGTTTTTCGCCAGCAGCGACACGGCGGCGAGAATCTGACCCGACTGGCAGTAACCGCACTGCGGCACGTCATGCTCGATCCAGGCGCGCTGCACGGGATGGGAGCCGTCCGGCGAGAGACCCTCGATGGTGGTGACCGCCGAACTGCCGACGGCGGAGAGCGGCACCTGGCAGGAGCGGACGGCGGCGCCCTCGATCAGCACCGTGCAGGCACCGCACACGCCGATGCCGCAGCCGAACTTGGTTCCCGTGAGGCCAAGCTCGTCGCGCAGCACCCAGAGCAGGGGCATCTCGGGCTCGAGATCGAGCACATGAGTACTGCCGTTAACGCGGAGAGAAAGCATCCGTCACCTCCGGAAAACGAAAATGGCGGCAGGCAATGCCCTCGACACGGCATCATAGCCCGGGCCGGGCCGGATCGACATCGCCCATCGCATCAACTTTCGGTCCGGCCGCGGGTCCGGGCAGTGAGTCCCTCTCTGCCCACTCCTCCGCAATCGGCCATCACAGCCGGGAGCGGCCTTCCGGCCTGGCTTCGGCGGCAATCGCCCGCACCCCTTCGGGGCGGAGGATGCGGACATGCATCCGGCGGCTTTCAATGACCCCCTGCTGCTCCCAGGCGCTCAGGATGCGGCTCACCGTATGCAAGGTCGTGCCGGTCAGTTCCGCAATGTCCTGGCGGGAAATCGGGAAGTCGATCGCCGCGCCCGCGGGGCTCTTTTCGGTCACATTCGCGAGGTGCAGCAGGGCGTGTGCGACACGCTGCTCGACCCGTTCGGTTGCCAGCTCGCGGTAGCGATCCTCGATCTCCCTGACACGCTCGCCGACGATCGCCAAGGCGTTGGACAGGATGATGGGATGCTGCGCAGTCAGCCGATCGGTCGCCTCGCGGCTCCAGCGCGCGGCGGTGGAATCGACCACGGCGAGAGCGGTTGCCGGCCATGGCCCGCCCGCGAACAGCGGCACGGCCCCGAACACCTCGCCCGGCGCGATGTAGCGGAGCGTGACCTGCTGCCCGTCGGGCGTGATCTGGACGATCCGGGTGCGCCCTTCGATGAGCAGGAAGAACGCGGCGGCGGGATCCCCCTGGGCGAAGAATTCGCCCCCGGCCGGGCGCGAGACGAACCGCGCCATCTCGGCGATCCGGTGCAATTCCGCCCTCCCGACCCCGGCGAACAGCCGGGCAGCAGCAAGCAAGCCCTCGTCAACCGCGCGAGCCATGCGAGGCCAGGCTCCTGTCATTGACCTGGAGCAAAGACCTCCGGAGCCGGCACGCTCAGGGATCGCCGTCTCTCGAAGGCCCGGAGGCTGCCCAGTGACCTACGTTGTGACCGAGAACTGCATCCGTTGCAAGTTCATGGATTGCGTCGAGGTATGCCCGGTCGATTGTTTCTATGCGGGAGAGAACATGCTCGTGATCCATCCCGATGAATGCATCGATTGCGGAGTCTGCGAACCGGAATGTCCGGCCCAGGCCATCGTGCCGGACAGCGATGCGGCGGCGCCGGCATGGGCGGAGATCAACCGCCGTTACGCGAATGTGTGGCCGAACATGAACCGCAGGGGCGCGCCGCCGCCGGATGCGGAGGAATGGAACGGCAAGCCTGGCAAGAAGGAGTGGCTCTCCCCAAATCCACACCTGCCGGAAACGGCAGATGCCAAGAGCTGAGGAGCCATGGAATGGAAGAGGCGCATGGTCATTCCGCGGATGCAGGCCAGATCGATGCGGCCCTCGCGCTCTTCCTTCGCCTCTGCGCCGAATCGCCCGGAATTCCGTTTCACCGCCTGGCGCTGCAGGCCGTCGACACGGTCTATTGCACGCTGCTCGGCCTGACCTCGAAGAGCGTAGCCTGCCGGCTGACGCCGTCCCGCGAGGACGCGCTGGCGAGAGCAGTGCTCCGCCGTGCCGGCCTCGGCGGGCGGGAAGCGGAGAGAGATGCCACAGCGGATCAGGTCGAGCGGGCATCCGAACAGTCGTTTCCCGCCAGTGATCCGCCCGGCTGGATCTGGGGCCGACCGGACCCGCCGAGCCCCAGGCGGCACTGAAAATGGTTTTCTGATCGGCGGTCGGCGCAATCCGGGAGCCTCGCGGCATGGCACCTTTCCGATTGCCGGCACATTCGAAAATCGGCGAAGGCCGAAGCTGGCCCGCGCCTACAGGCGTGCCGCGCACCAGGCGCTTTCGCATCTATCGCTGGAATCCCGACGACGGGCAGAAGCCGCGGCTCGATACCTTCACCCTCGATCTCGATCGCTGCGGGCCGATGGTGCTGGATGCGCTGATCCAGATCAAGAACGAGATCGATCCGACGCTGACCTTCCGCCGCTCCTGCCGCGAGGGTGTCTGCGGCTCCTGCGCCATGAATATCGACGGCGCCAACCATCTCGCCTGCACGACCTTCATCGATTCAATTCCGGGCGCAGTGCGCGTCTATCCGCTGAACGCGATGGCGGTGGTCAAGGATCTCGTGGTCGACCAGACGCACCTCTTCGCGCAGTACCGCGCCATCGAACCGTGGCTGCAAACGGAAACCCCTCCCCCGCCGGACCGCGAGCGGCTGCAGAGCCAGGAGGAACGGGCCCGGATCGACGGCTACTGGGAGTGCATCCTCTGCTTCTGCTGCACCGGCGCCTGTCCGAGCTGGTGGTGGAATAAAGAGCGGTATCTCGGCCCTGCCGTGCTCCTGAATGCCTGGCGCTGGATCGCCGAAAGCCGCGACGAGAGCACGGAAGAGCGGCTGGATGCCCTGCACGATCCATTCCGGCTCTACCGCTGTCATACCATCATGAATTGCACCGAGACCTGCCCAAAGGGGCTCAATCCCGGCCAGGCGATCGCGCACATCAAGCAGGCGATCGCCAGGCGCGCGATCTGACGATTTCCCGATCCCTGTTTGCTCGGGCACAAAGAGCACCCTGCCTGCCGCCTGCATCCTGACGCTTCTCGCACGGATCGAGGAAAGGAGCGCCGGAATGGCAACGGCGGTCACCGACACGATCGGGCAGGCAGCCGCGCTGATCCTGGAGCGATGCCGCGGAGCGGAGGGGCATGCCCGCCTGCCGCCGGCATTGCGGCCGAAAAACCTCCCGGAGGCCTATGGAATCCAGCAGATGGTGAGCCGCGAACAGGGCGCGATCGGCGGCTGGCAAATCTGTGCCGCGGAGCCGCAAGCCGGCCTTGCTTCGGCACCGCTGCCGCTCGCCGCCGTTCGGCCGGAGCCGGCGCGGATTCGCGTGGCGGGGAATCACCAGATGTTGCTGCGGCCTGCGCTTGCTTTCCGCGTCGGCCGGAGCCTGCCCGAATACGAGGCGCCGTTCGGAGAATGGGAGCTTGCCGCAGCGATCGAAAGCACGCATCCGGCCGTCCTCGTCTTCGGTTCCTCTGTCGACGGGAGCGCCGGCAGCGATCCGCTGACGGCTATCGCGGAAAGCTGCGGCACGGCCGGGCTCATTTATGGGCGGGCGAGGCCCGGCCTGCCGGATCCGCGGGTGAAGGAACTTGCCATCATCCACTGCTCCGGTGACCGGCGCGAACGCGCCTTCCGCACCTCTTCCGTCGGAAATTTCTTGGCGTCCCTGACCTGGCTTGCGAATTTCGGAGCCTCGTGGGCGGGCGGGCTGATGGTCGGCCAGATGGTGGCGCTGGCGCTCACCGCTTCCGAATTGCCGATCGCAGCCGGCGGGCTGGACACATTCGTCATCGGCGATTTCGGCAAGATCGACATTCGCGCCTGGCGAGCGGCATCGTGAATCCCGGGAAAGACCGGATTTCGCGCTGGACGCCGGCCATTTTCACCTGCGCCCTCGCCAATCTCGTGGCCGGGCTTCTGTTCGCGATCTCCGGCTTCGCCTGGCCGGCGGCACCCGCCGGCGCGCCGACGACGCTCGCGATGATGCATTTCCTGACCATCGGCTGGCTCACGCTCTTGATGTTCGGCGCCCTCTTCCAGTTCGTGCCGGTGATCACCAGCCGCAACCTGCCGAGCCAGGTCCTGCCGCTGTTGACGGTCATCGGCGTGGAGATCGGGCTTCTCCTGATGGTCTCAGGTTTCCTGGCGCTCGGCCACGGCGGCGCTGCCGATCTCCTGCTGCCGGCCGGCGGAGCCCTGGTGGGCGTTGCCATCCTTATCGGCAGCATCGCCCTCCTGGTGCCGCTGCTGGGCAAGCGCCGGCGACCGCTCAGTGCGGATTTCGTGCTTGCCGGGCTCGGTTTCCTGGTGCTGACCGTTTCGCTCGGACTGGCGTTCGCCGGCGCACTGGCGATCCCTTCCTCTCGCGTCGCGCTCGTTCCTCTCTTTCCAGGCGCTGTTCCCTACCATGCGCTGTCCGGAATCGGCGGCTGGTTCACGCTGACAGCGATCGGCGTCTCGTACGAACTTCTGCCCATGTTCATGCTGGCTCCGCATGAGCGGGGCGCACTCGGCAGGCTCGTGTTCGTGTCCGCCGTGGCAGGGTTTGCCCTCGCCGTTGCCGCCGGCATCGCTGCGATCTTTTCGCCGGCAAACTGGCTCCGGGCCGTCGAGCAAGCGGGGAGGCTGGCGATTCTTCTCGCCCTCGTCCTCTATCTCGTCGATCTGCTCAGGCTCTATCGGGCGCGGAAGCGGAAGAAGATCGAGCTGCACAACCGGGCGGCGATCGGCGCCTTCGCGAGCCTCGGGCTCGCCGTGCTCCTCGGTGCCGCAGCCCAGGCAACCGGGCACCTGGCAGCAGCCACACCTCTTCTCGTGCTTCTGCTGCTGCTCGGTTGGCTGAGCGGGCTCGGCCTGACCCAACTGTACAAGATCATTCCCTTCCTTTCCTGGTTGCAGCATTTCGGCAGCCATCTCGGCCGCGGCCCGGTGCCGCGCGTGCAGGACCTCGTCAACGAAGCCCATACCGTGCCGTTCTTCCTGCTCTACTTCGCCGCCGTGTCCGCGCTCGCCATCGCCGTTGCGCTTACCCGCCCGGATGTTGCGCGCGCGCTCATCGCCGCCCTCCTGCTCGCCACTCTGCTGCTCGCACGTGAATACCGGCGCGCCTGGACCGGCCATTACGCACGCGGGGCAAGCGGCCGGAATGCCGCCGCCGATGTCATCGCCACCCGAATCAAAGGGGCTCATCCATGACCGAGACGGTTCCCCTGACCCTCGATGTGCGGCCGACACTTCGTGCCGGCGGCGAGCCGATGGCCGAGATCATGCAGGCGGTCTCGCGCCTCGAGCCCGGACAGGCGCTGCGATTGCGCGCCGCCTTCGAGCCGATTCCGCTTTATGCCGTGCTGGGCCGCAAGGGCTTTGCTCACGCGGCGATCCGTCACGGCCAGGACGACTGGGAGGTCCTGTTCACCCCCGATCCGCAGACGGCAAGCGGGCAACGCAAACCGCGCCCCGCCGCCGGAAGCCATGCCGGGAATGGCGCGGGTTGGCCGGAACCGAGCCTCTCGCTCGACAACCGCGGTCTCGGGCCGCCGGAACCGATGATGCGGATTCTTTCCGCGCTCGAAGGGCTGGCGCCCGGCCAGGTACTCGAGGCGTGGAACGACCGTGAACCCTTGCTGCTCTATCCGGAGCTCGAGGCGCGTGGGGCGGCGATCGCGGTAGAACCCGGTCCCGCCGGCGTGCATCTCCTGATCCGGCGCGGAGGCTGAGCGATGGACGCGATTCCCGTGACACACTCTGTCGAGGACGTGCGCGAGGCACTGCGCGACGTGATCGACCCGGAACTCGGCTTCAATATCGTCGATCTCGGGCTGATATACGATCTCGGTATCGAAGGCGGGCTGATCGACGTCGCGATGACGATGACGACGCCCGGCTGCCCGGCCCAGAACTATATCGTCACCGGGGTCGAGCGGCGCCTGGCCGAGCTTTCAGGCGTGAGCGGCGTGTTCGTCAACGTGGTGTGGAACCCGGCCTGGTCGCCGCGACGGATGTCGGCCACCGCCAAGGCACATTTCGGAATTCGCGAGGACAGCGAATGACGCTGCCCATTCCGGTCGAGGAAGATGTCGTCCGGCTCAACCGCATCCTGCGGGAGGCCCTGCTGGTACTCGCTGCTCGCGGCGCCACCGAGGAATCGTCCCGCCTTGCGGCGCGTGCGTGGTCGGTGCTCAGAGAACGCCACGCGCACGAGGCGGCAAGGCTGACGGCACTGCTGCACTTCCTCACCCGCCATACCGCTCCGATCCGTCAAGAAGGAAACCAAGCCCATGACTGAAACCGCTCAGCTCGACGTGCGCGCCCTGGTTCCGGCACGCCGCCATCAGCAGATTTTCGCAACATACGAAGCGCTCTTGCCCGGCGGCAGGTTCGTTCTCGTCAACGATCACGATCCGAAGCCGCTCTATTACCAGTTCGATGCCGAGCATCACGGCGAGTTCTCCTGGCGCTATCTCGAGCAGGGGCCGGAAGTCTGGCGGGTCGAGATCGGCCGTATCGCTGCCGGCCAGTAAAACGGGGCCGGCCGCGAAGGTGCGGGTGGGCGCCGCTCAATCAGTCACTCATGAGCGAAGGTTGGCACTGGCCCGGCGCCAGAGCTCCCCTTCGCGCTGCGCCTGCCGTTCCTCTTCGAGCTTGACGAGGTGGCCGAGCAGGTTGCGTTCGGCCGCCGCCCGCAGCCGTGGGCTGATGCCGCGATAGACGGTCGTGGCAAGGCTGGAGACCGAAACCGGTTCCGGCCCGAGAGCGGCCAGGATCGCCTTTTCGCGCTGCACGCGATGCGTGATCAGCGCGCGGATGAAAGCGGCAGGCCGGCCGAGCAGCGGGCCGTGGCCGGGCAGCAGCCAGCGATCGTCGCGGGGGACGAGCCGGCGAAGATGGACGAGATAGCGGGCCATGTCGCCGTTCGGCGGGCTGACGACGCTGGTCGACCAGCTCATCACGTGGTCGGCGGAAAAGAGCGCGCCACCCGCCCGCGCGAAGCAGAGATGATCGGCGGCGTGGCCGGGCGTGTAGAGCACGGTGAGGCCCGCCACTTCGTCACCCTCGGAGAGGGCATGGTCGATCGGGATCTCGGGCTGCAGGCTGGGCTGGAAGCCGAACACCTCCGCCCCGGTGGCGGCGCGCAGGGCGGCGGTCGCGCCGACATGATCCCGATGGCCATGCGAGAGCAGGATGCGGCGGATGCCGCCTCCGCCGGCTGCCAGCACGGCCGCCACGTGCGCATCGTCGTCGGGGCCGGGATCGAGCACCGTCATCCCGTCGTCGCCCTCGATCAGGTAGGTGTTGGTGCCGTGATAGGTCATCGGCCCTGGATTATCGGCAACCACGCGCCAGACGCCGGGGATGACGGGCAGCGCAACGCCGCGCTCCGGCTCGGGCTCGGTGAGGAACTTCGCGCCTCCCAGCGGGCGGGTATGCTCGCGCGGCGGCGTGTCGGCAGGCGGCGTGTCGGACATTCAATTCGCCGCTCTGATCCCGGGTTGCCTTTCCTCGGCAAACCACGCCATCGCCGCATCCACTCCGCCGGGGCTGTGCGGCACGCCGTTGATGCCGAGGCTCATCTCCACGGCGCCGAGCGCGCCGAGCACCATCGGCTCGTTGAGGTCGCCGAGATGGCCGATGCGGAACACCTTGCCCCGGAGCGGCCCCAGGCCGCTGCCAAGCGCGACATTGAAGCGCCGGAGCGCCGTTTCGCGAACGGCTTCCGCGTCGTGCCCGTCAGGCATCCGGACGGCGGTGACGGAATCCGAAACCCGCGCCGGGTCGGTACAGAAAAGCTCCGGGCCTTCGTTGCCGCTCCAGTGGCGGACGGCCTGCCGCACGCCCTCGCCGAGGCGATGGTGGCGGGCAAAGACCGCCATCAGGCCCTCCTCCTCGATCAGGCGGAGCGCTTCCTTGAGACCGAAGAAGAGAGCCACCGGCAAGGTGCCGCAGAAACTCTTCTGGCGCCGGCGCAGCATCTCCGTCCAGTCGAAATAATAGCGCGGCAGGCCGGCGTTCTCATGCACCGCCATCGCCTTTTCGCTGACCGCCGTGAAGCTCATCCCCGTGGGCAGCATCAGGCCCTTCTGGCTGCCGCCGACGAGCGCATCGATCCCCCAGGCGTCCATCCAGCATTCCATCGACCCGAAGGAAGAGATGGCATCGGCAAAAAGCAGCGCCGGATGGCCGGTTTCGTCGAGCAGCCGGCGCACCTCTTCGAGCGGCAGGCAGACGCCGGTCGAGGTTTCGTTGTGGACGATGCACAGCGCGCGGAACGTCTTGCCCGTATCCGCGGCGAGCATGCGGCTGAGTTCGCCGAACTCGGCGCCGCGCCGCCAGTCCGCTGCCAGCGTCTCGACTGTGAGCCCGAACTTCCGCCCCATCTTCGCCCAGTCATCGGAGAAGTAGCCGGATTCCACCATCAGGATCCGGTCGCCCGGCGTGCAGAGATTGGCGAACGTGGCCTCCCACGCGCCGTGGCCGGAGGCGGTATAGAGGAAGACATGCTGCCCGGTGCCGAGCAGGCGCTTCAGCCCCGCGACGCAGCTTTCGTAAAGGGCGAGAAAATCGGCGTCGTTGAAATCGATGGTGGCGTGCGCGATCGCAGCGAGCACGCTGTCGGGGATGTTGGTCGGGCCGGGTCCGAAGAAGAAATTGCGGCCACGCGGCGGTTGCTTCACGTCGTTCTCCTTCCGGCTGACGCTCGGGGCATCGTTAGTCGATTCTCCTCTGCCTTCCCGCATCACGAAAGAGCGTGCTGCGCCGATTCAAGCAGCAGGGCAAGCGCACGGCCGGCAGTGCTCACACGCGGTATTGCTCGTCGCTGACCTTTTCCATCCAGTCAGCGGTCTTGCCGTCCATCGCTTCCTGAATGGCGATATGCGTCATCGCCGTGGTCGGCGTCGCTCCATGCCAATGTTTCTCGCCGGGCGGAATCCAGACCACATCGCCCGGCCGTACTTCCTCGACCCGACCGCCCCATCGCTGCACCCATCCGAGCCCATGCATGATGATCAAGGTCTGGCCGAGCGGATGTGCATGCCATGCCGTGCGGGCACCGGGTTCGAATGTCACGCTCGCGCCGCGAACGCGCGCCGGCCCGGGTGCCTCCACCAGGGGGTCGATACGCACGCTGCCGATGAAATACTCCTCCGGTCCCTTCCTCGACGGCTGCGAACCGCTGCGCCTGATTTCCATTCACTCCCTCCTTTCGGCGGACGGCGCAGTCTCCCCACCCGGCGCGCACCCGCAACCCCGGGGAGGCCAGGCCCGGTGCCCGGAGCCCGCGCTCGGCCACACGATCCGCGCGCTCGATCGAGGTGCACAGGGCCACTGCCGGAAATTTCGTGAGCGGGCGGCGACAGAGCGGATGACCGGGGCCGATGGCCTGCCCGATCCGTTCCGCTGCCGGTCCCGATCGTTCCGGGATCGGCAACGCGTGAGCAGGGCGGATAGTTGTTGCGTCCTGGACGATGGCGGGTTACGATACGCGATCGGTACGATCCGGCGCATCCAAGGTGTCGCTGCGGCTGGGGCTGTGCCGGGACAGCGAAACGTGACCCGAATTCAGGAGGGAATGAAATGGCCTGCGGAAAGCCGACGCCGGTCAGGGTTGAGGCCGCCCTCGAGACGCGGGGACAGACCCGCCAACAGGTCATCGATATCGTCGATGCCATCCTGCGGCAAAACAATGCCATCGAGTGTGGCATCATGGCCTATCTGGCGCTGGAGCTGAAACCGAGTGCGGACCGCGAGCCGGGTGCCGATCTGAAGAAGCTCGGCGTGGTGTCGCTGGAGACGACGCCCGGCTGAGCCAGCCCGGGGCTGCCGGGACGACGGTGGTGGCGGCTCCGGAAAGGCCGGAGCCCCTTGGCGTCGGGTTCGGCTGCCACCTGGCGCTGCCGGCCGCCCTTTACACGGTTGACCTGCTCGATTTCGTCGAGATCACGCCGGAAATCTTCCATCGCGAGGAAATCCGCGGCGGTGTCGCTAGGCTCGTGCCTGATCCGTCGCCATACGACGAGGCAGAGCGGCGGTGCGAGGGACTGCCGGTGGTGATGCATGGCGTCTCGCTATCGATCGGCTCGGCGCACGGCATGTACGAGCCGGCGCTCTCGATGATGGACCGGCTGTCCCGCGACTGGCCGTTCCGCTGGTACAGCGAGCACCTGCAGTTCCAGATGGTGCTGAGCGACGAAGGCCGGCCGATCGGCACCGGCGTGCCGTTCCCGCTGCCGCCCACAAACGAGGCGGCGAGGATGGTCGCCACGCGGGCGGCGTCCATCCAGCGCCGCTACGGGGTGCCGTTCCTGCTGGAGAACCCGGCGCACTACCTGAAGGACCTGCCTTCCGATCCGGACATCGAGGACGAGTTCGGGCTGATGGAACGCATCATCGAGTTGTCCGGCTGCCTGCAGTTGCTCGACCTTCACAACGTGCTCTGCAACGGGCGCAATCTCGGCTTCGACGCGGCGGCCGCGTTGGAGCGGGTGCGGCTGGATCGGGTGGGCGAGGTGCATGTGGCCGGCGGCTCGTGGCGCGAGGGCTTCTACATGGACGCGCATGACGGGGCGGTGGCGGAGGAAGTGTGGGACCTCCTGGAACTGACGTTGGCGAGGGCGCCGAAGATCGGCGGCGTGGTGTTCGAGATCCTCGATGAGTACCTGGGCCGGCTCGGTCCGGACGGGGTGGTCGCCCAACTGGAACGCGCGCGGGCCATCTGGCGCCGCCATCACGGGGCAGCCGGTGCATGAGCGGGACACTGGCTCTGTTTCAGTCCAGTCTCGGCCGTACGCTCGCCGGCGCGAAGACCTGTCCGATCGATCCGGATTCGCCGGGGTTTCGCTTTACCTTGTCGGTTCGGCGATCGTGGTGCGAGGGCCGGGCGATCATGGCGGCGCGCACGGTGATGACGGTGCTGCCGGACGAGGAACGAGCGCGTCTCGTTTCCGAGTATGTCGATGCGGGCGGCGGGCTCGCGTGGTTCCTCGCCGCCGAGAGCGAACGCTTGCTCGCGTTCCTGGCGCAGCGCCTGCCCGAACCGTCGCACGCGCTGACGCTGTGCCGGATGGCGCAGGCGATGGCGCAGGCGAAGGCCGGGGCCGAGGGTTTCGTGCCCGTGCAGCGAACGGAAAGCGGGCGAATGGTCGACCGTGGCCCGCATGCGTCGCTCGTCTGGTTCCATGCCGATCCTGCTCAGGTGCTGGCGGCATTGCGGGGGGCACCGTTGCCGCCTATCGGACGGCCGCAGGAGGCCGTGCTGTTTGCGCCGGGCCTGCCGGGGCTGTTCCGTGTCGCAACCGCAGCCGAGGCGGCGCTCTGGGAGCGGCTGCCGGAGGCGGATGAGGGCGAGCAGATCGCGAAGCTGCTGGCGGAAGGCGTTGTGGCGCGCATGGCGGCTTAGCCCGAAGTTACCTCCCTCTTTTAGAGGAGAGCGACGGGAGTCCTGGGGTGTAGCGCGGATTGGCGCTCCGGCGTTGGCGTGTAATACCAGCCGACTCAAAGATTGACCGATGCCCATGATCGATGCGAGATCGTATCGATGCGTTTCGGATCGTCGATGAGGAACAGCCAGGCATCTTTGCAGGCTGCGAGGATGGCTTCGTAGCTCGCCCAAACTCGCCGGCTCAGCTTGTTGCCGCGGAGATAATCCTAGATGTTCTCCATCGGGTTGAGTTCCGGCGAGTAGGGTGGCAAAGGCAACAGAGTGATGTTGTCGGGGACGCGCAGTCGCTCGCCTGGCTGGTGCCAGCCGGCGCCGTCACACAGCACGACGGCGTGCGCACCTGAGGCCACCTGGACACTGATTTCCTTGAGATGCTCGGCCATTGCCTCAGCGTTGACCGCGGGCATGATGATCGCCGCGCCGACTTTGCGCGCATGACAGATGGCGCCGAACAGATAGGCAGAGTCGTGGCGGTTGTCCCGCACCATCG
>JASHOF010000059.1 GCA_030041255.1 Acetobacteraceae bacterium
GGCCTCGTCAACAACAACGGCAACGGCGGTGCGTCGGACGGCCAGGTGGATACCGTGGCGGTGATCGACATGCAGATGAACCCGCCGCGCGTGGTCGATCAGGTGGTGGTGGGTGACGGACCGGAGGGGCTGGCGATCAGCCCGACCGGCCAGTACGCCGCATCGATCATCCTCAACGGCGTGGGCAACGTTCCCAAGACCGCCTTCTTCCACCACGACCATTCCTATGTGTCGCTGCTGAAGATCGACGGCAAAGAGGTGCGCAAGGTGTCGCAAACCGATGTCGGCGCTCTGGCCGAAGGCGCGGCCTTCAGCCCTGACGGAGAGTATCTCTACGTGGGCAACTACCTCGATTCCGACATCGATATCCTGCACCGCGAGGGCGATAAGCTGGTGCGGGTCGGCTCGCTCAAGCTCGATGGGCATCCCGCGTCGATGCGGGGTAACACGCCATAGCGGCAAGGCGGAATAGCTGGCGCGGAGGGCTCAAAATGTGCTGGATAATGCATCCGTCGTCCAGAAAAGTAAGAGGAGGAACGATCATGACCGACAATCCGGACCGGAAGCTGATCGAGGACGTAGCCCAGCGCCTGCCGCGCCGGGCGATGATGCACGGGATCGGGGCCACTTCCGCCGCGATGCTTCTGGCCGCGGCGCCTGGAGCCGCCCGCGCTGCCGGCGGCGGAGCATTCCCCGCCCATCCGAGCTGGCGCTTCTCGTTCATCAATCACGTGACGACGAACCCGTTCTTCGTGCCGACCATCTATGGCATCGAGGATGCGTGCGCGCTGCTCGGCTGCACCTATCAATGGACGGGATCGGAGATCAGCGACGTCGCGCAAATGGTGAACGCGATGAACGCGGCGGTTTCCGGCAAGGCGGATGCGATCGGGGTCTCGATCGTCGATCCGACGGGGTTCAACGAGCCGACCGAGCGCGCGCTTGCTGCCGGCATCCCGGTCTTCAGCTACAATGCTGATGCGCCGCCGGGCAGCCCGAACAAGCGGCTCGCCTATATCGGCCAGGATCTTTATCAGGCGGGGTACCTCGAGGGCATACGGATTTCCCACCTTGTCGATGGGGGACTCGTGGCACTCTTCATCGCAACCCCCGGTCAGCTCAACATCCAGCCGCGCCTCGACGGGGCGCGCGCTGCGATCCAGAAACTCAATCCGAAGATCCAGACGGTGGAAATTGCCACCGGTCCGACTTCGGGCGAGGAACTGTCGTCGATGCGCGCCTGGTACCTCGGCCACCAGGATGTCAAAGGCATGTTCACTGTCGATGGCAGCACCTGGCTGCTCGGGGAGGTCATGCAGCAATACGGCCTGCGCAAGAAGGGGATAGTGGCCGGGGGATTCGATCTGCTGCCGAAGACTCTGACCGGAATCCGCGACGGCTATCTCGAGTTCACGATCGATCAGCAGCCGTACCTGCAGGGCTTCTACACGGTGATGGAGATGTTTGCGTACAAGGTTTCGGGCGGGCTGATCGGGGCCGCGGATATCGACACCGGCCTCAAGTTCGTGACCAAGGGGAACGTGCCGCCCTACCTCACGACGACGACCCGCTACGAAGGCAGCTCGGCCGCACCTGAGATCGTGCCACGCTCCGGCCCGATCCTCTGAGGACCGCACGCTGCCTGCAAAGCGTGCGGAGCCGGCCAGGAGAATCATCTGTTCCTTCCGATGGCCGGAATCGCATCGTCGATGCCGGGCACGGCCGGTCGTACACGATCGCGGTCCACCCTCCGGGAATGAGACGACAAATCCAGGATTTTTCTGAATTCTCCCACTGTGCCCGGCGCGCGCCTGCCGGGCGGGTTCTCGCGGAGGCGCATCGCTTCGCAAAGTACCGGGACGGCGCGCGGCCGCTCCGCGAGCCCGGCCGGGCAGACAGTTCGGGTCGGTTGCCGGCTGCCAAGGGCGCCATCCGGGCGTGGTCTCCGCACTGCTGGAACGGCCGTTGACCGCCCGGAGCAGAGGTTCGAACCGAGGCACCATCCGAATCCCGCCACACTTGTCACTCCCACCGTTCGTTACCCGGCCCTAACCTCTGTCGCGACGGCCAACCGGCGCGTCGTGTCGAGAACGGAGCGAGCGGCGCAGGATACCGACGGGAGAAAAGTGCGATGACCACACATGCGACCGGGACACGTGATGAGTGGCTGAGAGCAAGGCTCGAGTTGCTCGGGGCGGAGAAGGAGTTCACGCGGCGGAGCGACGAGCTGGCACGGCGGCGACAGGAGCTGCCGTGGGTCCGGATCGACAAGGCGTATCGATTCGAGACCGATGAGGGCAACGCCTCGCTGGCAGACCTTTTCAGAGGGCGCTCGCAGCTCCTGGTCTATCATTTCATGTTCGGGCCCGACTACACGGCGGGATGCCCTTCCTGCTCGATGATCGCGGATGGCTTCAACGGGTTCGCGATTCACCTTGCCAACCATGACGTGATGCTGTGGGCAGTGTCGCGGGCGTCGTTCGCGAAGCTCAAGGAGTACAAGCGGCGGATGGGCTGGACGTTCCCCTGGGCGTCCTCGCTCGGCGGCGACTTCAACTTCGACTTCAACATCGCGTTCACCGAGCAGCAGCAGCGCCAGGGTGACGTCGAATACAACTACCGGCGCGGCAGCCACGTGATGGACAGAGAACCGGCGCCGGAGCCCGTTGCCCGGTTCGCGGCCACATGCGGAACCGATGCGCCCACATACGCGCGCGAAAGGCCGGGCATGAGCGCATTCGTGCTCGAGGACGGCGCCGTCTATCACACCTATTCCGCCTATGCGCGCGGACTGGACGGCCTTTGGGGCGCGTATCAGTGGCTCGACCGCGCCCCCAAGGGGCGGAACGAGAAAGGCATCTGGTGGCGCCGCCATGACGAGTACGAAAAGCGCTGAGCCACGTCGTGGGTGTCCCTGGGAGAACGGGGGAACGGCGCATGGCGTCCGCGCAGGCTTCGGAGCGTGCATTCCTTGGCGTCTCGGCGCTGCTGTTCGCTGGCAGCGCGGCGGGAACGATCCTCTGGTGCGCATCCGGCTCGACGATGGGCGGAATGCCGATGTGCGGCGGCCGGATCATGTCGATGCCGTGGACGCCGATGCCGGGACAGAGCTGGGCCGGCGCCGCTTCCTCCTTCCTCGGCATGTGGGTCCTCATGATGGTCGCGATGATGCTGCCGTCCCTGGTCCCGATGCTGCACCGCTACCGCGAGGCCGTCGCCGCTGCAGGCGAGGCGCGGCTCGGTGTGCGGACCGCGCTGGTGGGCGCTGGTTACTTCGTCGTCTGGACCGGGTTCGGAATGGTTGCCTTTCCCCTGGGCGCGCTGCTCGCGCTGGCCGAGACGGGGCTGCCCCCGCTGGCGCGTGCCGCCCCGCTCGCGGCCGGCCTGGTCGTCCTGATCGCCGGTGCGCTCCAGTTCACGGCCTGGAAGGCGCATCACCTTGCCTGCTGCCGGCAGGCAGCAGGGCGCGGTCGCCCGTTGCCGGCGGATACAGGCACGACCCGGGGCACGGCGTGGAGCACGGCCTGGCGATACGGACTCCGTCTCGGCCGCCACTGCAGCTATTGCTGTGGCGGCCTGACGGCGATTCTGCTCGTCATCGGGGTCATGGATCTCAGCGCGATGGCGGCGGTGGCGGCAGCCATCACGCTCGAACGTCTCGCCCCGGCCGGTGAGCGCGTCGCGCAGGCGACGGGGGCGGTCATCGTCGCGGCAGGTTTGTTCCTGGTCGTGCAGGCAGCCGGCCTCGGATGACGCATTCGGCTCAGTATCGTGCCTCGGGGCCGCGTGCGAGGGCGAGCACGCCGATGATGATGATGCCGGTGACGACGAAGCGCAGCCCGGCGCCGACGCCGAGCACGTTCAGCATCGTCACCACGAGATCGAGCAGGATGGCCGCGCCCCAGAGTCCGGCCGGGCTCGCCTGGCCGCCGGCGATCGAGGTGCCGCCGAGCACCACGACGGCGATCGACATCAGGAGATAGTCTTCGCCCATGTTGAGGGCCGCACCTCCGGAATAGGCGGAGAGCAGAATGCCGGCGAGCGCGGCGAGAATGCCGGAGGCGAGATAGACGAGGGCGAGCGTCGGCCTGACCGCAAGCCCGGCCAGCCGGGCTGCCTCCCGGTTCTGGCCGATCGCGAGCACCGAGCGGCCGAACAGCGAGCGGCGGAGCAGGAAAGCGGCCAGCACGGTGAGCGCCATGAAGACGAGGGCGATCAGCGGAATTCCGAGCAGGCGGGCGGAGACGAAATCGACCAGCAGCGGCGCCGGCTTGGCGTGCGAGTGGCGGGAATAGGCGATCGCCATCGACTGGAAAACGAACCCGGAGGCGAGGGTGCCGATCATCGGCGGAATGCGCAAAGCGTCGATCAGCACGATGTTGAAGACACCGGCCGCAAACCCGACGCCGAGCCCGACCAGCAGGCCGGGAACGAGGCCGGAGTTGGCCCCGGCCATCAGCCCCATCGCGAGATAACCCGCGATCGTCATCACGCCAGGGATCGAGAGGTCGATGTTGCCCGGACCCGCCGCGATCACCAGCATCTGGCCGATTCCGACGATGGCAAAAAAGGTCGCGAACTGGAGCGCTACGGCAATCGTTGCCATGGCGCCATGGCCGGCGACGCTGGCGGCAATCGCGATCCAGACCAGGAGCGCGGCAGCGAACGACCAGATCCAGGGTCTGCTCTCGAGGGCGGTCGCGATGCGTTCCCTCATGCTGCCCGCCACTGTTCGAGCGCACGCAGGCCGAGAACGAGGATCAGGATGCCGCCCTGCACGCTCAACTGCCAGTCGGTCGAGATATCCAGAAAGGAGAGCAGGGAGCCGGTCAGCAGCATGATCCAGGCGCCGATGACGGCGCCGGCGGGCGAGACGATGCCGCCGACGAACTCGCCGCCGCCAACGATCACGGCGGCGATCGAGACCAGGGTGTACTGGGTGCCGACGGTCGCATCACCGGCAGTGTTGAGACCGGTGAGGGCGAGCCCGGCAAGGACGCCAAGGATGCCGGCTGCCGCGTACAGCGCCACCCGCCCGCCGAGCAGCGACCAACCGGCGCGCGCCACCGCCCGCGGGTTGCCGCCGATGCCGCGCAGCACCGTTCCGTACGACGTGCGCATCAGGAGCAGCCAGCCGATCAGGCCGACCAGGATCGAGACCAGGACCGGCAGCGGCACTCCGGGCGGATGCACCGCGAGCAGGGTGGTCAGCCAGGCCGGTGCGCTGCCGCCCGGGGTGGGCAGCACCAGGAGCGCCAGGCCAAGCCATACGAAGGAAGCGCCGAGAGTGACCACGATCGAGGGCAGTCGCCGGAGATGGATCAAGGCACCGATGGCGGCATAGGCGGCAACCAGCAGTGCGAGTGCGACGATACCGGCGGCGGGGCGCGTGGTGAGCCACGTCGCCGCCAGGCAATTCACCAGGGAAATGAACGGACCGAGCCCGAGATCGATGTCTCCGGCGGCGATCACCGCCATCTGCGCCGTGGCGGCGAACACGGCAGGCAGCGCGAAATTCAACAGCAGGGTGAGCCCGAAATAGCTCATGGCCCTGGGTTCCATCGCGAAGATCAGGACCAGCATCGCCGCCAGTGCGGCGGCGGGCAGCAGCACACGGGGAGATGCCGGCGGGAGCCGGATTTCAGCGAGCACCGGACATTCCGGGTGCACCGGACATTCCGGTTGCGCCGGACATTCCGGTCGCGAAAGAGGCGCGGATCAGCCGTTCCTCGGACAGCTCGGCACGCGGGATCTCGTCGGTGATCGTGCCGCGGTGGAAGACATAGATGCGATCGCAGTTCTCGAGCTCGATGTTTTCGGTGGTGTGCCAGAGGAAGGCCTTGCCGGCCCGCGCCGCCTCGGCGACGTGGCGATAAAGCTCGCGCTTGGTGCCGACATCGACGCCGCGCAGTGGATCGTCGAACAGGATCGTATCGGCGGCGGAGGCCAAGGCCCGGGCGAGCAGCACCTTCTGCTGGTTGCCGCCGGAAAGGCTGCTGATCGGCCGGTCGATCCCGGGGGTGCGGATCTCGAGCCGCCGCCGCCATTCCTCGGCGAGGGTTCGTTCCGACCAGAGGCTGATGATGCCTGCGTGCGCCAGCGCCCGAAGCCTGCTCACGGTGGTGTTGAGGCCAACCGACCAGAGCGGAAAGATCCCCTCGCTCTGCCGATCCCCGCTGACATAGGCAACCGATCCCCTGACCCGCCAATGACCCTCCCTGCCATGGGCGGCGGCGAACACCGCCTGCAGCACGGCGCGCTGGCCGTGTCCGGCGAGGCCGCCAAGGCCGACGATTTCTCCGGCATGCAGGCGGAGCGGCAAGCGCCCGCCGGCCGTGCCGGCCTCTTCGACCCTGAGCGCCCCGACGCTCGCCTCTGCCCTTCCGCCCTCGGATGCTGCTTCGCGCACAACCCCCATCAGCTCGACGAGCCGCTCCTCGGTGAAGTCGCGCGCCGCGCCGCCGCCGGCCACCTCTCCGTCGCGCATCACGACGACCTCGTCCGCATGGCCGAGAATTTCCGGCAGCCGATGGGAGATGAAGACGAGTGCGATGCCCTTGGCGCGCGCCGCTCCGGTGAAGCGCAGAAGGTGCGAAGCGGCGTCGGCATCGAGCGAAGCGGTCGGCTCGTCGAGGATGACGAGCCGCACTTTTGTCCCCGCCTCGGTGAAAGCCCGCGCGGTCTCCACCATCTGCCGCTGGCCGATGGCAAGCTCGCCTGCCGTCCGGTCCGGATCGATGCCATGGCCGGGAAATATCGCCTCGAGCGCTTCGACGATCAGGGCGCGGCAGCGGCGCCGCCAGCCGAAGCCGCCGAGCCCCGGATGCACCACGCGGGTGTTCTCGACGACGCTGAGATTGGGGCAGAGCGAAAGCTCCTGGAAAACGCAGCGGATGCCGAGCGCCTGCGCCGCATGCACGTCGTATCCCGCCCGCCGTTCCACCCCGCCGATCCTGATCTCGCCCCCGTCCGCGGCCAGGGTGCCGGCCAGCACCTGCATCAGGGTCGATTTTCCGGCCCCGTTATGGCCCACCACGCTGACCATCCGGCCGGCCGGGATCGAAAGATCGACGCCGGCAAGCGCCTGCACGGCGCCGAAGCTCTTGCGAATGCCGGCGAGGCGAACGAACGGAGCGTTGTCCGTCGCCATCGCCGGCGTGCTGAACTTTAAGGAACCCCTGTCGGAATCGGCGATTGCGGCAGAGCAGAATGTCCGAGATTGGCCGCGATCAGGTCTTCGGTCCATTTCTGGCCGTAAAGCGGCGTCGAGACGCCGCCCGGCGGCACCGCCTTGAGCCAGGCATCGAGATCGTTGGCGCGAATGATGAGCAATGGCACGTGCACCGTCTTCGGCACAGTGACACCCGCGAGCACCTGCTGGGCCACCCAGAACGCAATCGAAGAGACACCGGGCGCGGAGGAAAGCGACATCGTCGGGTAGCCTCCGGGCCCGCCGGCGAGTTGCTTCCAAAGCGCCAGTTCGTCCTGGCGGTTGCCCATGATGATCAGCGGTGTCGGCCGGTCGGCCGTCTTGAAGGCCTGGAAGGTGCCATAGCCGTCACCGCCCTGGGTCACCACCGCATCGACCTTGGGAAGCGTGGGCAGGATGCCCGCAACCTCCTTCTGCGCAATCGACTGCGTCCAGTTGCCGTGCACCGAGCCGACCAGCTTGATGCCAGGATATTTCGCGAATGCCTGCACGATGCCCTGGTGGATGTCATTGTCGACGGAGGTGCCGGCGATGCCGCGGACTTCGAGCACGGTGCCCTTGTCTCCGAGATGCTTGGCGACGTAATCGGCTTCGATCTCGCCCATCTCTACGTAGTCGTAGGCGACCTTGTAGGCGCATGGCGCGGTCGCCAGGCTGTCGAACACGACGACGACGATATGCGCGCTGCAGGCCTGCTGGATGACGCCGTTGAGAGCGGTCGGCGAAGCGGCGTCGATGACGATCGCCTTCCAGCCTTGCAGCGTCAGGTCGCTGATCTGGGTCGCCTGCTGCGGTGCCGAGTTGTCGGAGTTCACGACCTTGGTCTTGGCGATGGCGCCGATGGCGATTCCATGCTGGGCCGCGAGGTTCCACATCTTCAGCATCTGCTGCCGCCAGCCATTGCCGGCATAAGAGTTGCTGAGCGCGATGCCGTCCGAGGCGGTGCTGGCTGCCCCTGCCTCGGCGCGGGCACCGGGCAACAGCAAAGCGGCGGCCAGGGCCGCGCCGACAATCCAGCCCTGCGGTCGAATCGTTCTTCTCATGTTACGTTTCCTCCTGCTGGCGTGATCCACGATGGCCGGTCCGGGCGATGATGGCCTCGGGCCCCATCTCCAACAAGCCCGGGAGGCAACGGAGCTCCCCGGCACAGGGTTTGTCGCCCGCGGAGCCGATGCTATAGCCGCGGGCCGCACGTCAAGACCCACCCCGATGACGGACGATCCGCCGCTGCACCCGGCCTTGCTGCCAACCGGCCTCTGCGACCTTCTGCCGCCCGAGGCGGAACGGGAAGCGCAGGCGGTCGCCCGCGTCATGGCGGTGTTCGCCTCGCACGGCTACCAGCGCGTCAAGCCCCCGCTGGTGGAATTCGCCGATAGCCTGCTGGCCGGATCAGGCGCGGCGGTGGCGGAGCAGACCTTCCGCCTGGCCGATCCGGAAAGCCAGCGCATGCTCGGGCTGCGCGCCGACATCACGCCGCAGGTAGCACGCATCGCCGCCACCAGGTTGGCGGATGCGTCACGCCCGCTCAGGCTTTGCTATGCCGGGCAGTGCCTGCGCGTGCGCGGCAGCCAGATCGCGCCGGACCGGCAGATCGGCCAGGCGGGCATCGAGCTGATCGGCAGCACGAACCCGGCCGCGGATGCCGAGATCGTCGTGGTCGGGGCGGAGGCGCTGCTGGCCATCGGCATCGCACGGGCCAGCTTCGACCTGACCCTGCCGCCGTTGGCGCCGGCGCTGATCGACGCCGCGGGAATGACCGGCCCAGAGCGGCAGGCGCTGGCGCATGCGCTCGACCGCAAGGATGCCGCCGCGGTGGCGCGGCACGGGGGCGCGCTCGCCGGCACCTTGACCAGCCTCCTGCTGGCGGCGGGGCCGGCCGATCGGGCGTTGGCCGCACTCGCCGCCGCCTCCCTGCCGCAACCGGCAGCGCTCCTGGCGGAGCAGCTCGTGGCCACGGTCGCCGCCATCCGCCAGCTCGCTCCGCGCCTCAGGATCACCGTCGATCCGATCGAGTTCCGGGGCTTCCGCTACCACACCGGAGTTTCGATGACGATCTACACACCGGGGCGCACGGAAGAACTCGGCCGCGGCGGGCGCTATCTGAGCGGCGAGCGTGAGCCGGCCACCGGGCTCACGCTCTATTCGGATGCGCTTCTCAGGGTCGCTCCGCCGCCTCCGGAAAGGACGCTGGTCTATCTGGCCGCGAATGCCGACCCCGAGACGGCCGGCCGGTTGCGCGAAGAAGGCTATGCGACACTGGCCGCACTGGGAAACGGCGATGACCAGGCGACCCGGCTCGGCTGCACCCACATCCTGCGCGGAAGCGAGCTTCTCCCGCTCGGCGGAAACTGAACCGTGGCCAACGTTGCCGTGATCGGTGCGCAGTGGGGCGACGAAGGCAAGGGCAAGGTCGTCGACTGGCTGGCGAGCCGGGCCGACATCGTGGTGCGCTTCCAGGGCGGGCACAATGCCGGCCACACGCTCGTCGTCGGCGATCAGACCTACAAGCTCTCGCTGCTGCCGAGCGGGCTGGTGCGCGGCAAGCTCGGCATCATCGGCAATGGCGTGGTGATCGACCCCGAGGCCCTGCTGGCCGAGATTGCGCGCCTGGAAAGCCAGGGGGTCAGAGTGCCCCCGGAGAGGCTGCGCATCGCCGAGAACGCCGCCCTGATCCTGCCCATGCATCCCGCCATCGATCGCGCGCGGGAGGCGGCGCGCGGCGCGCTCAGCATCGGCACCACCGGGCGCGGCATCGGTCCGGCCTATGAAGACAAGGCCGCGCGCCGCGCGATCCGGGTCGCGGATCTCGCCGAGCCGGAAACGCTTTCTCTCAAGCTCGACGAGCTGCTCCGCCATCACAACACGCTGCTGGCCGGCTTCGGCCAGCCGACTTTCGAGAAAGAGGCGGTGCTGGCCGGCCTGCTCGCGCTCGCTCCGCGCATCCTCGCCTATGCCGAGCCGGTCTGGCAGCGGCTGGACGAGGCACGCCGGTCAGGCCGGCGGATCCTGTTCGAGGGCGCGCAGGCGGTGATGCTCGACGTCGATCACGGCACCTATCCCTATGTCACCAGCAGCAACACGGTCGCCGCGATGGCGGCCGCCGGCTCCGGCATCGGGCCCGCCGCCATCGGCACGGTGCTCGGCATCGCCAAGGCCTACTGCACGCGGGTCGGGGCGGGGCCCTTCCCCAGTGAGCTGACCGATAGCATCGGGACCATGCTGGGCGATCGGGGCAACGAGTTCGGCACCGTCACCGGGCGGCGGCGCCGTTGCGGCTGGTTCGATGCCGTGCTGGTACGCCAGGCGGTCAAGGTGGCCGGCATCCAGGGGCTGGCACTGACCAAGCTCGATGTGCTCGACGGGCTTTCCGAGCTTCGGATTTGCGTCGCCTATCGAATCGGCGCCGACGAATGTCGCTATCTGCCGGCCGCCCCCGGCGCCCAGGCCACGGCCCGGCCGATCTACGAATCGTTGGAAGGCTGGAACGGCTCGACCCGCGGCGCGCGCTCGTGGGCGGATTTGCCGGCGTCGGCGGTGAAATATGTGCGGCGGATCGAGGAACTCGTCGAGGCGCCGGTGACCCTGCTCTCCACCAGCCCGGAGCGCGACGATACGATTCTCGTGCGCGACCCGTTCGAGGGCTGAAAGGGCGGTTGCCGGTTTGTAAACCAAATCGGGTGTCAACTCGGCCTGATGCCGAGCGCGGATGCGTCTTTGCCCGAAGGTCTCATCGCCGGGCTCTACAAGGTCGATCCGGCCCGGCCCCTCAGCGGGTTCGACGGGGCCGCCGAGTTCGTCGCCCGGGCAGCGGATGCGACGGAAGAATGCGTGGCGATCGAGGTCCGGGCCGGCATGGCTCCGCGCGCGCTCGCCCTGCAGGCGCTCGGCAACCTCCCCATTCCCGGCGTGATGGCGCCCCTGGCCCATGGCGCCGCGCGGGTTCCAGGCAGGAAGCCCGCCTATTACGTCGTCACGCCGGCCCCGCCCGGGCCAAGCCTTGCCGTGCAGCCGCGCGCCTGGCCGCAGGAGGCGCTCTCTGCCCTGGTGTTGCGGCCGGTGGCGGCAGCGCTGGAGCGGCTCGCCGCGCGCGGGGTCACCCATCGCGCGATCCGGCCTGACAATCTCTTCCAGAGCGCGCCGGATGCGCCGGTCGTGCTGGGGCCGGCCTGGTCGGCGCCACCCGCAAGCCGCCAGCCCGCTCTCTACGAACCGCCCTACGTCGCCCAGTGCCGCGCGGCCGGACGCGGTGACGGCACCATCGCCGACGATATCTATGCGCTCGGTGTCGTGCTCGTCGTGCTGGCGCTGGGGCGGGAGCCGTTGGCGGGTGAGGAGCCGGACGCCATCGTGCGGCGGAAGCTTGCCCTCGGAAGCTTCGCGGCGATGGCCGGGGAGGAGCGCCTGCCAGGCGCGCTTTCCGGGATCGTGCGCGCGATGCTGGCAGAGGATCCGGGGCAGCGCCCGTCGCCGGCCGAACTTCTCGATCCGGCCTTCGGGCGGGCACGCCGCGCTCCGCACTACTCCGCAAGGCGCGCCCCCGAGCCGCTCCTCATCGGCACCCAGGAAGCCTTCCTGCCACGCTCGCTCGCGCATGCCCTGGCCGAGGCGCCCCAACAGGGCATCCGGCTGCTCCGGCTCGGCATGGTCGATCGCTGGCTCAGGCGCAGCCTTGGCGACTCCGCCCTCGCCCAGGCGATGGAACAGGTTCTCGAGCGGCGCGCCCGTGAGGCAGCGGAAGGGGAGGAGAGGGCGGACACCTTCCTGCTGATGCGTGCCGTGGCGGTGCTCGACCCGCTGGCACCGCTGGTCTGGCGGGGCATCGCCTTCTGGCCGGACGGGCTCGGCTCGATGCTGGCGGAAGGCGATGCGCTGGCGCCGATGGCGGAGCTGATCAATGTCGAGGCGATCGCTCTCTGGGCGAGTTGCCGCCCGGGGCGGGAGTCTTCGGCCGCGCTCTCGATGGAGGCGAGGCGGCTCCGTGCCCTCGCGCAGCGCGGCGGCATCGGCGGCGGGCTGAAGCGGCTTGGTTATATCCTGAACCCGCTGCTGCCTTGTCGCAGTCCGCTCGTCGGCGAAGCGGTGGCCGTGAGCTTGCCGGCGCTCCTCGCCGCCCTCGACGAAGCGGGCGGCAAGGCGAACCGGCGGGGCGACCCGCCGATGGATGCCGAGATTGCCGCCTTCCTCCTGGCGCGCGCCCCAAATGGCCTCGAGTCGCCCCTGACGCGCCTGGCGCCGGCGACACAGGCGCCCGAGAAGGCGTTGATATCGCTCCGTATCTTCGCCAGCCTCCAGGCTTCGATGCGGGCCGGCCCGCTGCCCGGCCTGGCCCGCTGGCTCGCCGAGGCGGCGGCGCCGCTGCTCGGCCGCTGGAAGGAGCGAAGCCGGCGCAAAGCCGTCGAGGAGCAGCTTTCCGCGTTGGCGGGGCGCGGTGATCTCGCCGCCATGCTGACGGTGATCGAAGACCCGGTGGCGCGCGCCAGGGACATGGAGGGGCTCAAGGAGGCCCGGCGATCGCTCGAGCGGATCGACGATGAGCTGGCGCGAATCGCGGCCGGGGCGTCCCTTCGCGCCGAGAAGGCCCGCCATCTCGGGCAGGAGATCGCCGCCGGCGCCGGCCTGGCGGCGGTTGCCCTGATGCTGGTCATGGTGGCTTTCGGGTAGCGCCGGTGCCACGCCAGTCCGCCTCGGTGGCACCCGATCTCGTCGGCAAGGCGTCTCATCCGGAGCGTTCCTATGCCTGGCTGCAGGGGCTGTTGTGCGGCGTCGCAGCCGCTCTCGTTCCCGGCCCGGCGCTCCTCATCGCGTTCCTGCTCGCCCCCGGCCTGCTGGCGTTGGCGCTCGACCACGCGCCCGGCAAGCCGATGGCGCGCTCGGTCCTGCTGGCGGGCCTGGCGGCTTCGGTCCGCCCGCTCGCTTCGCTCTGGTCGGGCGGCGGCGGGTTGGGCGCCGCGCTCGACATGCTCGGCAACCCGGCGGTGCTCGGCGCGGCGTGGCTTGCCGGCGCCGGCGGCTGGCTCGCGAGCGAACTCGCTCCGCTCTTCCTCAGGGTCGGGATGGACGGCGCCGCCGCCGCCCGCGCGGCCCGGCTCAGGGCCGAGCGGGCAAGCCTCGTCGAGGCGTGGGAACTCGACCCGGGGGCCGATCAGGCCGGGGAAGCCAAATCCTCCTGAGCGGGCGTCAGTTGCGCGGCCAGCCTGCGCTCGGCCACTTTCGCCTTCATCGCCTTCTGCAGCTTCTCGAACGCCCGCACCTCGATCTGGCGCACGCGCTCGCGGGAGATGCCGTACTGCTGGGAAAGCTCCTCGAGCGTGGTCGGGTTGTCCTTGAGTCGCCGCTCGAGAAGGATGTGCCGCTCGCGCTCGTTCAACGTCTCCAGCGCGTTGGCGAGGAGCGCCTTGCGGTCGCCCATCTCCTCGCGTTCGGCCATCGCGCTCTCCTGGCTTTCCGTCTCGTCGACCAGCCAGTCCTGCCACTCGCCCTCGCTGTCGCTGCGCAGCGGCGCATTCAGGCTATGGTCCGGCGCCGCCAGGCGGCGGTTCATGCTCACCACGTCCTGCTCCGGAACGTTCAGCATCTCGGCGATCTTGCTGACCTGTTCGGGCTTCAGGTCGCCGTCATCGATGGCCTGCATCTGCCCCTTGATCCGGCGCAGGTTGAAGAAGAGCTTCTTCTGCGCCGCCGTGGTGCCCATCTTCACCAGCGACCAGGAGTGCAGGATGTACTCCTGGATGGCGGCGCGGATCCACCACATGGCGTAGGTGGCGAGGCGGAAGCCGCGATCCGGATCGAACCGCTTCACCGCCTGCATCATTCCGACATTGCCTTCGCTGATCAGTTCGCCGAGCGGCAGGCCATAGCCGCGATAGCCCATGGCGATCTTGGCCACCAGGCGCAGATGTGACGTGACCAGCTTGTGGGCGGCTTCGATGTCTCCATGCTCGCGCCAAGCCCGCGAGAGGGAAAGCTCTTCCTCCGCGGTCAACATGGGAAACTTCCGGATTTCCTGGAGGTAGCGGGAGAGGTTGCCCTCCGGGAGGAGATTCATGACGGCTGCAGCCATGGGCAGCTCCTTTCACTGAAGCGTCTGAGTCCCGCCGCGGACGGCACGGGAACCCATCCTTCCAAGACGCGCTAGGGGTGCAGTCTATTCCAGGCCGAAGGACCATTGCCCCTTAAAAGGCGGCAACTGCCTCGCCATCCGGCCCGCGCACCCGGCCGAACCGGACGCGATGTTGTATATGGGACTAACGCGGTCCTGTCAAGATTATTGACCTATCCGGCTGGCGCCGGCCTCCGGCCCAGGGCGGCCAGCAGGGCGGCGAAGTCCGCCGGCGGCGGGGTCTTGAAGGCGAGCGGCCGGCCGCCCGTGGGGTGGGGAAAGGCCAGGGACGCCGCGTGCAGGGCCTGGCGGGGAAAGTCCAGGGCAGCCTGCCGCCCCGCCTCAGGCAGGCTGCGCGCGGCCGGGGGCACGCGGCGGAGGTAGACCGGATCCCCGATCAGCGGATGGCCGGCATGTGCCAGATGCACCCGAATCTGGTGGGTCCGGCCGCTGCCGAGGCGGCACTCGAGAAGGGCGGCCGCCGCGGAGAAGCTCTCGATGACGCGGTAGCGGGTCAGCGCCGGCTTGCCTCCCGCGCGCACGGCCATGCGCTTGCGTTCCCTGGGGTCGCGGCCGATCGGCCCCGAGATTTCTCCGGCGGCCGGGGCCGGCACGCCCCAGCAGAGCGCGAGGTAGGAGCGCTCGATGGTGCGGTTCCTGAACGCGGTCGCGATGGCCGCCTCCGAGGCTTCGGTCTTGGCGATCACCATCAGCCCCGAGGTGTCCTTGTCGAGGCGGTGCACGATCCCCGGGCGAAGCACGCCGCCGATGCCGCGGAGTGATGCGCCCGCATGGGCGAGGAGGGCGTTGACGAGAGTGCCGTCCGGATTGCCGGGAGCCGGGTGCACGACCAGCCCGGCCGGCTTGTCGAGGACGATCAGTTCGGCGTCCTCGTAGAGGATCGCAAGCGGCATCGCCTGTGGCACCGGCAGGGCCGGAGTTGGTGGCGGCGCCTCCAGGGAGTAGCAGGCGGCGGCGCGCACCGCCTCGGCAGGGTCGGAGAGCACGGCTCCGTCCCGCCTGGCGTATCCGGCGAGGATCAGCGCCTTGACGCGCGATCGGGAGAGGCTGCCGATTTCATCGGCGAGGAAGCGGTCGGCGCGCCGTCCCGCCGCTTGGGGTGGGGCCAGGATGCGAAAGCGACGGGCAGCGGAGGAAGACTCGGACATGGGGAAAGAGGCCGGTCAACGGGTACCGGAGATCGGGCCGGGGATGCGGATTTTGAAGGTTGCCGTGGTGGTGATGGGCGTCCTGATCGTGGCCGGCACGACGACGCTCGTGGTGCTGATCGCCCGCGGCCTGTCCACGCTTGGGACCCCCCGTGCCGCCACGCCGCAAGCGGCGCTCGATGAGCCGGCCGGCAGCCGGATCGTGGCGATGACGCGGGTTGCGAACGGGCTTGCCCTGGCCTTGCAGGGCGGCGGGGAGCCGGACCGCGTCGTGGTGATTGATCCCGCGAGCGGGCGCGTGCTGCTGCGGGTCGGCCTTTCGCGCTGAGCCGCCCGCTGCTTGCGGCAGGGCAGGGGCTCCATTAGAAACAGGCCGCTGGTCCCGTTCGTCTAGAGGCCCAGGACACCGCCCTCTCACGGCGGCAACGCGGGTTCGAATCCCGCACGGGACGCCATTTCGGAACAGAACTGCGAACTGTAAACGTGGCCGGCCGCGCGCTGGGTGCGGCAGTCAGCGTGTGCAGTAGATTGCTCTTCGATCCGATAATTCGGACCTCACCGTCGGCGACCTCGACGCGCTGCGCGAGCGCCCGAAGGTGGTCGCGGCGATAGCCGCCGCCAGCAATCCGTATCCGCTCGCGGGCCGTAGCAGCGAACTTCCGGACCATGGCGGGGGTGATGGTCTGATGGCTGTTGCTTTCGAGCGCGGCGGCCGTTCGCTCCTCCTCGGCCTGGGCTTGATCGCGGACCGACTTGAGGCCGGCGATACGCTCCTTGAGCGCCGGGTCGTCCAGATCGGCGACGCCGCTTTCGATCGCGTCGTAAAGCCGCCTGAGCCGCAGATTGGCCTCCACGGCCCGCTGGTTCAGTTCGGCGATATGCTCCCGGCGACGCTCGGTGCGCTCCTGTCGGCGGTCGAGGACGGAGGCCAGCACTTCCTCAAGCCGTTCCGGCTGAAGCAATCGGTCCTCGATATGGCCGGCAACCAGGTCGTCCAGCTTCTCCATCGGGATCGAGCGGCCCTTGCAGCCGGTCTCACCCTGCCGCGCCTTGATCGAGCAGGTGTAGTAGCGATAGCGCCCGCCCTTGCCGGTCCTGAGCGTCATAGCGCCGCCGCAGGCGGCGCAGAAGCAGATGCCGGTAAGGAGGGTGGGGCCGCTGACCACGCGCGCCGGCGTGACCTTCGGGTTCCTGGCGCGCAGGTGCGCCTGCACGGCATCGAAGGTCGCCTGGTCGATCAGTGGCGGAACTTCGGCCGTCACGACCTCGCCGGCCGGCTTCCGCCCGTTCTTGGGACTGCTCCTGTTGAACTCGTGGCAGCCGACATAGGTTGTCCGCGTCAGCACTTTATGGAGCTGCCCGATGCCCCACCGGCCGCCGTCGCGGGTGAAGATGCGCCGCGCGTTGAGATAGCTCACGATCGCCTTCACGCCCATCGGGCCGGACTTGCCGTCGCCCTCCAGCGCCAGGCGATAGATCAGCCGCACTGTATCGGCGTGCAGCGGGTCGATTTCGAGCCTCTTCTTGACCTTCGCGCCGCGCTGCTCGGCCGCGATGACGCGATAGCCGATCGGCGGGCGGGAGCCGTTCCAGAAGCCTTGGCGGGCATTCTCCTTCATCGCGCGTAGCGTGTGCTTGCCGTTCTCTTTGGACTGGTACTCGTCGAACAGCGCCATCATCTGTCGCATCATGACGTGCATCGGGTCGTCGCCGATCTCCTGGGTGATGGAGACCAGCTTGATGCCGTTCTTCGCGAGCTTGCGAACGTAGAACTCGAGCTCGAAGTGATCGCGGAAGAATCGGCTGAACGAGTGAACCAGCACGATGTCGAACGGAGTGGGCTTGCTGCTGCCGGCCTCGATCATCCGCTGGAACTCGGGCCGGCGGTCGTTCGTGGCCGACGCGCCCGGCTCCACATAGGTTTCGACCAGTTCGTACCCGCGTGAGGCGCAATAGGCTTCGCCCAGGCGCTTCTGGTCTGGGATCGAGACATCGTGCTCGGCCTGCCGCGCCGTCGAGACGCGCAGGTAGAGGGCGGCGCGCAAGGGCGTGGTCATGGCGAAGCTCCGTTCAGATCATCGGCAGGTCCCGAACATCTCGTCGAAGAGATCGCCGAACCATGCCTCGAACACGTCAGCCTCGGCCTGCGTGACCGGCACGCGCTCGGGCCAATCGTCCGTGACGGTCCAAGCCGAGAGATCATGCTTCGGCGGCCGGCCAATGCGAGGCCAAGGCTCCGGCGTGATGTAAAGGTCGTCGGGCGGGACGCACAGGCTGATACGCGGACGGGACATCCCGCGAGCATCGCGCGACACGGCCTCCAAACGAACGACCGATCTTTATCCCACAACGCTCTTTTCCCTCCCGGCAAATCCGTGATGAAGGGAGCGCTCTCGCTCATTTTGAACCTTGATCGCTTGGCAAGCCCTCGCCGGGCCGGCGTCAGCCGGTCAAGGTCGGAGCCGCGAAGCGGTGGCGCGGTACGCGCCAGCCTTGACGGGCTGGCGGCGGTCCGGCCTGCTCGCGCCCAAGCGGTCACGACCGAAATTCCGAGGCCGATGGTGGTGGATGGCCGTTGGAGCTTTGAATTCCTTGAAGAAAATGCCTTGACCGCCATCCGGCCACTTGGAGCGGATGGCAAAAAAACCGAGACCCATCAACCACTTGCACGCGCCGGATGGTGTCGCTTTTCCCTTGCCGTCCAACTCCAACGGTTTCAGAGGCGGCAAGAGTACCCCTGGATGGCGAAAAGGGCTTTGATTCCCTTGCGTTTTCTCGAAAACCGCCAGCTCCTAAGTCGAGGTCACTGTCGGATAATCTATTGATCTGAAGAGATAAATCTACCACCAGCCATACTCGCTTTTATCTTGCAGTCCGATTTACCCCACTTCAGACAGCTCGGGCTCGTCAAAACTGGCAGCCTCTTCGATGCATGTTTGATGTCCTTGCGTCGTCGAGCGCACACCGTAGATCGGCCATTGACGAACAGTGGTGTCGATGATGAAGAGCCGATCGAGATCGACGCCACGTAATCGCAACTCACTGACGAACGTCTCCGCCACGCAATGTTCATCCGAGAGCGCGATGTCCCTTGTCTCGACGGCGAGAACGGCGGCAGCACCCTTGGCCCGCCACTGCAGCAGCTTCGGTAGCTTGGCTTGCAGCGCCTTGCAGACGGGAACTCGCTGCTCCTGTTCGAAGTTCTCTGGCGTGGCGTAAGCCCAGCGCAGGCATCCGTGGTTTCGTCGCGTCACGAAGCGGTACAATGTGACTTCAAAGCCGACGCCGGCCGGCGTCTCCCTTCTAAAATGAGTCGGCGCCTTCGTGCCGAGGATTGGGGCCACGTCCCGAATCCACGCTAGCAGGCACTTGCGAACCGCCGGTAGCTGCCTGTTCTTGATGCCCGACAGGGCACCTGGCTGGACGACGAGATCGTAAATGCCTGGCACAGGTAGCGTTCCCTTGAGCTCTTGGGCGATCGGCTTGGACAGTTCCTCCAGTTGCTTTGCCATCGCGATTCGCTCTCCCATTGCCTGCACCAGAGTGACCTCAATGGCGAATTTCTGGCTGCCAATTGAGGTAACCCATTCCACGCGCTCGTTGTCGGCGTATTGCGATCGGTAGGGTGGGTCCTCAGGGCTGAATCCTCCCGACCTGGCGGCGGAGAGCTGTGTCTCCAGGACGCGGACGACTGCTTCACAGATCTTCCGTTCTCGGACTCGATCCGCCGCCGTCATTGGCAGATCATCGTCACGCCAGCCGTGGCACCGGTTGAGGTACAGTATTTCGGCTTATCTTGGGCCGGTGATGGGGCCGGCGGCGCGGTCCGGGATGCGGCCAGGAGGTTTGTTCTGCACTGGATGTACTGTGGGGAGCCGGGCGCAGCTCCCCAGGAAACGCAAAGGAAGTGATCCTGCGAGCAATCCCCCAGTTTTCGCTTTTCGGCCTCGAAGAGGAGGTTGGGATTGTTCCTGTTGAAGAGGAGTCCGCGACAGATGTCCCGATCGGAAGCCGTCGCCAGTTCCTCGGGGGTCATCGAAGCGATTTGGTTAGAACGCACCAAGCCGCATCCTGAAATCTGTGCGGCCATAGCCAGGAGCAAGCCAGACCAGAGAAACCGCAGCCTTACCGGCTTCTGGCGGGTGTTTGCGGCCCTCATGGATGAATATCTGACAAACCCCACGGATTATGCTCCCCAAGGTGCTCTGACAGCATTCCAACGCGCTGCGCTTCCGCGCGCGGCGCCATGAAAATCGCGCCGCTGCAACCATATCACACTTCTGGGAAGGTGCGTCGCGCGCCGATCCCCCTCGGATCGACCAGTAGTTCGCCCTGCGCCGTATCTTACGGCGTAAGTCGAGAGTGCTGGCGCGGCAGATCAGAGGGCTATGGCGTAGACATAGTGCTCATCATCGTCGGCGCCGGCACGCCACTTCGGAGCTGCGAAAGCCGGACCGGTGCATGTCCCTGTCCGCGTCGGCCGCGAGGGATTGCGGCCCGTTTTAGCCTCGCCCTTTTCGGACCCCCGTGGCGCCTGCCCGGAGGAATGCGCAAGCAGCGAGCCGAGCATGATGCGACGAGAGCGCGGCAAGGATCAATTTCGACTCCGCTGCGGCATCACCC
>JASHOF010000060.1 GCA_030041255.1 Acetobacteraceae bacterium
GGACGCGGCTATGACTGGATCGCCGGGCAGTGGATTGCGCGCGGCAATCATGCCACCACCTTCATGCCCGGATTCTGGTCGAAGAATCCGAACACCGGCGCCTGGTCCTGGCAGCCCGCCCACTGGACCTCATGACGAATCCGCTCCTGCCGGAAGCGGGGTGATCGCCGACGCTGAGACGCCGCCTGCGTCGTCGAACCGGCCGGCCCGCCGAACCCGGATCCGCCGGTCCCGGCGGCCCCGCCCCTATCGCGTCACCAGGTTTGCGATGATGCCGTCGACGCCCTTCGTCAGCCCCTCGAACATCCCGAAATCGACCCGATTGACGACGATGAACGCGCCGACATTCCGCCCCGGCGCGAACGCCACGTAACTCATGAACCCGCCGCCGCCACCGCTCTTCTCGAGCAGCATCGGCTGCGCGCCGCGCGCCGCCGTCATCACCCATCCGAGCCCGAGCCCCGCCATCGGCCCCGCCTCGTCGAAGCCGATCGCCGCTTTCAGCGCCTGCCGCGGCCAGTAGATCGCATGGCTGATCAGCAACGCGGGGTCGCTGAGATCGAGGTTGTGACGGAGCCAGATCGCCATGTCGGCCCCGGTGCTGTAAAGCCCGCCGGCGCCGCCCGTCGCCGCCGTCGCCACGCACGGCCCGGCCCCGCCAAGGCCGCTCCCGATCATCAGCCGCCCGCATTGCTCGGCCGTCGGATCGAAGCCCGTATCCTGCATCCCGAGCGGCCCCGTCACGTAACGCTGCAGTAGTTCCGGATAGGGATGCCCCGCCGCATTCGCCAGCGCATCGGCCAGGAGGTCGAACCCGACATTGGAGTACGCCGCCATGGAACCCGGCGCCCAACCAAGCTTTTCCTTCGTAAGCCAAGCCCACCGCTCCGGCTCGGTCGGCCACGTGAAGGGCGGCTTGTCGGGAGCGAACCCCATCTCCCGCGGCAGCCCCGCCGTGTGCGTCGCCAGTTCGAGCAGCGTGATCGGCGGCGCCCCCGCATAGGTCGGAACCATTACGTTGCCCGCATATTTCTGCAACGGATCGGTGAGCCGCACCGTCCCATCCGTCACCAGTGAAGCAAGCACGTCAGTCGCAAACACCTTGGTGATCGAGCCGATCCGGAACAGGCTCTTCGCGTTCGGCTCGGTATTGTTTCCCTTCGCCGTTTCGCCGTAGCCCTCGACGATGCTGTCGTTGCCGCGCACCACCACCAGCACCATCCCGGGCGCACCGGAACTCAGCCACAGCGCCGGCCCGGCAAGCCCGATCGATTCGGCAAGCAGCGCATTCTCGGCCCGCGCCGCTGTTCCGCCGACGATCAGAAGCAATCCTCCCAGCACCAATCCCGCCACCGATCGCATCCGCCTTTCCTCCCTGATCCGCACCCCTGAACGCCCGATGCTGGGCTGATCGTGACCAACCCGCAAGGAACCGGCCCCTGCGGCGCCGCCCTTGCCCACATCCTCGATCCCGCCAACTATCGCCTTCTCATCTGCTCCGCCGCACCGCATGGGACGCCCCGATGACGCGCTCGATACGGCTTCCGGCTGAATCGCTTCGCCGACCGCCAAAGCCATGACACTGATCGAGAAAATGAACGAAGAGCAGGATGATCGGCAAGCATCCCGCGCGGCCGCCACCCACCCGTCCGCTTCCATGCCATCAGCCTCCGCCCGCCCGCTCGACGGTCTGCTCGTGGTCACGCTCGAGCATGCCATCGCCGCCCCCTTCGCCACCCGCCAGCTCGCCGATCTCGGCGCCCGCGTCATCAAGGTGGAGCGCCCGGAAGGCGGTGATTTCGCCCGCTCCTACGACGACCGCGTGCGCGGCCTCTCCTCGCACTTCGTCTGGTGCAACCGCTCGAAGGAGAGCCTCACGCTCGACGTCAAGCACGATGCCGCCGCCCCGATCCTCTCGCGCCTGCTCGCGATGACCGATGTCCTGGTGCAGAATCTGGCACCCGGCGCCGCCGCCCGGCTCGGCCTCTCGGAGGAAAAACTCCGCCCTCGCCATCCCCGCCTCATCCTCTGCGACATCTCGGGCTACGGCGCCGACGGACCATATCGGGATCGCAAGGCGTACGATCTCCTGATCCAGGGCGAGTCAGGCTTTCTTTCCGTTACCGGAACGCCGGACCACCCCGCCAAGTCCGGCATCTCGATCGCCGACATCGCCGCCGGCATGTACGCCTTCAGCGGCATCCTCACCGCCCTGATCTCGCGCGCCGCCACCGGCCGCGGCAGCCACCTCGAGGTCTCGATGCTCGAGGCGCTCGGCGAATGGATGAGCTTTCCCCTCTATTACACCTTCGAAGGCAAGCCTCCGCCGCCCCGCACCGGGGCCGCACACGCCACCATCTACCCCTACGGTCCATTCACCACCCGGGATGGCGTGACCGTCATGCTCGGCCTGCAGAACGAGCGCGAATGGAAGAAGTTCTGCGAGACCGTTCTTCTCCGCCCGGATCTCGCCTCCGATCCGCGCTTCGATTCCAACGCCAGCCGCATCGACCATGCAGCAGTGCTGGCGCCCATCGTCACCGGCGTCTCTTCGTCCCTCACCGGCGCCGAGCTCCGCGCACGCCTCGACGCCGCCGGCATCGCCAATGCCCGCGTCAACGACATGGCGCAACTCTGGGCGCATCCTCAACTCGCCGCGCGCCATCGCTGGCAGAGCATCGCCTCGCCCGCCGGCGAGCTTCCGGCACTTCTTCCTCCCGCCACCTCGGACGCCTTCGCCCCGCGCATGGACAAGGTGCCCGCCCTCGGCGAGCAGACCGGCGCCATCCTCTCCGAACTCGGCTTTTCCGCCGCCGAAATAGAATCCTTCCGCGCCGCGCGTGCCATCTGAACCGCTCACACGAACGGCGCCGCGATCCCCTCCGCCGCCAGTGCCGCCGCGACCGCCGGCCGCGCCAGGACCCGCCCCGCATGCGCACCCAGCGGCGCGATCTCGCGCGGCGGCTTTGGCATCGCCCGGCCCCAGCGCACCAGCATGAACAGAAAAAGATCGGCCGCAGAGAATCCGGAAGCGAGCAGCCACTCCCGCCCATCCAACTGCGCCGCAATCCGCCCGAACATCGCTTCCAGCCGTTTCCCCGCCGCCGCCTTCACGGCCGGCGCCGCCGCCGGATCGGCCACGTGCTCGTCGGGATAGAACCAGGCCCGGTACTCCGCCTGCGGCGTATTCGTCAGGTGCACCATCCACTTGTAGAACGCCGACCGCTCCGCCGCCCCGACGGGAGGGGCGAGCCGCGCCTCCGGATGACGGTCCGCGAGATGCAGCGCGATCGCCGCCGTCTCGAACAGCACCAGCTCGCCATCGATGAGCACCGGGATCCGCCCGTTCGGATTGAGCCTGAGATATTCCGCGCTCTTTTGCTCATTCTTCGCCCGATCGACCAGCCGCAGCGCGAACGGCGCGCCGATCTCCCTCAGCATCATGTGCGGCAGCAGGCTCGCATTGCCCGGGTAGTAGTAAAGAACCGTGCCCATCAGAACTGCACGCCGCGCGTCAACGCCCCGTCCACCACCAGGTTCGTTCCGGTGATGAAGCTCGCCGCCGGGCTGGCCAGAAAGACCGCCGCCCGCGCCATCTCCTCGGGTTTGCCCATCCTCCCTGTCGGGTTGAGCGCCAGCGCCCGGCTGTAAAGCTCCGGGTTGCCATGCTCGATCTTGTGCCACACGCCGCCCGGGAAATAGGTGTTGCCGGGCGAGAGCGCATTGACCCGGATGCCCTTCCCCGCAAGCTGGTACGAGAGCCCCTTCGCGTAATGCACGAGTGCGGCCTTGAAAACCCCGTACGGTCCGGCCGCAAAATCGACTTCCCGCCCGGAGACCGAGGAAATCACCACGATCGCCGCCGCATCGGATCGCTCGAGGAACGGCATCGCCGCTTCCACCGCCTTCACCGTGCCCATCAGATCGGTTTCGAACTCCGCCCGCCAGCACGCCTCCTCCGGCCCGATCGCCAGTGCCGAAACGTTGGAAACCACGATGTCGAGCCCGCCGAACTCGTGCCCCGTCTCGGCAATCCATCGCCCGAGCGCAACATGATCGGCGACATCGAGCGCCCGCCCGCTCGCCCTGCTCCCCTTGGCCGCCAGCGCCCTGATCGTCGCCGCCACCTCCGCCCGGTCCCGCGCGCAGATCGCCACCTCCGCGCCCTCCGCCGCCAGGTGCTCGGCGATCGACCGCCCGATCCCGCGTGTTCCGCCCGTCACCAGCGCGCGCCGTCCCTTCAGGCCCAGATCCATTGTCTCACCTCCGTTTTCTCATTCCTTGCCGGCCGCCGGCGCTGCCAGATAGCGCTTCGCGATTCCCGCCCCGACCGTGTATTTCGGATCGACGAAATTGCCGAGCCGCACGCGTCCGCATTGGCTCAGCATCATGTACGCGTCCCAACGCTCGAACCCGTACTCGCTCTCCATCCACAGCACCAGTTCGCGATAGGCAATCCGTGCCGCATCCTCGAGTGGCCTCGCGCTGCCGATCGCCATGATGAAATCCTCCCGCTCCAGCCGCGGCCACTCGAGCGTCCAGCCCTTGATCACGTCCACCCGGATCGTCGTCGTCGAGGCATATTCCACCGCCGTTCCGCACACCTCCCCGTCGCCCTGGCAGGCATGCGCATCGCCGATGAAAAGCCTCGCCCCCGTCGTCCGCACCGGCAGATAGGTGATGCTCCCCGGCCCCATGTCCGGCAGGTCCATGTTCCCGCCATGCTGGTCCGGCGTCAGCGAATTGATCGAATCGATCTCCGGCGAGGCGGAGAGCGTGCCGATATGCGGCCTGTACGGCAGCGTCACCCGCGCGCTCCACTTGACCTCCTTCTCGTCGAGATCGACCTTCCGCGTCACCTCCGGAAGCGGCGCCTGCAGCATCGCGGTGAGGCCGGTTCCCGTCAGCGCGCCAAAATGCGGAATCATGCAGCAGGTGCCCCGCGGATTCTCTCCGCGCGGCCGCATGCTCTCGATATGGACCGCCAGCGCATCCCCGGGCTCCGCTCCCTCCACCATGATCGGCCCGTTCTGCGGATTGACGAACGGCATCTTGAGCCGCCGCGTCGGCTTGTCACGCTCCGTCCGCATCGCGCCTCCGAAGGCATCGCGCGTCTCGATCCGGATCCGGTCTCCTGCCGCCACGCTCAGCACCGGCTCCGAATAGGGTCCGATCGTGTAATGGTATGGGCCCTGCCGGGCCTCGGTCAGTTCGTGCAGTGCTGGGCTCCGTGCCCAGCCCACCCCCCGCCGCGCCACGATCGACTCCGCGATCCACCGCTCGCCTGCCCCCTTCGCCATCCTGCGTTCCCTCCGCCAGCCCCCGACGATGCTCTTCCGTGCCCGGCCTGACAAACCACCCCGAAAAATGCGCGCCGCAATCATCGACAGGCGCATGGCGTTCTGGCACGCTTGGCGTCGGCGCGTCATTGCCGGGCCGAAAGATCGCCGGTCGGTCTCTCCGTCGCCCGGTCGGGTGGCCGGCTGGATGCGCGAGAGCGAAGTGCCGCAGGGGGCCCGATGGGCAAGAAATGGTTCCTGGTCGGTGGCGCGGTCATCGTCGTCGTCGTCGCCGTAGCACTCTACGCCGGCCTCGTGATGTATCCCGAGGCCGAGTTCGAAACCGCGCTCCATGCGGCGCAGCAGTTCCTGCCCGCCGGGACTTCGCTCGACTACAAAAGCGCGGACTACTCCGTCTTTTCCGACCGCGGAACCCTCACTGCCGTCACCCTCCGCAGCAAAAGCGCGCCCGGCCTCGAAATGACGAGCGACACGGTCGTGCTGGACCGCCCGTCGCTGACGCTCGGAAGCGACTGGCAACGCGCCGAGGCCAACCCCGCGGCACTGAAACCCGACACCGCAATTCCCGTGGCCGCCGCCGTACACTTCACCAATGTCACGATCCGCACCCGGCAACTGTCGGAGAAAATTGCCTCGGCGCGCATCGACGGACCGCGCCTTTATCCCTGGGCGCTGCTGCATCCCGGGGTGCCGACATGGACCGAAGCACTGGCAACCTTGACCGCCGAGCCGCACCCGAAATCGCTCGCCGCGATCCTCCCGCTGTTCCGTTTCGAATCGGCAATCGTGCTCGGGCTCGGCTATACCCGCGTCGATGCGAGCGACATCACCGCGACCGCCCAGATCCCCCCGGAAAAAGGGATGCCGGCCCGCACGGTCACCTACCGCGTCGCAAGCTCGACCGGAGAGTCCAACGAGCCCGGGGTATTCGGCGCCGGCAGCGCCGAGCATATCGTGCTTGAACTCGGCCCGCCCGCCGGAACCTTGACGATCGACCGCATCGCCCTGGGCGGCGTGCATCTCCGCCAGCCTCTCACCCGGCTGCTCACTGCAACGACGCTCACTCCGGCGATGCTGAACGGTCTCGCCATCGGCCGGTTCGAGATGGCCGGCATGGCGGTCAAGCCCCCTTCGCGCCCGCTGGTCGCTCTCGGCACCTTCACGCTGTCGCGGATCGCCGTCTCCCACGGCCTGCCGATCTCTGCCGCGCTCGCCTGGGACGGTCTTCGGCTGACGCGCGCGGGAATGCCGGACCAGAGAGCGCGCCTCGCCTTCGACCAGCTCGGCCTCGACGCCATGACCATCAGCTTCGACGTCGCCTACGACTGGGAACTCCAGGCCGACCGCCTCTCCCTCCAGGACCTCCGGCTGAAGATCGCAGAGCTTGGTTCGCTCGACCTCTCGGCAAGCCTGGTCGGCGTCGCACCCGGCGCCGCCGCGCTCGATCGGGCACGCCTCGCCCATGCCGTGCTCCGCTACAACGACGCATCGCTGGTCGAACGCGCCTTCAAAGCGGCCGCCGAGACCATGCACGCCGACCCGCACGCATTCCGCCAGCAGATGATCGCCATGGTGCAGAGCCGTGCCGATGAATTCAAAGACAGCCCCGCCATCACCGAGGCGGTCAAGCAACTCGTCGCCTTCCTCGAGGCTCCGCATTCACTGACCATCGCGCTCTCTCCGCAGAGCCCGGTGGCCCTCGCCACCCTCCGGAACGCCACCACCACGCCACCGCCCGATCTCGCTTCGCTCCTCGGGCTGCATGTCACGGCGAACCAATAAGCACTGCATCTCGCATGAACCGGACCGCGGCCGCGGGGTGCACCGCCAGCCGGCCCCATTGATGCGCCTTTCCCGCATTTTCACCCGCCGCAGCGCCGGTATCGCACTCGAGCTTCTGGTCAACCTCGTGCTGCCCTGGGCTTGTTACCGGCTGGCCCGGCCGCGCTTCGGCGAGGTGCATGCCATCATGGCCTCCGCCGCACCGCCGATCATCTGGAGCCTGGCCGGGCTCGCGCGCTTCCGCCGGATCGATTCGCTCTCCCTGCTCGTGCTCTCCGGCATCGTTCTCTCGCTCGTGGGCTACGCCTTCGGCGGCTCGCCAAGGCTCCTCCTGATGCGCGAATCCCTGGTCACCGGCCTGATCGGCCTCGCCTTCATCGCTTCCGCAGTCATCGGCAGGCCGCTCGTTTACGTGCTTGCGCTGGCCGGCCTCGCCCGCCGATCCGAGGCCGACCGCGCAGCTTTCGAAAGCGAGCAGGAGAGGCCCGGTTTCCGCCGCCTCTTCACGGTCATCACCTTCGTCTGGGGCATCGGCCTCGTCGCCGAGACGGCGCTTCGCGCCGTCCTCGTCTTCACCCTCCCCGTCAGCCGTTTCCTGATCGTGGGCCCGATCATCGGCTACGCAACGATCGGCCTCCTCCTGCTCTGGGCCTTCCTGTACGGCCGCCTGTCCCCTGCCAATTCCTGATCTTGACGCAGCCCGCCCGCGCCGCCCGCCGCTTTCCACGCCTCCCGGAGGCGCCTATCGTCACCGCGCGGCGCGGCACCCGAATGGCATGCAAGAGTTTGCTCCCGATGTCCTGGTAGCCGGCGGCGGCAACGCGGCTCTTTGCGCAGCAATTGCCGCCCGTCGGGCCGGCGCCTCCGTTCTCGTGCTCGAAGCGGCCCCGCGCTTCTACCGCGGCGGCAACTCGCGTCACACGCGCAACATGCGCGTCGCCCACGATACGGCGACTGCGAACCTCACCGGCCGCTACACGGAGGAGGAGTTCCGGGACGATCTCCTTCGCGTCACCTCCGGTGCGACCGACGACGATCTCGCCCGCCTCATGATTCACGAATCCAAGGATATGGTGCACTGGATCGGCGCCCAGGGCGTGCGCTTCCAGCCCCCGCTCAGCGGCACGCTCAGCCTCGGCCGCACCAACTCCTTTTTCCTGGGCGGCGGCCGGGCCATGCTGAACGCGCTCTACCGTACGGCCGAGGCGCTCGGCGTCGCCGTCCGCTATGATTCCGAAATCGTCGATCTCGCCATCGACGACAACCACTTCAAGGCCGCCGTCGTGCTCGAAAACGGCGCCCGCTACAGCGTGCCCGCCCGCGCCTTCGTCGCCGCCGCCGGCGGCTTCGAGGCCAACACCGAATGGCTCGAGAAGGCATGGGGCCCGAGCGCCGGGAACTTCCTGATCCGCGGCAGCCCCTACAATCGCGGCACGGTTCTCAAATGCCTCCTCGAGAAGGGTGCCGCCGAGGTCGGCGATCCCACCCAATGCCACGCCGTCGCTATCGACGCCCGCGCCCCGAAATTCGACGGCGGCATCATCACCCGGCTCGACTGTGTCGTCTTCGGCATCGTCGTCAACAGGCACGCCGAGCGCTTCTCCGACGAGGGCGAGGATATCTGGCCGAAGCGCTATGCCATCTGGGGCCGCCTGGTCGCCGCCCAGCCGGACCAGATCGCCTATATCCTCTTCGACGCCCGCGCCATCACTCTCTTCATGCCCTCGCTCTATCCGCCGATCCAGGCAGATGACATTCGCACTCTCGCCGCCAGGCTCGATCTCGACCCGGACGCACTCGAAACGACCGTCGCCGGCTTCAACGCGGCCTGCCGCCCCGGCCGCTTCGATCCCGAAATCCTCGATGACTGCGCAACCGTCGGCCTGGTCCCGCCCAAATCGCATTGGGCACGCCCGCTGACAACCGCGCCCTTCTACGCCTATCCCGTGCGCCCCGGCATCACCTTCACCTATCTCGGCACGCGCGTGAACAGTGAGGCACGCCTCCTCATGCAGGACGGCCGCGCCGCCTCCAATATGTTCGCCGCCGGGGAGATCATGGCCGGCAACGTCCTCGGCCGCGGCTACGCCGCCGGCATCGGCATGACCATCGGCAGCGTGTTCGGACGAATCGCCGGAACAGGGGCCGCGCGCCATGCACAGGACTGACGCGCTCGCCGAGGGCGATCGCGTCATGACCGTCTGCAATGCCTGCCGCTACTGCGAAGGGCTCTGCGCCGTCTTCCCGGCGATGGAGATGCGCCGCTCCTTCGCCGACGGCGATCTCGATTATCTCGCCAATCTCTGCCACCATTGCGGTGCCTGCTTCTACGATTGCCAGTTCGCCCCGCCGCACGAATTCAACGTCAACGTGCCTCTGGCGCTCGCGAAAATCCGCGCCCAGTCCTATGCCCGCAACACCTGGCCAGGCTTCTTCTCGCCGCTCTTCGCGCGAAACGCCGTTGCCGTTTCCGCGCTCGCCCTCGCCTCGCTGGTCGGCTTCCTGGCCGGCTTCGCGCTCGCCGGCGCCAACGCTCTCTTCCGCGCCCATGCCGGCCCCGGCGCCTTCTACGTCATCATGTCGCACCACGCGATGGTGGTCGTCTTCGGCATCGCCTTCCTCGCCGCGCTCGCTGCACTCGCGGCCGGACTCGCCCATTTCTGGCGCGGCATCTCCGAACCTGCCGCGACGCTGGCCTCGCCGGCCCTCCTCGCCGCCGCCACGCACGATGCCGCAACGCTCCGCTATCTCGATGGTGGCGGCGCCGGCTGCATGAATGAAGACGAACGCCCCACGGACCGCCGCGCGCTCTTCCATCATCTGGCCTTCTGGGGCTTCCTGTCCTGCTTCGCCGCCACCTGTGTCGGGACCATCTATCACTACGGCCTTGGCCGCGAGGCACCCTATCCGTGGTGGGATCTTCCGGTCGTGCTCGGCACCCTGGGCGGGTTCGGTCTCGTCGTCGGCACGCCGGGTCTGCTCCTCGCCCGGCTCCGTCGCGACCCGGCAATCGCCGATGCCGCCAATTCCGGCATGGAAACGACCTTCATCGTGATGCTCTTCCTCACCGCGCTCTCGGGCCTCGCGGTTCTCTTCTTCCGCGCCACCCCGGCCATGGCCGTGCTGCTCGCGCTCCATCTCGGAATCGTGTTCACGCTGTTCCTGGCCTTTCCATACGGAAAATTCGTGCACGGCCTCTATCGCTTTGCCGCCCTGGTCCGTTACGCACGCGAACGCCGCACCCTCGCGGCCACCCCGGATCGCGGATCCTGAACGGCTCCGCCGGCCTCTACTCGAGCCGAACACGCTACCGCCGCGTCAACTGCCAGGCGGCAACGGCACCGAAGGCAAGCACCGGCAGGAAGCTCGCGAACACCCAGAAACCGGCAGCCTCGGCGACCGCCCGGCCGGTCCCCTCCCCGAGACCGACGGCATTCGCCGCGATCCCGCTCGCCGAGGCGCCCAGCGCATAGCCGATCCTCTGCATGGAGGAGGCCGCGGAAGCGGCCAGGTCGCGCTCACCGGGCGAAGCCGCAATCACGATGCGGCGCACGATGTACGGCCAGCAGATGCCGTATCCCAGTCCCTGCAGCACCACGCTGAGCAGGATCAGCGATAACGGGCCTCCGGAAACGAACACCGCAAGCCCGACGCCACCCAGCCCGATGAGGCTCGCGCCGCCGCGAATCAGCGACCGGTCGGCGGCCGGCGAAAAACCTGACGTCGCCAGCGTCCCGAGCGTCCAGGCCACCGATTCAGCGGCCAGGATGTAGCCGGCAATCAGCGGACTGACCCCGAACAGGAGCTCGAGCAGCAGCGGCCCGTAGCTCGTGAAGGCAGCCGAGCCCGCGGCCAGCGCCAGCACCATCAGAAGGCCGGCCCCCACAGGATGCCATGGCCGCAGCACCTCGCCAGGCATCACCCTGACGGTGCCGGCACGATCGATGCGCGCCGCGGCGTAGAGCGCCACGACGCCGATCAGGCCGAGGATGAGAGAGAGGCCGAACCGACCGGTATCGCCCGCCGCCGCAATGGCAAGCGTGCCCACTGCCAGCACCAGGAGCGCCCGCCACGGCCAGTTCGTCGCCTCGCGCCTCTCGGCTGGCAGATCGCCGAGAAAGATGCGCGCCGCGACGATCAGAAAGAGTGCCTGCGCACCGAAGGCCCAGAAGGCACCACGCCACAGCCCCGCATCTGCGAAGGCGCCGCCGATCAGCGGCCCGCAAAGGGACGAAGCACCCCAGATCGCCGATACGATCGCCATCAGCCGGACCCAGAGCCGCTCGGGAAAGAGCCGCTCTGTCGCGACATAGCTCAGCGCGATCATCACCCCGCCGCCGATGCCCTGGATCAGCCGCCCCACGAGCAGCACGCCGATATCCGGGGCGACGGCGCTGACCGCGCAGCCCACCGCATAAACAATGGCAGCGACGATCAGGACATTCCTGAGGCCGAGGCGCCGCGCCATGACGCCGACCGCAGCCCCGGAAACGATCGCGCCAAGCAGATAAAGTGCAATCGCCCAGTTGATGAAAGCGATGCCGCCGATCTCCTCCACGGCGGCCGGCATCGTCGTTGCGGCAAGGAAGGAATCAGCCGCGTGCAGCCACACGCCAAGGCACAGCACGATGAACGGCACGAGCCGGCCGGTCGCCTGCAGCTCGCGCCATTCCGCAGCAAACCTCGGCACGATGCTGTCCTCTCTCAGGCAATCGCGCCGGGCGCGATCTTGTTTCCGATCGCGGCCGGATAATGCCCCGCCCCGACCGCGGCAAGCATCTCCGCTCCGCTCCGGCCACCCGTTGCATGGCGCCACGCGCGCCGCTTAACCTGCCGGCACGACGAACCGGGCCAATGAGGCAGATCCATGAAACGCCGGAAATTCCTCCAGGCAGCCGGCACGGTGCCGCTTCTGCCCCTGGCCTCTCTGCCATTCGCGAAGGCCGCGCACGCCGCGCCCTTCCGCCGCCTCCACCCCTCCGATCCGGCATGGCCGACGCCGGCCGAGTGGGAGGCACTGAATGCGGATGTCGTCGGCAACCTGATCAAGGTCGAATCCCCCCTCGTCGCCTGCGCCGCCGCGCCCACCAGCGCCGGCTGCGCCGCGCTCTTCCGGGATCTCAAAAATCCTTATTACATCGGCGATCATGTCGCCCTCACGGAGACCACCGGCTGGATCGATGCCTGGAGCACGGCGCCCAGCGTCTATGCGGTCGCCGCGCATCGCACGGAAGACGTCGTTGCCGCCGTCACTTTCGCGCGCGAGCATAATCTCCGGCTGGTCGTCAAGGGCGGCGGCCACAGCTACTTCGGCGCCTCCAACGCCGCGGACTCGCTTCTCGTCTGGACCCGCCCCATGCAGCAGGTCAGGCTCCACGAGGCGTTCGTCCCTTCCGGTTGCTCGCCAGGCGCCGCCCAGCCCGCGGTCAGCCTCGGCGCCGGCTCGATCTGGCTCCGCACCTACAACGCCGTCACCACCCGCGGCGGCCGCTATGTCCAGGGCGGCGGCTGCGCCACGGTCGGCGTCGCCGGCCTCGTGCAGGGCGGCGGCTTCGGCAGCTTCTCGAAGAATTTCGGCACCGGTGCCGCCGGCCTCCTCGAAGCCGAGGTCGTCACCGCCGACGGCACCGCGCGTATTGCCAATGCCTGCACCAATCCCGATCTCTTCTGGGCCATTAAGGGTGCCGGCAACAGCTTCGGCGTCATCACCCGCCTGACGCTCCGCACGCACGCGCTCCCGGATTTTTTCGGCGGCGCAACCCTCACCATCCAAGCCGCCTCCGACGCTGCGTTCCGCCGCCTGGTCGGCCGCTTTGTCGGCTTCTATGCGGAAAGCCTCTTCAATCCGTACTGGGGCGAACAGGCCGCGTTCCTGCCGGGCAATACGCTTGGCATCGCCATGGTGTTCCAGGGGCTGGATCAGGGCCAGGCCGAACGCGCCTGGCGCCCGTTCCTCGATTGGGTGAGCGCCTCGCCCAGCGATTATTCCTTCGTTTCCTGGCCGAGCTTCCTGGCTCTCCGCGCGCGCCATTTCTGGGACCCGGCCTTGCTCACCGCAGTGCCCGGTCTCACCCTCCCCGACGACCGGCCGGACGCCCCGAAATCCAACCTCTTCTGGCCTGGAAATCTCCACGAAACCGGCTGGTTCCTCGACAATTACGAATCCGCCTGGATGCCCTCCCGCCTTCTCGAACCCGATCGCCAGCCCGGGCTCGCCGACGCCCTCTTCGCCGCCTCACGCCACTGGCGGACGGTCCTTCATTTCAACAAAGGCCTCGCCGGCGGCACCGCGGAGGCGATCGCCTCCGCCCGCGACACCTGCATGAATCCCGATGTTCTCGATGCCTTCGCCCTCGCCATCAGCGACAGCGGCGGCGCCCCCGCCGCTCCCGGCGTTCCCGGACACGAGCCCGATCTTGCCGGCGGCCAGGCCCGCGCGAAACTCGTTCACCAGGCCATCGCCGAGATGCGCAAGCTCGCGCCCAACGCCGGCTCCTATGTCTCGGAAGCCGGCTTCTTCGACGAGAACTGGCAAGGCAAGTACTGGGGCCCGAATTATCCCCGCCTCCTCGCCATCAAGCAGAAATACGACCCCGACGGCCTCTTCTTCGTCCACCATGGCGTCGGCAGCGAGGCGTGGAGCGCGGACGGCTTCGTCCGCTCCGGCTGACCTCCGCCCCTGGACCCTCCCGGGCCCCGGCCGCATGATGGCCCTCTCGCGGTTCGAGGAGAGCAGAATGTCCGAGCATCCGTGGCCGGCCGGTGCAGCGTGGCTCGATGGCCGTTTCATGCCGCTCGCCGAGGCGAAAATCCCGGTCACCGACTGGGGCTATCGCCGCTCGGACGTCACTTACGATGTCGTCAGCGTCTGGAACGGCGCCTTCTTTCGCCTCGATGACCATCTCCGCCGCTTCCAGGCCTCGATGGCGCATTTCCGCCTCCAGCCGCGCGAAACGATCGAGGAGCTGCGCGGCATCCTGCATGAACTGGTGCGCCGCGCCGGTCTGCGTGAAGCCTACGTCGCCATGGACTGCCTGCGCGCCGCCGCCCCGCCCGGCCTGCCTCGCCATCCGCGCAACGCCCGAAGCTATCTCCTCGCCTTCGCCGTTCCCTATGTCTGGCTGATGCCACGCGAGGTGATCGCCCGCGGCGCGCATCTCGTCATCGCCACCGCCCGCCGCATCCCGCCCGTCTCGGTCGATCCGCGCGCCAAGAATTTCCACTGGGCGGACATGACCCAGGCGCTCTTCGAAGCCAGCGACGCCGGCGCCGACAACCCCATCCTTCTCGATCTGGATGGCAACGTGACCGAAGGACCGGGCTTCAACGTCTTCTCCGTCACCGCCGGCCGCATCGCCACTCCCGATCGTGGCGTGCTCGAAGGCATCACCCGCCTCTCTGTCATCGAGCTGGCCGCCCGCCTCGGCATTCCCTGCGAGATCCGCCCGGTTCCGGCGGAAGAGCTGCGCGCCGCAGACGAGATTTTCATCTCCTCGACCGCCGGCGGAGTGATCGGCGTCACGCGCCTTGACACCCGCATCCTTGGCAATGATCGCCCGGGCCCGATCACCGGGCGCCTGCACGAGAGCTACTGGCAACTCCGCCGCCAAGGCTGGCACGCCGAGCCGATCGACTACGCGCGCGCCGCCGCCGAATAGATCATCAGCCAGTGCCCCGAATCAAACGTGAGTGACGCCTATCCCCCGCGCCATTCGCATCGTTCCCCTCTCCCTTTGGGAGAGGGGAAGGGGTGAGGGTCGGGGTGAGGGTGAATCACTCATCCATGAAAGTCGGAACCAGCCCGCTGATCCCCGCCTTCCGGCAGGAGGTTTCCACGAACTACATCATATCGTAGACGTAATATGTTGCGGGCTTGCCTCTGGCCTCGGTTCACTTCCTCTCACCCCGACCCCTGGCATGTCTGTTCTCCTGGTGGGAGAGCGCGGCACCGGGCTCGCCCTGCCTCCGCAACGATTGTTCCTCGGCCGCCCGCGAAGTCATTGCAGCGCTCGCCCGGATGGTCGATGGTCGGTCTGCTGCGACCCGATCTCGAAGGTGGATGCCAATGTTGAACATGTACGATGCCCAGAAGGCGATGGACCTCGTCCGCGCCACCTACAGCGCCCATTATCCCAAGATGCTCGACGCAAACGGTTGTGACGAGGTCTACGAATTCCTCGATCTGCCGCAATTTACGACGAAATTCACACTCACCTACAACGCCTGCTTCAAGCAGGCGAACAACTTCACCCAATCGGCAGGCGACGTCGTTAAATTTGTCAACGCCTTCGTCGCTTCCGATTATCGCAATTTCCGCCGCAAAATCTACGTGAAGAATGATCCGAATCTAAAATGGGGAACGCTCGTTCACGAATACCTTCACTACCTGACGCACCGCTATCTGTATCCGGCCTGCTATGAGCGCGGCGGCGCCTGGCCCGATCGGATCGAAGGGATCACCGAGTACCTGACACGGACCACCAGTGACGAGGTTGCCAAGATCCGGACCAGCTATGAAAAGCAATTTCTCCAGGTGGACAGCTATGTCGGCGGCGATCCCTCCAAGCGGCTGGCGGTGATCCAATGCTGCTTCGCCGGAGAGACATGGAAGCTCGGCACCCTGTTCCCGCCCTCCTGACTCCGGGCGCGGCTCCCCAAGGCCAGGCCGGGTGAACGGGGATTCGCCACGGCTTCGGCTCAGAGAGAGAGCCCAAGTTCGCGCAGTGCCCTGGCCAGATCGAGGCCGGGACCGTAATGAATCGCCGCCATCCCCACTCCCTCGGCAGCGCTGACATTGGCACGCGAATCGTCGATGAACACGCAGTCGGCGGGATCGAGCGCGTGGCGGTCGATCAGAACCTGATAGATTCGCGGGTCCGGCTTGACCAGCCGCTCCGTGCCCGAGACGACGATGCCGCGGAAAGTCCCGAGGAACGGATAAAGGGTTCGGGTGAGCGCAAATTTCTCCACCGAGTAATTGGTGATCGCATAGAGCGGCACACCCATCCGATCGAGCTTGGCGAGCAACGCCACATTCTCGGCGATCGCGCCCCCCAATGTCTCGACCCAGCGCTCATCGTAGGCGCGGATATGCGCCTCCCAGTCCGGAAAGCGGGCGATCCGCTCGGCAATGGCCTCGGTGAAGCTGCGGCCACGATCCTGTTCCAGGTTCCAGGCATCGGTGCAGATATTGGCCAGGAACCATTCCACCCGCGCCATGTCGCCCTCGAACAGCGTGCGGTAAAGGTTGCGCGGATCCCAGCGGATCAGCACGTTGCCGATGTCGAAGACAACGACGGACGGCGCATTCCCTGGCCCTTTTCCACCAGTCCGCATGCCCGCCGCCTCAGCACCCGAGCCGGGCCGCCAGTTCGTAGAAATTCACCGCCTTGATATCGAAATCCGGCCCCTCCGGCATCGCCCGCGCCGGCTTCGGTCCCCACTCCTCCGGCCGCGGCACGAAGGCGGTCCGGAACCCCCGCCGGCGGGCCGCTTGCAGGTCCTCGGCATGCGCTGCCACCATCATGCATTGTCCGGGTGCCAGATCGAGCAGCGCCGCCGCCCGATCGTACACCTCCGGCTGCGGCTTGTAGGCCCCGGCAAGCTCAGCCCCCAGAATCATGTCCCACGGCAGCCCGGCATGTCTCGCCAGGTTGACCATCAGCCCGACATTGCCGTTCGAGAGCGCGGCCAGGATGTATTTCCGTTTCAGCCGCCCGAGCCCTTCCACCACGTCCGGCCACGGGTCGAGCCGGTGCCAGGCCCGGTTCAGCTCGCCGATCGTCGTCTCGTCGAGTCCGTCGATCTGGAATTCCTTCAGCACTGCCAGCAGATTTTCCCGATGCAGCGCATCGAGCCGGGTCCAGGGCCTGACCCCCCTCCGCACTTTTTCCAGCGCCGGCTGGTAGCGCAACCGCCAGCGATCGGCGAAGAAATGCCAGTCCCTCTCGAAGCCACGCGGAACCAGCATCTCCCGCGCCCCGCGCGCGATGCTCTCCCGCCAGTCCACCAGCGTCCCAAACACGTCGAAGGTCAGCGCCTTGATCGCGCCGTGCGGATCGTCCCTTGCCATCGCCACCTCAGATTCCGGCGGCGTCATGCGCCGCTCTCTCCAGCATCGCCACATCGAACCCTTTCAGCAGCATCCGATAGCCTGCCGCGCGCTTTGCCGCCGCCGCCTCGACGGAAAGCGCCACGCCCGCCATGACGATCCCGGCACGCCTGATCTTCGCCTCCGCCTCCGCCACCAGCCGGCGCATCTCGGGATGGTCGAACTCACCCGGCCGCCCGAGGCTCATGGAGAGATCGAACGAGGCGATCGCCGCCACGTCGATCCCCGGCACGGCCAGGATTTCGTCCAGCGCCGCGATCGCCCCCGGCGTCTCGATCGTGATGATGTTGAGAATCTCGCGATCCGCCATCCGCCAGTATTCCGCGACGCTCACACCCCAACGCGCCGCCGCGAAGGAAGGCGCGTAGCCGCGCACCCCGCCCGGCGGATAGCGCACCGCCGCCGCCGCACGCCTGGCCTCCTCCGCACTTGCGATCAGCGGAAAATTCACACCCATCGCGCCGGCATCCAGCACCGGCTTGACGAGCCAGGGCTCGGTTGCCGGCACGCGCACCAGAGGGGCGGCGCGCGTGCCCTGCGTCGCCGCGATCATCGCCTGCAGCGTCGCGAGGTCGATCGCACCGTGCTCCATGTCCAGGATCAGCGCGTCGATGCCGCTCCGCGCCAGGATCTGCACCGCTGCCACGCTCGGCACCGCCACCATGAAGGCGCCGATCACCTCGCCCGCGGCAAGCCGCGCCTTGGCCGGATTGACAAATCCGTTCGCCCGTTCCTCGTAAGCTCGTCCAGGCATGCCAGCATCCATGACCGCACCCGGCCCGGAGGGCAACCCGCCCCCCATTCGCCACCTGCTCGAAACATCTCTCTATGTCGCGGATCCGCCGCGCGCCCAGGCGTTCTATCAGCGCCTGTTCGGGTTTCAGCTTCTGTTCGCCGATGCCCGCCTCTCCGCCCTCGCCATCCCCGGTCCCGGCGTCCTGCTTCTCTTCCGCCATGCAGCCTTCGAAAAGCCGGCCAGGACCCCGGGCGGCATCATTCCTCCCCATGGCGGCGCCGGGCCCCTGCATCTCTGCTTCGCGATCGCTGCTTCCGACCTCGCTTCCTGGGAGGCACGCCTTGCCGCCCTCGCCATTCCGCTCGAAAGCCGCGTGCGCTGGCCACGCGGAGGCGAGAGCCTCTATTTCCGTGACCCCGACTTTCACCTCGTCGAGCTTGCCACCCCCGGCCTCTGGACGAATTACTGAAGCAACCGATCCGCCACCAGCCAGGCCGCCGCGCGCTCCCACGCCAGGTCGTCGTCGCACCATCCACAAAATTCCCCTCTCCCTCTGGGCCTCTTTCTTCCCCTCTCCCTCTGGGAGAGGGGTGAGGGTGACGGGCAGGGCCGGGGGTGAGGGTCGGGGGTGAGGGTGAATCACTCGCCGACAAAAGTGGATACGAGCCCGTGATTCACGCCCTCCGACGATTCCGCCTCGGGCGATCGCGCGCTGGATCAATCCGGATCCATTCGAATGAGGTCTCCGATGTGATCCATGTCACAGCGACCGGCAGCCAACTGCGCCAAGCTTTTTTCCTGGTGATGCGCAGAGTCGATCCGGCGCACCCCGAGGAGGCGTCCGCCATGCATGCCGAAACAGCCCTCTCCTGTGCCTCTGAGTTGCCGGCCGGTCTCGCGAGCCACGCCGCCCTCGCCTGCAACGCTGCCGGAGCGGCGGAGCACCTTGCCTTCGCCGGCCGTGTTCTCGCCTTTACCTACGACGATCACGGCCACTGTGACGGCTTCGTACTCGAACTCGGCGGCAACCGGGAGCACTGCTTCGAGTGCCGCGAACCGGCCATCCAGGCCATCCTCAGCCGCGCCTTCGTCCGTCGCCGGCCGATGACGATCCTCGCCGCCGCCGCCGCCCCCCGCCGCCCCCTCGCCATCCTTCCCGGCGAGGCATGAACGCCGCCCTCCCGGCCTTCCACCGACCCGCCGCTCCGCTAAAGAGAAAAGAGAAAAGAGAGCAGAGGCTCCTCGGAAGGCAAAGCGCGATGCCCGTCGTCCACGATCCGGGAACTCTTCCCGCTGACCTGCCGGTGCCGCCGGATGACGGCGCCGCCCGCCACCTTGAAGGGCGCCCGCTGCCCCCGCTCGCCCTCCCGGCCACCGACGGCTCCTCTGTCGATCTATCCGCCCTGCAGGGGCGCGCCATCGTCTTCGTCTATCCGCGCACCGGCCGCCCCGGCGAACATCCCCCGCCGGGTTGGGATGCGATTCCCGGCGCCCGCGGCTGCACCGCGCAGTGCTGTTCATTTCGCGATCATTTCCACGAGCTGCGTAAACTCGGCACCGCCCACCTGTTCGGACTCTCCACCCAGGACAGCGGCTACCAGCGGGAAGCCGCGCTCCGCCTCAACCTCCCTTTTCCCATCCTCTCCGATGCCGGACTGCGGCTCGCGCGCGCGCTCGCACTGCCGAGCTTCCAGGTCATGGGGATGACACTCCTCGCGCGCATGGTGCTCGTCATCGATGCGGGCATCATCACCAAGGTCTTTTATCCGGTGTTTCCACCCGACCAGAGCGCCCGCGAGGTCGCTGCCTGGCTCCGCAACGGCGCGTCACGCACGGACTGACTTGAGCCGCCGCGGGCGCGGCCCCCAATCAGCCGGGCAAACCGTGCCGCATCGGCCGCCGCACCTCGCTCCCTCGTCCCGGAAGAGGCCGCACCCGCGGCGTTGCGGCTTCCTCGACCGGCTCGGGCGTCACTCCGAAATACGTCATGTAAGGGCCGAATTTTTCCCGCTCCGCCGCCGCGTCGAGACCGTGCTCGGCAAAGCGATAGCGTCGCGGCCCGTAGCCGCCTCCCGGTTCCGCCGCATCGGCACTGCGGATCGCCTCCGCCGCGGCCTCCGGCAGCACCATCCCGAAATGCCGATAGAGCGTTGCCACCGTCGCCGCCGGATCGGCAACGAGATCGCGATAATGCACATGAAAGACAGGCGGCCCTGGGCCACCGCCCCGGCTTTCCGCCATCATCCGCCCGGCACCCTCGAGCCACCGCTCGCTCTCCATCCGCCCGATCTCGATCGGATCGACAGAGCGGCTGAACGGCCGGCGCAGCACTTCGGTGAGCTTGGCTACCGACAGCAGGACCTTCAGCGGATCACGATGCACGAAGACGACCCGCGCGTCCGGATAAACGCCCCTCAGCGCCGCCAGCGCAAACAGATGATCGGGGCACTTCAAAACCCATCGCCGCCGCTCCCCCGCGCCGCCTTGATGCTGCAGGTGCTGGAGAAATCTCTTGTGCAGCCGATAGGCCGGCAAATGTCGCGCCGCCTCCTCTTCCAGCCAGCTTCGATAGGAAGGAATGCGATAGGTCGTATCGAAGCGCAGGCTGCGGAACGTGTGCGCGAGAATCTCCGTGCACTCCTGCGGCGAGCGCGCGGTGAGCCGGTGCAGCTTGCGGAATTCCGGCGCCAGCCGCTCGAACATCCGGAGCTGCCTCGCAACCCGCGCCTCGCACCGCTCTCGCCCCCGCTCCCCGGGAACGGGATAGATCGTCTCGAAGACGAGCGGCGCGCGGTTGGCCGGATCGCACACCATCATCCGGTGCAGGAACGTCGTCCCGCTGCGCGGCAGTCCGGTAATGAAGATCGGCGCCGTGATCGGCTCGCCCGCGATTGCCGGCTCGCGCCGTTCCGCCTCGTTCAGGGCCAGGAGGTTGGTGAGAAACCTGAGCGTATCCCACCGCAACGAAAGCCGCCCGACCACGCCGAGCGAGGCCTCCGCCACGCACGCATCGAGCAGGCTCTGCAGCGCCTCCGCGATCGGCTCCGCGCCGAACGCACAGCGCCCGCTCTTCCGGCACGCCAGCGCCATCAGCCGTTCCGCCGAAAAGGGCCGCCCGAGCCAGCCCGAGCGCAGAGCCGCGAAGTCCGCCGCCCGCACCACCATGCGCGCCATCATCGGCCGCGCCTCACCGCGCTCGCGCTCCCTCTCATCAGCGAAGACCGCACGCCCCGCTCCTCCCCGCTCCCGTGCGGCCGACATCAGCGACGCTACCGGGATGCGCGAGCCCTGCCAAGGCCGCCACGACAGCACTCCCGATCTGTGCCAGGATATCTCCGCACCTCGGAAGAGCCGGGATCACACGGCCAATGCACCAGCTCCTGCTCCTGCGCCACGCCAAATCAGCCTCGGACGAGGCCGGGATCGCCGATCGCAGCCGCCCGCTCAACCGCCGCGGCGAGCGTGCGGCGGCCGCCATCGGCCAGGCAATGACGAAGCTCTCACTCGCCCCCGACCTCATCCTCGCCTCCCCGGCGCGACGCACGATGCAGACCCTGGCCGCCCTCGCCCCGCTGCCCGCCAGCACCCGCATCGAAACGCCCGAGGCGCTCTACCTCGCCGAGGCCGAAACCCTCCTCGAGCTCCTGCGCGAGCTGCCAGAGCCGGTAGAGAGCGCGCTGGTCATCGGCCACAATCCGGGCCTGCAGGAACTCGCCGTCCTGCTCGCCCGCACCGACCCGGAGAACCCGGACGCGCGCCGCCTCGCCCAGAGCTTCCCCACCGCCGCGCTCGCCGAATTCACGCTGGCCGGAAGCTGGGCCGGGCTCGCTCCCCAGGCTTCCAGCCTGGTGCGCCTGCTGCTGCCGCGCGACCTGCCTGAACGCGCCGCCTGAACCACCCCGCGCCCGCCCCCCCGCCGGCGGCGGTTGCTTCGCCGCATTTCCGCACCTATTTATTGCACCGCGGCATAAGTCGCCGGCTGTCGTTTCTCCCTTCCGGCGAAACCCGGCCGGGAGAAAGCGGCCCTGCTCTGCCGCCCCTGTTCGATTGGGAGAGCGCGCATGAGCGGCCAGGCCAACAGCTCCGTCACCATCAACCTCGACGGCACCAACAAATCCCTGACCCTCCCGCTCCTGGCGGGCAGCATCGGTCCGGCGGTTGCCGATATCCGCAAGCTCTACGGCAACCTCGGCATCTTCACCTACGATCCGGGCTACGGCGAAACGGCGAGCTGCGAGAGCAAGATCACTTACATCGACGGCGACCAGGGCGTGCTGCTCTATCGCGGCTACCCGATCGAGGAGCTGGCCGAGCATTCGACCTTCATCGAGGTCGCCTATCTCCTGCTCAACGGGAACCTGCCGAACCGCGCCGAACTCGCCGAGTTCGACCAGGGCGTGCGCCGCCACACCATGCTGCACGAGCAGCTCCGCCGCTTCTTCGAGGGCTTCCGCCGCGATGCCCATCCGATGGCGGTGCTGTGCGGCGTGGTCGGCGCGCTCTCCGCATTCTACCACGACAGCCTCGACATTACGAATCCGGAACATCGCCGCATCAGCGCCTTCCGCCTGATCGCCAAGGTGCCCACCATCACCGCCTGGGCCTACAAATATGCGATCGGCCAGCCCTTCGTGTATCCGAACAACGATCTCGGCTACGCCGAGAACTTCCTCTACATGATGAATGCGGTCCCCGCCGAACCCTTCAAGGGCAGCCCGGTGCTCTCCCGCGCCATGGATCGCATCCTGACCCTGCACGCCGACCACGAGCAGAACGCCTCCACCAGCACCGTCCGGCTCGCCGGCTCCACGGGCGCCAATCCCTTCGCCTGCATCGCCGCCGGCATTGCCAGCCTCTGGGGGCCCGCGCACGGCGGCGCCAACGAAGCGGTGCTCAAGATGCTGGGCGAGATCGGAACGGTGAAGGCGATCCCCGACTTCATCGCCAAAGTGAAGGATCGCAACAGCAACGTCCGCCTCATGGGCTTCGGCCACCGCGTCTACAAGAACTACGATCCGCGCGCCAAGATCATGCAGCGCACCTGCCACGAGGTGCTGGACGAACTCGGCATCGCGGACGACCCGCTGCTCGACCTCGCGACCGAACTGGAACGGATCGCCCTTCAGGACGATTATTTCGTCAGCCACAAGCTCTATCCGAACGTCGATTTCTACTCCGGGATCATCCTCAAGGCGATGGGCTTCCCGACCAGCATGTTCACCGCGCTGTTCGCCGTCGCGCGCACGGTCGGCTGGGTCAGCCAGTGGAAGGAGATGATCGAGGATCCCTCGCAGCGCATCGGCCGCCCGCGCCAGCTCTATACCGGCCCCCTCCCGCGCCACTATCAGCCGCTCGAACAGCGTGTCTGAGCCGGTCGACGCCGCCCTCGCCGGCGAGTACGAGATCAGGGACTCCTATTCGCGCGCCGTGATCGGCGCCGTCGAGGCCGTCGGCCCGGCCGTCCTGCACATCCAGGCCGGCCGCGGCAGCGGTTCCGGCGTCGTCTTCACCCCCGACGGCTACGTGCTGACAAACAGCCACGTGGCCGCCGGCACCCAGCACCTCTCGGCAACCTTCCCTGACGGCCATACGCTGGCCGCCCGCCTCGCCGGCGACGATCCGGAAACCGATCTCGCCCTGCTCCGCCTCGAGGGCGAGGCATCCGCCCACGCCCGCCTCGGCTCCTCCCGCCGCCTCGCCGTCGGCCAGCTCGTGGTCGCGATCGGCAATCCGTTCGGCTTCCAGGCCACCGTCACCGCCGGCGTGGTGAGCGCGCTCGGCAGGAGCCTCCGTGCCCGCTCCGGCCGGCTGATCGAGGGCATGATCCAGACCGATGCCGCCCTCAACCCCGGCAATTCGGGCGGCCCGCTCGTCAATTCCGCCGGCGAAGTGGTCGGCATCAATACCGCGATCATCGCCGGCGCCCAGGGTCTCTGCTTCGCGATCTCCGCCGATACCGCCTCCTTCGTCGCCTCGCGGCTGATCCGTGAGGGGCGCGTCCGTCGTTCCGCGATCGGATTGACCGCGCAGGCCATCACGCTGCCGCGCCGCGTGGTCCGTTTCCACCAGCTCGCCGCCGACAGCGGCGTGCGGATCGAATCGCTCCTCCCGGACGGCCCCGCGGCCGCCGCCTCCCTGAAAGAGGGCGATGTCATCGTCGCTTTCGACGACATTCCCATCGCCTCCGTGGACGACCTGCACCGCCTCCTGACCGAGGAGCGCGCCGGCAGGGCGCTCTCCCTCACCTTCCTCCGCGGCACCGAGCGCCACACCGTCGAGATCGTTCCCCGCGCCCGTTAAGGTCAAACCCCAATCAGCTACACCAAGTGAGGGGCGGGTTACGACCCAAGTCGGTCGTACGAGCGGGCTTGTCACGAAATCCGAAGCGGACACTCAGCGCAGTCCGGTGCCGGCGGCGTCCCGCCCAGGGGGGCTTCTCTGGCGGACGTCATCGTGGCTTGAAAGCCGACACTGGGGTCGCGCTGACATCGGCCACGCTCGCGCCTAGAGCACACGCTGCCGGTTCGCGTATGCGGCTGGGCGCTTACGACGCGGAAGCCCCTGCGGCGCGCTTCGTTTTTGGCGGGTGCTCCCAGATCGCCGCTGCGACGGCCAGTTGACATGCCATGATCCGCTCGTTTACGGCGAGGGCGACGCTGGCGGGCCGGGCCGTCTGCGAAAAGCGCCTGAAGAGGTCGTTGGGCGGCATGGGCATCAATATTACGTATATGGGAACGAAACGCGCTCTGGCTCCGGTCGTCAGCGAAGTCATCGCGGATGCTCAGGGCGGCGCTCTACTCGACGCGTTTTCTGGAATGTGCTCGGTGGGAGAAGCGGTCGGAACAGTGCGGCAGATCTGGAATAATGATATTCAGTACTTTGCTTCAAAAGTAGCAAGGGCACTGTTTGTTGCTTGCGATCCACCGCCTTCAGCTTTGGCCTGCGGCGACGCCCATTATGTTGCCTACAAGGCTCAGAAGGATCGGCTGATTTCCCCCTTCCGCGCGTCGATCAAGGCAGAAGATTACCTACTCCAGTCCCAGAGCTATCCGGAATTTGAGAGGCGTGCTGCACGCGTCTCCGAACAGTTGAGCCGGGATACCGCCGCTTGCCGGGTTCGATCCGCTCACCTTTTCGCAGCGACGTATTCGGGTACCTTCTTCGGGATCAGACAAGCCATCGACGCCGACGCCATCATGGGCGCCATCAGGCTAGCGGAGAGTGACAAAAAGGTCAGTCGGGACGAGGCGCTTTGGGGAGTCGTAGGGCTCGGACGCGCACTACTTAAGATTGCCAACTCGACAGGCCATTTCGCCCAGTACCTGAAGCCGAAGGAGACGAACTACCGGCGCTACCTCACCCTGCGAAGGCGGTCGCTCTGGGCGGAATGGATAACCTCCGTCGCCGACATGTCGCCGATAGGCGATCCAATGTGGCGGAGGAAGAATAAGGCATTCCGAGGCGACGCCCTAAACCTCATTCCCCACTTAGCGCGTACGAAGGCGGACGTGGCAGTGATCTATGCCGATCCGCCATACACGGACGATCAATATTCTCGTTTCTACCATGTTCTCGACACGCTGTGTCTGTATGACTACCCGCAGGTTACCGGCGCCGGCCTCTACCGGCCAGACCGATTCACCACCCCCTTTTCGTTGAAGGCACAGGCACCGAAGGCGCTCGCGAGCTTGATTCGCGCATGCAGTCGGACCGGAGCGGACCTAGTATTGAGCTACCCAACGAACGGTCTCGTGAAGCAAAAACAATTCGATATCGAGGCCGCGCTGCGGACGCATTTCAGGAGCGTGGAGGTTGCACGATCTGTGCAGCACAAACACTCAACATTTGGTGCATCGAAAGGACCCGCTCGTTCTGAGGTGCTTGAACTCATCTACCTAGCGCGCTCCGCCTGAGGTCGCCATGCCCGCCGCCCTACGAGAGATCTCGCCCGACAGAATAAAACGAAATCCAGAGAACCCTCGCCTGTTCTTCCGCGACGAAGAGATGGACACCTTGACAGCGTCCATCAAACGATACGGCATTCAGGTGCCACTGACCGTCTACTCGGACGGCTCCGGTTACGTCCTCATTGATGGTGAGCGCCGCTGGCGCTGCGCGAGAAAATTGAACTTGCCCCGCGTGCCGGCGCTAGTACAGGAGCAACCGTCGCGTCTCGAAAACCTACTGCTCATGTTCAACATCCATGCTCTTCGCGAGCAGTGGGATTATTTGACCATAGCTCGCAAGCTTCCTGACGTAATGGAGCTGTTCAAGCGGGAACACAATGGACGAGAACCGACCGAGGCCGAATTAAGCGAACTAACTGGGTTAACCCGGGGTCAAATACGACGGTGCCGTTTCCTTCTCGACCTCCCAAGCAAATACCGGGCGGTGTTGGAGAAGGAACTCTCACTGCCGAAGCAAATTCAAGCTCTTTCAGAAGACTTTTTCATCGAGATGGAACGCGCGCTGAAGACCGTCCAAACGCGAGTCCCGAACGCGATCCAGAACTTGAACGCGGCACGTGACGCCCTGATCGCGAAATTCCGCAAAAAGGTCATCGTTAACATCACTGATTTCCGTAAGTTGTCGAAAATCGCGACATCTGTCAACAATATCGGTGTCAAGGAGGCGAAAGCCGTTGCCGCGCTGCGCGAGATATTTGATCCCGACACTAAGACGGGTATCTCGGATGTGTACGCAGAGCAGTTCGAGATGCGTTACGACGAGCGAAAGGTCCTGCTCAGCGTCGAGTCGATCTATGAGTATCTGGAATACTCGCTGGAAGACGACTCCGACACCGAGATAGGGGACGAACTCAGAGCCAAGCTCGTTAAGCTGCAATCATTGATTGGGCGAGTAATGAGGTCGTAGTGTATGCCGTTCGATATTCTCAGTGAGCGGCTCAAGTTAGTTGCCAACGGAAGCCTCGCGAAGTGCCGAAGCGAGTGGGGCGCCAACGGCCTTAAGACAGAATCCCCGATCGCTTCCGAGATTGGTTGGCAGCCCACCTTCTTCCTCAAACCGAACCGGCACCTTATTGTCGCCGTAGAGGTTGCTGATTTAATTTTTCCAGCGACGCTAAAGATAGCAGCCCACGATATTGAACATTACGACTACCCGATCGCGGTCTACCAGGCATGCTCTCTTGACCTGTACCAGAGCGACGCCCGCCTTGCGAAAGTCAATTCGTTACGGGACCACGGGTTCGGTCTCATCACTGTGGACGATCGGGGAACGGCGGTGATAGTTCATCGTGGGGAGGCCTACGCGCAGCATATTTCTCCCGATCGGTTTGACCTAGAGGCTAGGCCTCTCACCCCGTCGCTTAAGGTGATGTTTAAGGCGGCATCGACAACGTACCAGACCGATATCGAGCAGGGCCTTCAGAAGGCGGCGAAGATCGTAGAAGCGCTTGTCCTTTGCATCGCAACGCAAGCCGCGAAAGCAGGAGAGGTCCGGGCTGGTACGCCGAAAGAGGAGGCTGCTAAAATTGTCGATGTGTTGTGGGACACAAAGAAATTCGTGCCATACCGCGCGGCGCTCGGTCGAACCCGGAGTTTCTTCCGGATATATCGTAATCCTCCCAGCCACGCTTCCCGGAACCCCAGAGAGGCCGCGGAGAAGATCAGGAAATGCAAGGATGGTTTCATCGAGGCCCTCCGTGTCGCAGCTGAGTTGCGCAGCGTGATCCAGCACGGGGGCTACCGAGTGGTCGTGCACTGACCGTCAAAGATGTGTTGGCCGTTCTGGCTGGATTTGGTCGGCGGCCGGAAAGGGGCAGCCCCTGCCCTGAGCTCAGCGTCCGCTCTCGATGCTCCTCGGGCCGGAAGCGGGCTGTCGCAAAACTACCCAAAGCGGACTGGTCCTCGAAAGGCGTACCGTCGTGACCCTGATTTCCATGCCACAATGGCCGCCTTTTGATCCGGGAGCTTATCCCGAAGGGTTGCCAGCAGACCTGGTGGCGCTGCTGCCCAGCCTGCACGCTGCCTGCGTTGTCGTTACGTCGGCGGCGTATGAACTCGAAATGTTCCGTGCGTTCGGCCGCGATGAAGCGTTTCTGCGGAAGGTCAACGGTACCGATGTTGCGCCGGCGATCGGGGTGCTTCGAACCTGCATCAGCGACTCGCTTGTGCTCAGCCTCGCCATGCTGTTCAAGAGCGACCCAAAGGCCGTCAACTTGCGGCAACTCCTCAACACCGTGTGCCGTCCCGAATACACATCCTTCTTTGTCGCAGCGCACCGCCGCTGCCATCCCCCGCTCGATAGCGAGCACCAGCGGGGGCGCCTGATACGCATGCAGCGTCGCATCAACCGGGACCCATTGCGCGCCTGCATCCAACGGCTCGACGACCTACGCGACCAGGGAGTTGCTCATCTCGACCGCGCGCCGAAATCGGATTTCGAATGGCCGCTGATGCGCGACGTCTCGACGGCGTTTGCAGCCGCCGCCAACATCACCGTCTCGGCACTGCATTACATGACTTGGCGCCGGTTCAACGTTCGCGCAACCCGCTCGCATGGCATCACACTGACGCGCGCGCTGACCCAAGCCATCGACCCCGCCGCCTTGGACACCCGATGAGGGAAAGGAAGAGCGGACAGGCCGCCTTCAGCTAGGGCCGATTAAGCGCAATGTCCGGTTTCCGAGCGACGTGTCGGAAAGCTGCCAGTCCAGTTACCACCCGTAGCAGCCGTTCCTATCGCTACGCTGATTAGGTTTCGACCCCAGAGCGGATCGCGCCTGAGTGGTATCGCGGAGCGATTGCAGCAGCGCGTGAATCCGCTCGGCAAGACGAAGCACAGCCTGTTCAGTCAAGCTGAACACGCTCTGGGCCGCCCGTTTCGTTGTTTGCGCACTCTTTCCTAATCCGGACCCATCGGCAGGACGGTCACGCCGACGCGACGCCCTGGCAAGCTCGCGATCCCCGATTGCAAACGGTAAGCCGCGGCGCATCGCCGGATCAAAGTAGGGTGCGCCGCAAGCGATAAGCCCCGCCGAGCGGGCAAGATCGAGCACGGCATCCAGCGCACGCCACGCGGTCTTCTCGTCAACGACGATCGGCAACCGGGCGACGAGACCGACGAATTCGGCGGCGCGGGCCGCGCTAATACGGCGCCGCCGCTCAGCCAGTGCAAGCGCGTTGGCCAGTCCGAGATGCCAGACGGACAGAACCTCCGCCGCATCCGCGGCAAAACGGGCGAGCAGCGCGCGCGTCGCCGCCGTCGCCTCATCCTCGAAGCACCGCGCGAGTGCGACAGAAGCATCGATCACGAACCCACTCACCGCCGGCCTTCGCGGATGAGGTCCTTTGCCTTGACGTCGCCGAGTGTCTGGCCTTTGCCGAAGTCCTGGAGTCGGGCAATCACCTCTGCAAGCTCGGCCTTGCCGGCTGGCCGAACCGGCACCAGCCTCGCAACCGGAGTGCCGTGGCGCGTGATCGTGATGCGCTCGCCGCCGGCAACCCGATCGAGAACAGCCGAGAGGTGCGTCTTCGCCTCGAAGGCTCCGATAGTGCTGCTCATCGACGCTCCTGCATCAACCAGTCTTGAACCAGCCTGTCACGACTTTTGCTTGCCGACGACATCCGCACCTTCGGCCGCGCCGGATCTGCGTCACTGGCCACCTGCCGGCTCGCCTCGCCGCGATCCGCCGCCCTCCACACGCTGATCGTAACCCATCCGGCGGCGATCTGCGCCACAGCAGCAGTACCCCTCTTGCCGCCAAAGCCGCGGAGAACGTTCCGCGCCCCATCAGCGCCTCTCGCCGACCCTCTCCAAGGTCCGGAGCCGCTCCCTTCCCCAGCTCCGCCCACGCCTCCAGCACCGCACCGCCCATCCGCCAGCCGCACCGATAGAGACCGCCTGCCAAAGCTCGGCTGCGGAATGGGGATAAACTTATCCACAGGATGTTGATAAGTAACTTCAAAGATGAACGCCAACGGATTCAAAAGACTCAAAAGTAATGACCGCCTCCGATCGCCCTCCGACTAATCCAAACGCCGCCTTCCACCAGTCCCGCAGCGCCGGATTCCAGCAGAATAGCCATGATGAAACCCAAGGTTGTATCAGACCCGAATTCCTTTTCACTAATGGTTGAATTTCTTCTTGCCGTTCTCAACCGGTACGCTATGAATGCGCGCAAGGGTTGATAAACCGGCTGCAAAAGCCAAGGAGGGCCGCCTATGGACAACTTCCGCTCACTCGATGCCCTGGTGCGCGCGCGCCTGCAGCGCTGGCCGCAAAGCCCGCCGGGCGTCGTCCCGCACAGCCCCGAACCGAGTCACTGGCTGCGCGGCCGCCCGGGCGCCACCTCAGGGAGTTCTCACCCGTTCCTGAAATTTCCTGGCAGCTCTCGCCTGCGCACCCTGCCGGACGGGCTGTGGCTGCATTTCGGCGGCACGGCTGGGGAGCCTTTTGTGGATATCTTCGCCATCGAGGCCTGCGGCTCGCTGCCGAACCTGCTCGACAAGCGCTCCCGTTTCGCCCCCAGCACCCACTCGCTGCTCGCCGTATGCCCGCTGCCCTGGCTCGCCGCTCCGACCTCGGCCAACGACACCACGCCCCGCTGGCAGCTCACCGGCGTGCTCCCCCGCCCTCCCACCGACCCGCTGGTCCTGCCGGTCCGCGACATCCGGGTCATGTACGGCCTCAAGCAGCGCCACTATGACGGCTTCGCCAAAACCCAGATTCCCCACCCCCACGAATACTTCGTGCCGATGCAGGCACTCGTCGCAGAGGACGCCATGCACAACCCGGCGATGCAGGCGCTGGTCTCCCGCGCCTCGGCCAATGCCAACTTTCTCGGCGCACCCTGAGCGGTTCAGGCCGATCCTCGGCCGCCGCTCCCACCCGCCCTGCCGAGGGCCACCGCGGCAAGGTCCGGCCGGTCGCTGATCAATCCGGCCGCGCCCCAGTCCTCGAGCCGCGCCATCACCGCCGGCTCGTTCACGGTCCAGGGAATCACTTTCAGCCCCAGCCGGTTGGCCTCCTCCAGCGCTTCCCGCTCCAGCGAGGCGTGCTCCGGGGACCAGACCGCGCCGTCCCCCTCCGCCGCCACGACCTCCGGCACCGACCGCCCGGCTCTTTCCACCCCCCACCACAGCGCCGCCGCCGCCACCGTTTTCGGCTCGGTCAGCCACGCCAGCGCGATCTCCGGCCGCATCCGCCCCAGGTGCCGCGGTCCCCGCCAGTCGAAGGACTGCACGCGAATACGCTCGACCGCCCCCGCCTGCTCCGCCACCGCCACCACGCGCTCCGCCATCTCCGGCCCGGAAACGGTCAGCTCCGGCCGCCTCGGATCGGTCTTCAGCTCGATCGTGAACCAGGCCTCCGGTGCCGCCCCGAGCACCGCTTCGAGCGTCGGGACGCGCGCTCCGTCCGCCGGCCTCTGCTCCGGATGACGCCCCGCATAGGCGCTTCCGGGCCTGATGCGCCCGACATCGAAGCGTTGCAGCTCCGCAACCGTCAGCGCGCTGAGCGGCGGCCCCGGCTCAGCCAGCCAGACCCCGTCCGGCCCCCGCGTTATGTCCGGGTTGAGCACGAGGTCGTGATAGAGCACCGGCACCGCATCGGCACTGACCGCGATATCGATCTCGAAGCGCCTGATCCCCATGGCCAGCGCCGCCCGAAACCCCTCGATCGTGTTCTCCGGAAAGAGCCCGCGCGCCCCGCGATGCCCGATAACAAGAAATCCGGCCGCCAATGGCTCAGTCGCACCCGCAGCCCGAGGTCGGCCCGGAATCCCCGCGTATCACGTGATGGTCGATCCACTCCGCCACCAGCCGCCGCGCTTCCGAAAGCGACGCCTCCGGATGATGGATCCGGTACAGCGTCGTGCAGGCCTGGAACGCCTCCAGATCGCCGTTGCCGCCCCGCCGCAGCTCCCGGTAGGCGGTCACCACGGCCCGCTCGCAGCGCCGGGCGATATGGCTGAAGTCTCGGCCCATCCGAAAAAGCTCCTTGCTCAGGATTCGCTGACCGCGATGACCCGGGAAACTATCCGCCCCCATCTCCCCGGGCAAGCGCACCCGCGCTTGGACCCCTGGGAGCCCCGCGAGAGGGTCGCGCGCGGGCCCCACGCACGAGTGCGTTGGGTGCCCGATGCGCGAGGTGAGGGGGCCGTGTATCACCCAAGCATGATTCCGGGTACTCGAACGGACCGCGCTTGACTGGAATCGCGAAGCGATCCCAAGGGGACCATGGGAGCGCGTGAATCCGCTCGGTCAGACAAAGCAGAGCGTGTTCAGTCAACCGGAACACGCTCGATCGGAGAACGCATCGCAGTCGGCCTGGCCCTGGGGCGGGTGTACCTGTTCGACCCGGAAACTGAGAAGCGTTTGTGAAAGAATCGGGCACCTCGAGGGCCTCGATACGAAGGAACGGTGACGGGATGGAAAGCGCTCGCTCGGTCGCGGTTATGGATTTCGCCGATATGCTGCTGCCCGGCGATGGCCTGTTCCCCTCGGCGCGCGGTTCGGGAATGGCACTCCTGCTGCTGGCGCGGCTCGAGCAAGGGGGCCTCGTTGACCGGCTGGAGGAGGCGATAAAGGCGGCCGGTGGGCCGCTCGACAGACTGGGATCCGAGGCCCGCCGCGCCGCGGTCGCACGGATCGAAGCGGAGCATCCAAAGCTGTTCGAAGAGGTGCTGAAAGCGGTGTACCTCACCTATTACGAGCATCCTCCGGTGATCGAAGCGATCCGCGCGACGGGCCTTGCATACAATGCGACGCCGCTCCCCGAAGGCTATCCGGCAGAGCCGTTCGACCCGGCGCGAGACGCACCTCGGCATTCCCGCGGCCGATGGACCCGGGCGGAAGATGTGGTGCGCGTCGATCTTTCCCGCCTCGATGACCTTCGGAGCGACCAGCCATGAGGAAGCCCGATCGTGCGGATGTGCTCGTCATCGGCGCGGGCGCGAGCGGCGCGCTGGTCAGCCTGGCGCTCGCCGGGCGCGGCCTCAAGGTGGTGTGCCTCGACCAGGGCGGCTGGACCTTGCCCGCGAACCACCCGCACTTCTCGCGGGATTTCCAGTGGCAGCGGCAAAACCGCTGGAATCCGGAACCGGAGCGGAGGCGGGGCGAGTCCGACTACCCGGTCGAGGGCAACCAGTCGCATGCGCTGATGTGGAATGCCATCGGCGGCTCGACCAACATCTTTGGCGCCCTCTGGCCGCGCTACCGGCCGAGCGATTTCCGCAAGGGCGTCGAACATGGCCTCGCGCCCGACTGGCCGCTCGGTTATGCCGACATCGAACCGTTCTACGATGAAAGCGACCGGCTGATCGGGGTGAGCGGTCTCACCGGAGATCGCGCCTTGCCGCCGCGTAGAAGCCCCTATCCGCTCCGCCCGCTGCCGATGGGCCCTTGCGGGCGGACCATCGGTGCCGCGTTCGAACGGCTGGGCTGGCACTGGTGGCCGATGCCGGCAGCGGTCATCTCCGAACCCTACGACGGCAGGCCCGCCTGCAACGCATGCGGTAATTGCGGTTCCGGCTGCCCGCGCGGATCCATGGCAAAGATGTCCCTGACCATCTGGCCCCGCGCTGTTGCCGCCGGCACCGATCTCAGGCCCTTCGCACGCGTCGAACGGATCGAGACCGACCCGCAAGGCCGGGCCACCGGCGCCGTCTATATCGACCGCGCCCGGGGCGAGCGGGTGTTCCAGGGCGCCGACATCGTCGTCCTTTCCGCCAACGGCGTTGGCAGCCCGAGAATCCTGCTGCTCTCGAAATCCGCCCGCTTCCCGCACGGGCTTGCCAACAGCAACGACGTCGTCGGGCGCTATCTGCAGCACCACACGCTGGTCGCCGCCGAGATCTGGACCGGGGAACCGATCCACTCCCACATCGGCAATGCCGGCGCCGTCATCAGTTGCGAGTTCGCCGAAACGGATGTCAACCGCGGCTTCGTCAACGGCTTCAATTTCAACGTCGCGCGGATCGGGCCGGCGGGCACGGAAGCGATCGGCAGCTTTACGAACCGCCCCGCCCCCTGGGGAAGCGGGCATCACGCCTGGTTCCGCCGGCATTTTGCCCATGGCTTCGGAGCGTTCGCGATCGGCGACGATCTCCCCAGGCCCACCAGCCGCATCACACTCTCCGAAACCGAGCGCGACAGCGACGGGCTGCCCGCCGCCAGGCTGAACTATGAACCGCACGAGAACGACTGGCGGATGATGCGGTTTGCGATCGAACGGTTGAAAGACCTCGCGCAGGCTGCCAATGCCATCGACTATACGATCAACGACTATTGCGACCAGGATGGAACGTACCGCACGCCCGCCTGGCACCTGCTCGGAACCTGTCGCATGGGTGACGATCCGGAAACCTCGGTCACCAATCGCTGGCACCAGTGCTGGGAGGTTCCGAATCTCTACGTCGTGGACGCCAGCAGCTTCGTCACCGCAGGCGTGGTCAACCCGACCAGCACGGTCACCGCCCTGGCCTTGCGCGCAGCGCGCCACATCGCAGACGGCTTCACCGAGCTTCGCACGGCCACGAAACCAATCATGGATTGATCCGCGCCGGAGCAATGATCTCCGTCAGGCCAATGGCCGCCACGGACCTCGCCGCCGTGCGCCACCTTCTGTCCGAACTCGGCTACGAAGCCTCTGCGGAGGAAGTCGCGCGGCGTTATCGGGCCGTAACAGGCGAAGAGCGCCATGCCGCCATGGTCGCCGAGCGGGACGGGCGGGTGCTGGCATTCCTCCACGTGTTCGCCCGACCCGCCTTCGAGAAGCCGCCGGAGGCCGTCGTGCAGGCATTGGTCGTGGATTCGGCATCCCGCGGAGAGGGCATTGGCAAAGCCCTCATGGCCGCAGCCGAAGCCTGGGCGCTTCAGCGCGGCTTCGTGTCCATGGCATTGAGTTCGGCTGCCTCACGCAGCGAAGCACACGCATTCTACGGCGCCCTCGGCTATGAACGGACAGCGACTTCCTACCTGATGCGCAAGCACCTGCGGTTCTGATCCCGCAACCCGGCACCCCTCCCCTCACGCCGCCGGAACAGCCTCCCAGTAGTGGTGCGCATAGCGCTGGCGGCACGCCTGCTTCAGTGCCGCCTCGTCGATCCTTCCTTCCCGCCCGGGCGCCAGCGCTGAGAGGTCCATCGGCGGCTTCCCGTCCACGATCCAGGCGGCGAGCGCTTCGCCGATCGCCGGCGCAATGGAGAGGCCGCCGACACAGCAGCCGCCCGCCACGTAGAGGCCCCGAACCGACGGAACGGGTCCAACGGTATGCTCGCCGTCGGCGGTCATGGTCGGCAGGCCGCCACGGTGCACCTTGAGCGGAATCTCCTGCGGCACGCGCTGGAAAATCGGAAGCTGCTCCCGCACGCTGTCGGCCAGCCGGCGCAACACCGAAAAGTCGAGCCGAAGTTCTGCGACATCGAAACCTGCCGGCAACGCTGCCGGATCGAATTGCAGCGGGTCGGGCTCGTACCCGCCCAGCATCAGCCCGCCCTCATCCGGCCGCACATAGACATTCGCATCGATGATCCGGGTGATCGGCTGGCTGTTGTCCACCCCCGGAATCGGCTCAGTGATCAGAAGCTGATGCCGCGTCGGCACCATCGGCACCCGGGCACCCGAAAGCGCCGCCACCGCGCGCAGCCAGGCGCCGGCCGCATCGACAACGACCTCGCAGCCGATCGTTCCGTGCTCGGTCTCCACGCCCGCAACGTGTCCGCCTTTCACGACGATGCCGCTGACCAGCGTATGCGCCAGCAGCCTCGCGCCGAGCTTTTCCGCCGCCCGCGCGTAGCCGTTCGGAATTTGCGAGGGTTCCAGGAAGAGATCGGTCGGAGAGAATCCGACCGCCAGAATGCCCCTCACCTCGAGGAAGGGATTCTTCGCCCGCGCTTCGTCGGGCGAGATCATTTCGAAGCCCGTCCCCAGGCGGCGCCCGCGCGCAACTTCCGATTCGAGCTGCGCGACATGCTCCGGAAGGCGGGCGATCTTCAGCGCGCCCGGCTGGTGAAAGACGACCTCCTCGCCGGTTTCAGCCGAAAAGGTCTCGATCTTGCGCACCGCGCGCCTGGCAAGCGCGGTCATCAGATCCGTCCCGCGCGCCTGAGAGGTGAGACCCGCAGCGCGCGGCGAGGTCTGCGAGCCAAGGCCATGCTTGTCGAGCAGCGCGACCTGCCGTCCCGCCCGGGCGAGGTGATACGCAACGCTCGCCCCGAGCGCACCGGATCCGATGACCACGCACTCCGCCGCATCGATCATTCTTTTTCCCTCTCTAACCCGCCCGCGCCGATCGGCCCGCCGTCGTTACGAGCCACCGGCCCGGGGCGGGCCGGCAAGCTGCGCTTCCCTGAGTTCGGCCGGCTGGATATGACAGCGATAAAGATGGTCCGCGCCGTCCTCCTGCCATGGCGGTTCCTCATTCCGGCACAGGCTGCCGAGCATACGCGGGCAGCGCGTATGGAACCTACAGCCGGTCGGCGGATTCGACGGGCTCGGTATGTCACCCTGAAGACGAATCCGCCCCTTGCTTTCCGCCCGGTTGAAGTCCGGCACCGCCGACAGCAGCGCCTCCGTGTAGGGATGATGCGGCGGCCGGAAGGTGACATCGGCCGGCCCCATCTCGATGATCTGCCCGAGATACATCACCGCGATCCTATCGGCGAGATATCGGACCACACCAAGGTCATGGGAGATGAACACGTACGCAACCTGCCGAGTCTCCTGAAGTTCCACCAGCAGATTGAGAATCGCCGCCTGCACGGAAACGTCCAGCGCCGAGGTCGGTTCATCGCAGACCACCAGTCGCGGTGCGCCGGCAAACGCCCGCGCCAGCGCCACCCGCTGCTTGAGCCCGCCCGACAGCGCCGCCGGGCGAAGCTCGAGATGCCGCGGCGCAAGCCGCACGGCAGCGGCGAGTTCCCGCACGCGAGCCTCGATCTCGGAGGTCGATTTCCGGCCCGAGAGCAGCCTCACCGAGCGCGAAAGAATCCCCTTCACGGTATGGCTCGGATTGGGCGCATTGTCCGGGTTCTGGAACACCATCTGCAGGCGCCGGCGCAGATGGGCGTCGCGCTGCTCGGCCCGGCCGCTCAGCTCCGACCCGTCGAACGCAATCCGCCCGGCCCACTGACCGACCAGGCCGACGACGCATTTCGCAAGCGTGGTCTTTCCGCTTCCGGATTCTCCAACGATGCCGACGACCTCCCCGCGCCCGACCGCCAGTGACGCATCCTTGACCGCCGTGAGCTTCACGCCCCGCGCATCGTAGATCTTGGTCAGGTGCTGCAAACTCAGCACCTCCGCCTGCGCTACCGTGCCGGCCGCGGCCGCACCCTCGGCCCCTGGCGCCGCCGGTCGGGCCAGCTCCTCGTGATAGAAGCACCGGCTGGCCCGCTCGCGCCCGGCCGCCAGCAGAGTTGGCGCCTCGACCCGGCAACGCTCGCGCACGATCGCGCAGCGCGGCGCAAAAACACAGCCGGCTATCGTTTCGCCCGCCGCCGGCAGCGTCCCCGGAATCGGCTCCAGCCGGTGCCGCCGCTTGTGCATATCCAGCCGCGGAACGCAGCGCATCAGGCCGAACGTGTACGGATGCCGCGGAGCCTGGAACAAGTCCGCCGCTGGCCCCTCCTCCACCAGGTGCCCGGCATAGAGCACGCCGACCCTCTCGCACAGGCGGCTGACGATGCCGAGATTGTGGCTGATGAAAAGGATGCTGGCGCCGAACTTTCGCCGCAGCCGCTCGACAAGGTCGAGCACCTCGGCTTCCACGGTGGCGTCGAGCCCGGTCGTCGGTTCATCGAGCACCAGGAGATCGGGGTCCGTCGCCAGCGCCATCGCGAACATGATTCGCTGTTGCTGCCCGCCCGAAAGCTCGTGCGGGTAGCGATCCATGATCCGGAGCGGATCCGCGATCTGCACCGTCGCCAGCATCGCCTGCGCCGCGTCCCGCGCTTCCGCTCGACCCATGCTGCGATGACGGCGATAGACTTCCGCCACCTGCCTGCCCACCGTGAGCGACGGGTTGAGCGCCGTGCCAGGGTCCTGGTACACCATCGCCATCCGGTTGCCGCGCAGCTCTTCGAGATGCGCGGCCTTCGCCCTGAGCAGATCCTGGCCCTGGAACAGGATCCGTCCCGTCGTGATCCGGGCGTTCGGCGGCAGGTACCGCATCACCGCCATCGCGACCGTGGACTTCCCGCATCCCGACTCGCCGACCAGCCCGTACGCTTCTCCCTGCCCGATACGAAGCGAAAGGCTGCTGATCACCACCGACCATTGGCGGCGACGATGATAGCCGACCGTCAGCTCCTCGATGTCGAGGGTACGCACCGATGGCTCCGCCCGGCGTGCCATCGCCGGGCGGCTCATTCCTGCAACACCTGGTGAAGCCCGTCGGCGGCAAGGTTGATGCCGATGATGAGCGTCGCAAGAGCCGCCGCGGGAAACAGCGAGATCCACGGCGCGGTCTCGAGATTGGCGCGGCCCAGGCTGATCGAGAGACCCCAGTCGGGAGACGGCTGCTGCACCCCCAGTGAAAGAAAGGCGAGCGTGGCCGAGGTGAAAACGGCATAGCCGAAACGAATCGTTGCTTCCACCGCCAGCGGCGCGGTGATGTTCGGCAGGATCTCTGCCGCCATGATGGCAACGCTCGAGCTGCCGAGCAGCCGCGCGGCGGCGACATATTCGCGCTCGCGCTCGGCCAGCACCGCCGAACGCACGGTCCTGGCGACGATCGGCGTGAAGACGAAACCGATGACGAGAATGACATTCACGACCGACGGTCCGAGCACCGCCAGGACCAGGACCGCGATGACGATCAGCGGAAACGCCAGCAGCGCATCGACAACGCGCATCAGGATATCGTCGACCAGCCCCCGGTAATAGCCGCCGACCAGCCCGACCACGATTCCTCCGATCAGGCCGAGCGCGGTCGCCGCCGGCGCAACCGTCAGCACCGATGCCGCTCCGGCCAGCGTGCGCGAGAAAACATCGCGGCCGAGATCGTCGGTTCCGAACCAGTGCGCCGCCGACGGCGGGGCAAGCGTCGCCGTCGGGTTCAGTGCCTGCGGATCCTGCGGAACGATCGCCCGCCAGAACACCGCATCCACCACCCAGAACGCCACGATCGCGGCGCCGATCAGGAAAGTCCTGCTTCGCAGCAGCGCCATCGACTGCCTGCCGAGCCACGACCGCGCGCCCCGCACCGCGCCGAAGCCCTCGTCCGGCGTTCCGTTGCCCGCTGCCGCGACCTCCGGGGAGCCCATCCCCGTCATCCCGAACCGGCCCGCGCCGCGCCGCGCCGCATTCAGGCCGAGAGCCTGATGCGCGGATTGAGCAAGGTATAAACGATGTCCGAGATCAGCATCAGGAGCATGTACAATATCGCAATCAGCAGCACCGCCGACTGCAGGACGGGAAGGTCATGGCCGATCGCGGAATCGAAGACCAGCTTGCCGATTCCCGGATAGCTGAAAATGGTTTCCGTAACCACGAGCCCGCCGACCAGGTAGCCCGTCTGCACGCCGATCACGGTAATCGTCGGCAAGAGCGAGTTCCGAAGCACGTGGCTCCAGATCACCACCCGTCGGGGCAGGCCCTTGAGAATCGCGGTCCGCGTGTAATGGGCATGCAGCGCCTCGACGGTGCCGGCGCGCGCCATCCGTGAGATGTAGCCGAACAGCACGAACATCAACGGGATCGACGGCAGCAGAAGCTGCCGGAACCAGTCGATCGGATCGGCCCCCGGAACGTGCGAGGAAACCGGCAGCCATCCGAGCACGACCGCGAAAATGACGAGCACGGCAATGCCGCTCGCGAACTCCGGCAGCGCGATCAGGGAAAGGCCCACGACCGCCGTCGAACGGTCGAACCATCCCCCCTCCTTGAGCGCCGCCAGCACGCCGATCGCGATCGAGAACGGCGCGATCAGGGCCAGGGCGAATCCCCCGAGGATCAGCGAATTCAAAAGCCGCCGCGTCACCAGCGGCAGCACCGGTTCGTCCATCAGGTAGGATTTTCCCCACCGGCCGCTCACGAAGCCACCGGCCCAGTTCCAGTAGCGGACCAGGAGCGGCCGATCGACGCCCAGGTTGTGGTCCAGTGCCTCGACCTGCCGCTCCGACGCGTAGGGTCCGAGAATCGCGCGCCCGACATCGCCCGGCATCACCTGCGCGATCGCGAACAGGATCACCGAGACAAGGAACAGCGTGATCAGCGCCAGCCCGAGCCTTTTCAGCACGAAGCGCCGCACGCCGGGCCTTCCCTCTCACCCGCGCCCGGCGCAACCCCGGTCTAGCTGAGCCAGACCCCCCCGAGATCGACGAAGTTGTCAGGCGCCGCGGCCAGGCCCTGCACGCGCTTGCTGGTCGCCCGGCGCGCCTTGATCCAGTAACCGATCGCCACCGGAACCTCTTCGTTCTGGATGCGTGCCAATGCCAGCGCCAGCCGTTGCCGCTTCTGGTGGTCGAGTTCGCCGTTGTACTCGGTGAACAGCTTGTCGAAGTCAGGGTCGCACCAGTGCGCCGAATCCCACGCGGCGTGGCATGGGAATTCGGGAATGATGGCTTGGCTTGCCGCTCCGCGCGCCGCCCAGTCGGTCATCCCGAACGGAACCACGAGCCATGGCTGGTTCGCACCCGCACCGTAATACTGCGCAGTCGGCATGATATTGAGCGATACGTCGATCCCGGCCGGCTGGCAGTACGCCTTGATGGCAACCGCATACTGCGGCATCTCCAGCAGGTCCTCCGTCGTCAGCGTCACCTTGATGCCACCCGCGTGGCCGGCCGCAGCCAGGAGCGCCTTCGCCTTGGCGTAGTCCTGCTGCCGCTGCGGGAGCTCCTTGTTCGCCAGCTCGGAGTCGACATAGACCGGCGCGAAACTGTGGTCGTTGGCGACGATCGCCGCCCCGTTGAAGATGGATTTCACGATCGCCTCGCGATCGAGGCAAAGCGCCACTGCCTGGCGGACACGCTTGTCATTGAAAGGCGCCATATCCACCCGCATGTGCAGAGACCGGTAGTCGGCGGAAGGATGCTCGAGGATCGTGAGCTTGGGATTGTCGAGCAGCGCCTCCGCGCCCTTCAATGGCACCACGGGGTAGATGTCGATGGCTCCGGCCTGCATCGCGAGCACGGTCGAGGCTTCGTTGCCGAAATAGGTCACCTTGAGACCATCGGCATACGGCCGGCCGCTCTTCCAGTAGTGCGGATTGGCGACGTAGCTGGCCGACTGCTGGGGAACGTACTCCTTCAGGACGAAGGGCCCGGTCCCGATGCCGCCCTTCGTGAACGTGCCCATCTCGTAGTTCTTCGGCAGGATCGCAGACTGGTACGCGAAGCCGGAAACCAGATAGGGAAAATCGACGAACGGCGTGTCGAGGTGAAAGCGCACCTCGGTATCGCTCACCTTCTCCACATTTCCGTACGAAAGAACCCCGTGATAGATCGAGCCCGCCGATGAGCCGACCTTCGGGTTGAGCAGCCGCTCGAACGTCGCCACGACGTCATCCGCCGTGAACGGCGTTCCGTCATGCCAGCGCACACCCTGGCGGATCGTGAAGTTCCAGGTCTTCGGATCCGGGGCCGCATTCCAGGACGTCGCAAGGCGCGGATCGAGCGTCCAGTCCGCCCGCGGATAGCAGAGGTACTCGAGCGACGGCTGATACGTGAACACCTCGCCGGCATTGGATGCCGTCACCGGTTGCGGATCGGCGGACGGGATCTGCGAAGCGAGCCGGATCGTGCCACCGCGTTTGACCTGCGCCGGGTCAGGGCCGGTCCCGGCAGACGCCGCAGGCGCGCGCAGAAAGCCGAAACCGGCCATCGAGAGTCCGGCCACCGACGCCCGCCGCAGCAGGAGACGACGGCTGAGCCGGCCGGCACGCAACTCGTCGAACAGATGAAGGGCATAATCGTCCACGATTTCCTCCCTGCGGCCTGTTGCTGGAAAGCTCGCTCTTACCGGCCCGGCGTCGCCGCACCCTGACCATTCTGCTCGGGCCACGTCTGAGACGCGGCGACCGGCGCTCACATCATCTGCGCCGAGCGAAACGAACACCGCCCGCCAGGCGCAAGGTCATGATCGACGTCGCCGTACCTAATCACCAACCGCCAGTATGGTCAATGGGGCGACGTCGCTCGCGCGTGTCCGCGCATCAGATAGAGCCCTTTCACCGCACCTCGCCGTCCGCCTGCAACGGCGGCTCCGTCCACTCCGGCACGCTGCGATAAACCCACACCCAGTTGACGACGAACAGGAAGCTCGTGAACACGAAGACCCAGCGCAGCCCGAACAGCGCCGCTATCCCGCCACCCGTCAGCGGCCCGAGCGAATTGCCGAGGAATGTCGCCGAGGCCGTCATCCCGTAGATGGTGCCGCGCTCTGCGCGCGGCACCATCCGCCCGACCAGCGCGTTCGCCGTCGGCAGCAGCCCGCCGACGAAGCATCCGACCCCGAAACGTTCGATCACGAACAACCAGTAACTCTGCACGAAGGCCTGCGGCAGGCTCGCCATCGCGCAACCGGCCAGGCAGATCAACAGCACGCGCCGGTATCCGATCACGTCGCTCCGCTTGCCGAGGAAGGGAGAGGCGATCACGTCCGCAAGCCCCGTAATCGAAAAAGCGATGCCGGCCAGCATCGCGAGCGTGCCGGTGTTGCCGATCAGCTCCTGCACGAACAGCGTCACCACCGGCTGCACGCTCGTCACACCGAACTGCGCCAGCAGCAGCACCAGGAACACCGGCCCGAGCGCCGGCGAGCGCGCCAGCATCTTCAGGCTCGTCAGCACCGAGCCGCGGCGCTCTCTCTTGCGCGGCGGCGTGAAGGTCTCGCGCACAAATCGTGCCACCAGGACCAGGACCACGAACGTGATCGCGGCCGTCGTGTAGAACGGCACCCGAAAGCTGCCGCTGGCATCCGCGATCGCACCGCCGACCACCGGCCCGATCAGGCTGCCGACGAGCTGCCCCGTGCTCAACCAGCCGAGCGCATAGCCAAGCCGCCGTTCCGGCACCTGGCTCGCCACCAGTGCGATCGCTGCCGCCGAGAAGCCGGCAAAAGCCCCCATCAGGCAGCGCGCGGCGAAGAACTGCCAGACATTGCGCGAGAGCCCCATCATCAGCGTGAACAACCCGATCGCGAAGCTCGAGCGGAGCAGCATCAGCTTGCGTCCCCTGAGATCGGCAAGCCGGCCCCAGAAAGGCGAAACGAAGGCAGCGACGAACGATGTCGTGCCCATCAGGATCCCCGACCAGAAATCGATCGCACTCGCGCTCTTCACCCCGAGGTCCGGCAGAAAGAGCGGCATGATCGGTGTCAGGATGCTGAAGGAGAACGTCATCACGAGCTGGATGCCCACCATCCACCACATCGTGGACAGCCAGCCCGGAGATCCGTCCTGATCCGCGGGGGAAATCCGTTGCGCGCCCGCCCCGGTGCCTTCCTCGCCTCCCGCCCCGGACGTTTGCCGCCCTCGACGGCGACCATGGGAGATGAAGAGGCCACGGAAAATGAAGGGCAAGTGTCCCGATCCCGAGAGCTGCTCGCCCCGCCGTACTTCGGAATCGGGACGCTCGCCCATCCCGGACCATCGCTCCGCTTCTGCCCGCGTTCAGCTTTCGACCGATCGCGCGCCCTGTAAAGCCGCCGCCCGCACCCCTCCTGCCGTCATCGCCGGACGCGCGCTATTCCTCGCTCGTGCTCCTCTTCCTCTACGGCTCCCTCCGCGATCGCCGCACCCTCGCCCGCCGGGCCGGCGCCCCTGCGCTGCCGCGCCGCCTCCGCCCGGCGCGGCTGGCCGGTTTCTCCCGCAGGCCGGCGGCAGGCGGCCGCTTCACCACCCTCGTCCCCGCGCGCACGGCAACGGTCGAAGGCGTGCTGCTGCCGCTCGGCTTCCAGTCGCTGCGACGCCTCATCGCCTACGAAGGCAGAGCCTGGCATCTCACCAAGGTGCACCCGATCGGCCCGCGCGGCCGTGTCCTGGCACACGCCTTCATCGCGCCTCCGCGCTCCCGTCGCACCATCCACGAGAGAGGTTGATCATGCTGCAAGCCCCGCCTGCAGCCCCCGGCATGCGCGAGGAAGAAATCGACACCCCCGCACTGCTGATCGACCTCGATGCGTTCGAGGCCAATCTCGATCGCATGCAGGCCCTGCTCGCACCCACCGGTGCCAGGCTCCGCGCCCACGCCAAGACACACAAATCCCCGGTCATCGCCCATCTGCAGATGCGCCACGGCGCGGTCGGCCAGTGCGTGCAGAAAATCGCCGAGGCCGAGGCGCTCGCCTGGGGCGGCGTGCCCGACATCCTGGTCAGCAACGAGGTGATCGGACGCGGCAAGCTCGCCCGCCTCGCCGCGCTCGTGGGAATCTCGGAGATCGCCCTCTGCACGGACGATCCCTCGCAAATCGCCGTCCTCGAAGACGTGGCCTCCGCCGCGCGCACGCGCCTCAGGGTGCTGGTCGAGATCGATGTCGGAGCCGGCCGCTGCGGGCTCGCCCCCGGGCCCGACGCCGTCGCCCTCGCCCGCCGCATCGCCGCCTCGCCCCACCTGCGCTTCGCCGGCCTGCAGGCCTATCACGGCAGCGCGCAGCACATCCGAAAAGAGAGCGAACGCAAGTCCGCGATCGAATCCGCCATTACCGTGACCCGCCGCACCGTCGAGCAGCTTCGCCAGCAGGGGCTCGACTGTCCGATCGTCGGCGGCGGCGGCACCGGCAGCTTCGCATTCGAAGCGGGCTCCGGCATCTTCACCGAGATCCAGGCCGGCAGCTATTGCTTCATGGATGCCGACTACGCCCTGAACCTCGACGAATCCGGTTTGCCCGTCTCGACCTTTCGCCAGTCTCTGTTCGTGCTCGCAACCGTGATGAGCCGCCCCCGCCCCGACGGGGCCGTCATCGACGCCGGCCACAAGGCGGTCGCCGTCGATTCCGGCCTGCCGCTGGTCTGGCAGCAGCCTGAAATCCGCTATGTCGGCGCCTCCGACGAGCACGGCAACCTCGCCATCGGCGCCGCCGCAACGCCGCCTTCACTCGGCCAGAAGCTCCGCCTCGTGCCCGGGCATTGCGATCCGACCGTCGATCGATACGACTGGTATGTCGGCCTCCGCAACGGCCGTGTCGAATGCCTGTGGCCGATCTCCGCCCGCGGCGGCTTTTCCTGAACCGCCCCCGCTCTGCCTGGCTCCCGCCGCGATCCCGGCCTTCTCACTTCACGTCTCGCCTCGATCCGGACGACACGCCATCCAGGCGCCCGCCCCTCTTTCTTTCTTCCCCTCTCCCTCTGGGAGAGGGGTAGGGGTGAGGGCGGCGCCCGGCTCCTTCTCCGCGCCCGGCGCTAAACCTTGGTCTGCTCGGCGAGCTTCCTCAACTCCGCCACCACTTCGGGATTCGCCAGCGTCGAGACGTCACCGGCATCCTTCCCGCTCGAGACCGCCGCCAGCACGCGTCGCATGATCTTACCGGAACGCGTCTTCGGCATGTCGGGAACGATCCATACCTTGCGCGGCCGCGCAATCGGGCTGATCTCCGTAATCACCGCCTTGGCGATCTTCTCTTCCAGTTCGCGGCTCGCCTTGATGCCGTGCTTCAACGCCACGTACAGATCCGGCACCCGGCCTTTGACCTCGTCGGGCACCGGCACGACCGCCGCCTCGACAACTTCCGGCACTGTCAGCGCCGCGGACTCGATTTCCTTCGTTCCCAACCGGTGCCCGGCGACATTGATCACATCGTCGATGCGCCCGAGAATCCGGTAGTACCCGTCCGGCGGCTGCATCGCGCCGTCACCGGCAAAATACGGCCAGTCGCGCCAGTCCGTGCTCCCCTTCTTCCTGCTGTAGCGCTCGTAGTACTGCCGGACGAACCGATCCGGATCCCCCCACACGGTCTGGAAAATGCCGGGCCAGGGATTGCGGATGCAGATATTGCCGGCCCGGTTCGCCCCGCGCGGAATCTCGTTGCCGTCGTCGTCGTAAATCACCGGGTAGATGCCCGGCAGGGCCGGGCCCGCGCTCCCCGGCTTCATCGGATTCAGTGCCGGAATGGTGCTGCAGAGGAAGCCGCCATTCTCGGTCTGCCACCAGGTATCGACGATCACCGCCGCACCCTTGCCGACATGCTCGTAGTACCACCGCCACACCTCCGGCTCGACCGGCTCGCCGACCGTCGTCATGTGCTTGAACCGGAAATTGTACTTCTGGGGCTCGTCGGGGCCCGCGCGGCGCAGCGCGCGGATCGCGGTCGGCGAGGTGTGGAAGATGTTGACGCCAAGCTCCTCGGCAATGCGCCACGGCCGCCCCGGATCCGGATAGGTCGGCACGCCTTCGTAGATCACGCTCGAGGCGCCCAGCGCCAACGGCCCGTACACGATGTACGAATGCCCGGTGATCCAGCCGATATCCGCCATGCACCAATAGACATCCTCCGGATGGATGTCCTGGATGTTCTTCGAGGTCCATGCCACGTAGGCCAGGTAACCTCCCGTGGAATGCTGGCATCCCTTCGGCTTGCCGGTCGTTCCGCTGGTGTACATCAGGAACAGCGGCGCCTCCGCCAGCATGTGCTCCGGCTCGATGCGCGCCCCGCGATAGTGCTTCAGCGCATCGTTCACGATCACGTCGCGCCCCTCCACCAGCTTCTGCGGGCTCGAATACTTGCCCGGGTAGCGCTGCCAGATCAGCACCTTTTCCACCTTGTATCCTTCCGCCGCCGCATCCTTCACCGCGATGTCGGCCTTCTCCTTCTGGTCCTGCATCGTACCGGAGCGGTAATAGCCGTCCATCGTGATCAGCACCCGGCTGCCGGAATCGACAATCCGGTCCGCGCACGCCTTGCCGCTGAATCCGCTGAACACCTGGGAATGGATCACTCCGATCCGCGCGCATGCCAGCATGGTGATTGGCAGCTCCGGCACCATCGGCATGTGCAGCGTCACCCTGTCGCCGGCCTTGAGCCCGCACATGTTGCGCAACAGCGCCGCCATCTCGTTCACCCGCACGTAAAGGTCCTGGTAGGTCACGTGCTGCACGGGTTCGTGCTCGAGCTCCGGAACGAAGTGGAGCGCCGCCTTGTTCCGGTACTTCTCCAGGTGCCGGTCGACGCAGTTGTACGAGGCGTTGATCCTGCCCCCGACGAACCAGCGCCAGAATGGCGCGTTGCTGGTATCGAGCGTCTTCTCCCAGTATTTGAACCAGGTCAGGAGGTCGGCAAATTCCTTGAAGCATTCCGGAAAATTATCGACGCTGAAACGCTTGAAGATGTCCGGATCGGTCAGGTTGGCCTGCGCGATGAAGCTCGTCGACGGCTGATAATAGCCCTCTTCCTGCCAATGTACGGCGATCTCGGCTTCGGAAAGATCAGTTTTCTGTTCCATTTCTTCCTCCGTGAACTGTGCCCGTTGCGCGGGACCCTCCCGCCCGACAGTAGATCTTTTGCCCCGTCCCTGCCGGCATCCTTATATTCGTGTCATTCGTGACCCGAAGCCCCGAGCCCCGTCAAGTCCCTGCCCGGCCACAACCCCGCACTCCCGTCCCTCCGGGCAACCTTCTAGAGCTTCAACCCGCCCATCCGGGCCAGTCGTTGCCAATGCTGCCCGCTCACCTCCAATACCGAAAGCCGTGACTGGCGCACCAGGGCGAAATCGGCAAACGCCGGCTCCGCCTTGATCGCCGAAAGCGGCACCGGCTTCGGCAGCGCAGCGATCGCCCGCACATCCACCGCCACCCATCCGCCCTCGGCCGCAGTCGGGTCGGGGTAGGCCTCGCGCACCACCTCGACCACGCCCACGATCTCCTTCCCGACATTGGAGTGATAGAAGAAGGCCCGATCGCCTTTGCGCATCGCCATCAGGTTGAGCTTCGCCGCATGGTTGCGCACACCCGTCCAGGGCTCGACACCGTTCTCGACCTGCTGGCGCCAACTGAACGCCTCCGGCTCGGATTTCAGCAGCCAGTGTCGCATCGCCTCTCCTCCCCACGCCGCCGCTTTCATCGGCCGCGCCCTTCTGCCGGCCGGTCATTCCGCGCGACGCGCATCGGGCGCCGCCGGCTTCAGCGCTTTCAGCATCTGCGCCAGATCCATCGGAAACGGGAAGACGATCGTCGAACTCTTCTCCCCGGCGATGTTGAACAGCGTGCCGAGATAGCGAAGCTGCATCGCCTCGGGCACCGGGGCCAGGATGCGCGCCGCCTCCAGGAGCTTCTGCGCCGCCTGCTCTTCGCCCACCGCATTGATCACCTTGGCACGCCGTTCCCGCTCCGCCTCCGCCTGGCGGGCGATGGCACGCACCATGCTTTCATCGAGATCGATCCGCTTGATCTCGACATTGGAGACCTTGATCCCCCACGCATCGGTCTGCTTGTCGAGCACTTCCTGGATGTCCGTGTTGAGCTTGTCGCGCTCCGCCAGCATCTCGTCGAGATCGTGCTTGCCGAGAATCGAACGCAGCGTCGTCTGCGAAAGCTGGCTCGTCGCCTCGATGAAATCCTTGACCTGGATCACCGCGCGCTCCGCATCGACAACCCGGAAATAGATGACGGCGGTCACCCTGACGGAAACATTGTCGTGTGAAATCACGTCCTGCGGCGGCACTTCGGCGACGATGATGCGCAGGTCGACCCGCACCACCTGCTGCACCCAGGGGATGATCAGCACCAGCCCCGGTCCCTTGGTGGCGGTATAGCGGCCGAAGGTGAAGATGATGCCGCGCTCGTATTCGCGAAAAATGCGCACAGCGGCACTGAAAAAAAAGATCGCCACGATCACGATGACGGCGATGGCGACGAGCGCAGGGATCATGGCTTCTCCTTCCTGTCGCGGCCTTCTCCGGAGCCGCCCGGCGCGACCACGAGCACGAGATTCTCGCGTCCTTCCACCGTGACCGCATCACCGGCCGCGAAAGCCGCCGCGCCGCGCGCCTGCCACACCTCGCCCGCAACCCTGACCGTGCCCTGCATCCCCTGCCAGGAGATCACCCTGGCCGCGGCGCCGATCAGCGCCTCCCCGCCGGTCACCACCGGGCGTCGCCGCGCCCGGAGCAGCATCGCCAGCGCCAGCAGGAAGAAGGCGGCGCTGGCGACGGTCGCGGCCAGCACCGTCGCCACCGGCAACCCGAAACCCGGCGTCCCGCCTCGGAACATCAGGACCGAACCGATCCCGAAGGCAACCACTCCGCCCACTCCGATGACGCCGAACGCGCCGATGACGGCCTCTGCCACCATCATGCCGATTCCCACCAGGAGAAGCCCCGCGCCCGCGTAATCGATCGGCAGCAGGTCGAGACCGAACAGCGCAACGATCAGGCTGATCGCCCCGATCGTCCCCGGCAGCACCGCCCCCGGGCTCATCAACTCGAAGATCAGTCCGTAGGCGCCAAGCAGCATCAGGAGATAGGCCACCGAGGGATCGGTGATGATGGAAAGGAAGCGCGTGCGCCAGTCGGGTCGAACGGGCACCAGCCGCAGTCCGGCGGTCGCCAGCATCTCGGGCTTGCCGTCCACCGTGACGATCCGCCCGTCGATCTTGCGCAGCAGGTCCGGCACGTCGCCGGCGATGACATCGATGACATGGAGCTTGAGCGCCTCGACCGCCGACAGGCTCGCCGCCCCGCGAACCGCCTCGACCGCCCACTCTTCATTGCGGCCATTCAACTCCGCGAGGCTCCGGATATAGGCGATCGCGTCGTTGAGCATCTTGCGCGCCTCGGTGCTCGCCGGCTCGCCCGGCTCCTTCCTCCCCGTCCCGCCCGCCGGCTCTCCGCCGGGCAGCCCCGGCAGGCCGCCGATCGCAATCGGCGTCGCCGCCCCGAGATTGGTCCCGGGCGCCATCGCCGCGATCGGGCAGGCATAGGCGATGTAGGTCCCGGCGCTGGCCGCCCGCGCCCCGCTCGGTGCCACATACGCCACCACCGGAACCGGCGAGGCGAGGATGGCGCGAATGATCGCCCGCATCGAGGTGTCGAGGCCGCCCGGCGTGTCCATCCTGAGCACGATCACGGCCGTATCGGCCGGCTTCGCCGCCGCCATGCCGCGCACCGCGTAATCCGCGCTCGCCGGATCGATCGCGCCATCGATCGTCAGCACCACCGCCTGCCGCGCGCCCGCCGCCCGCGCATCGCCCCGGCCAGGCCCGCCGAAAGCGACGGCGATCGCAACGATACCGGCCAGCCACACCAGCCGGCCACGCCTCCGGCCCGGCCTGTCGCGGCGATCGGCGCCGCCTCCCTCTCTCCCGCCGCCCGCCATCTGCCGGACCGCCCGATCGCCCGGGTTGGTGAACAAAGCGCTTGGTGAACAAATCGCTCCGCCAATGTTCTCCATTTAGCGATCTATTACCACAGGTCTTGCGGAAGACGTAGAATGCGCCAGAGGAGACCCGATGGCCAAGTTGATCCATACCATGATCAGGGTGCGGGACCTCGAGCCGTCGCTCACATTCTACCGCGACGCGTTCGGCCTGGACGTCTTGCACCGGCTCGATTTTCCGGATTTTTCCCTGGCCTACCTGGGCAACGCGGAGACCGATGCGGAACTGGAGCTGACCTGGAACCGGGATCGTAACCAGCCTTATACCCACGGGGACGGATACGGCCACGTGGCCTTCTCCGTTGACGACGCCACCGCCACCCGCCGCCGCCTCAGCGAACTCGGCCTGGCGCCGAAAGACATCCGCGAATTCCGCACCGACCAGGGCGCGCTGATCGCCCGTTACTTCTTCGTCGAAGACCCCGACGGCTACAGGATCGAGGTCCTCGAACGCCACGGCCACTACACGTAACGCCCAATGCAATGCCCACGGGGCCGCCCCCCGGCGGTCCCAGGAGGAGGAAACGAAAGATGATGCCATCCAACGCCCGCTCCGTCCCGTCGACGCGGCCGCCGAATGCCGCAGCGGAATCCTCTCCACCGAGCGCGCCCACCCGGCGCGAGCTGCTCAAGAGCACCGGGTTGCTCACCGGCACGCTCGCCTTGTCATCGCTCCTCGCGGGGCTCGCTCCGGGCCGTGCCTGGGCGCTCGATCTCGGCACCTTCTCTTCTCACCAGGGTGCCGTCATCCTCGCCTTCTCGCGGCATCTCTATCCGCATCCCACGCTCGACGACGCCGTTTACGCGCTGGTGGTCAAAGACCTCGACAGCCAGGCCGCCAGCGACCACGCCGTGCAGCAGATCGTGCTCTCGGGTGTGCGCCAACTCGACCAGATCGGCGGCGGCGACTGGCTGAAGCGCCCGCCTGCACTGCAGTTGGTCGATGTCGAATCGATGCAGGACACGCCGTTCTTCGTCACCGTCCGCTCGACCGCCGTGGTCGCGCTCTACAACAACGACATGGCCTTCGCTCACTTCGGCTATGGCGGCAAGGACGGCCACCTCGGCTATTTGCACAAGGGTTTCAACGACCTGAAGTGGCTGCCCGAGCCGCCCGACGCGGCCAGCGGGCCGATCCCCCAGGATTGATGAACCGAACGAAACTGAACCGAACGCTCCTGGTCCTGGACCAGCAATCTGCCGACGGAGGAAAGTCATGGCCGTACAAGGCAACAAGATACAATTTGCGAACGACGATGCAGACGTCGTGGTCGTCATCGGATCCGGCGCCGGCGGCGGCACGCTCGCCGGCGAGCTGGCCACGAAGGGCATCGACGTGGTGCTGCTCGAAGCCGGCAAATTGACCCCGAACAGCGCCTTCCTGCCCGACGAATGGGCCTCGTTCAAGCAACTGGCCTGGCAGGACAAACGCACCGCCTCGGGCACCTGGCAGGTCGCGCGCGATTTCCCCACCCTCCCGGCCTGGATCTGCAAGACCGTCGGCGGCACCTCGGTGCACTGGGCGGGGGCGGCGCTGCGCATCCAGCCCCACGAGTTCAAGACGCTTACCACCTATGGCAACCTGCCAGGCACCAACCTCCTCGACTGGCCGCTGACACGCGCCGAGATGGATCCCTACTACGACCGCGCCGAGGACAAGATGGGCGTCACCCGCACGCATGGCACGCCCGGCCTGCCTGGCAACAACAACTTCAAGGTCATGTACGCCGGCGCGACCAAGCTCGGCTACCAGCAGTGCAGCACCGGCCACATGGCCATCAACAGCGTGGTGCGCGACGGCCGCACCCATTGCATGCAGCGCGGCTTCTGCTTCCAGGGTTGCTTCTTCGGCGCCAAATGGTCGTCCCTCTACACCGAGATCCCCCAGGGCCAGGCCACAGGCCACATGGAGCTGCGGCCCGAATCGCAGGTCGTCCGCATCGAGCACGACCGGCAGGGCAAAGTCACCGGCGTCCTCTATTACGACGCCGGCGGGCGGCTCCTGCGCCAGAAGGCGCGCCTGGTCGCACTCGCCTGCAACTCCCTCGAATCGCCGCGCCTCCTACTCAACTCGGAATCGGCGATGTTCCCCAACGGCCTCGCCAACTCATCCGGCCAGGTCGGACGCAATTACATGCGTCATACCACCGCCTCGGTGTTCGCCTCCTTCGCCGACAAGGTCGAGATGTTCAAGGGCACCACGATGGCCGGCATCATCAGCGATGAATCGGCCTTCGATCCCAGGCGCGGCTTCGTCGGCGGCTACCACATGGAAACCATCTCGCTCGGCCTGCCGTTCTATACTTCCTTCCTCAAGCCGGGCGCCTGGGGAGCCGATTTCGCCAAGGCAATCGACGCCTACGCCTACACCGCGGGCCTCTGGGTCGTCGGCGAGGACATGCCCCGCGAAACCAACCGCATCACTCTCAACCAGGATGTCAAGGATCAGTTCGGAATCCCGGTCGCCGACGTCCACGTGGACGATCACCCCAACGATGTCGCCATGCGCGAGCACGGCTTCCGGCAAGGGGCGGCGGTTTATCTGGCCGCCGGCGCCAAACAAACCTATCTGGTTCCCCCCTACCCCTCGACCCACAACCTCGGCACTAACCGCATGAGCGAGCGGCCGGCCGATGGCGTCTGCAACAGGCACGGCCAGAGCCACGACATCCCCAACCTGTTCATCTCCGACGGCAGCCAGTTCACCACCGGCGCCGCCGAAAACCCGACCCTGACGATCGTCACGCTGGCGCTTCGCCAGGCCGATTACATCGCCGGGCAGATGGGCCAGCACGCGATCTGAGGCCGGCCGGCCCGGAACCCGATGAGAGACGCGCCCAACCGGACAGGATGAGACATGTGTGGCATCTACACCAACACCGACCCGATCCTCTACGAGTCGCGCACCCGCGCGCTGCGCATCCACAGCGTCATCACCACGGTCAGGCTGGAGAACCTGTTCTGGAACGTGCTCCAGGAGATCGCCGAGCGGGAAGCCATGACCACCAACCAGTTCATCGCCACGCTGCACGACGAACTCACCGAACTGCGCGGCGAAAGCGGGAATTTCGCTTCATTCCTGCGGGTGTGCTGCCTGCGCTACCTGACCATGCACGAAAGCAAGGCTCTCCAGCCGCCGACCAGTCGCCCGCAACCCGCTCTGCTCAAGGCGGTGCAGTAGCGAGCGGAAGGAAAAACGACCCGCCTGTTGCATACCGGCCTGCGCGCGACATCGTGTATGAAACCCCGCGCGCGTCCGTTTTCCTGTCGTCGCGAGGAGGACCGTGCGCGCGTGGCGATCCCCTGCGGGCTTGGCCGCCGGCCGCTCGACGGCTGGCCTGACATCATCCGAACCCCGGAAACGCTGGTGCGGGCTGCAAGGAAGGCGGGAGCGGATGACGATTTGCTTGCAGAGGGCACCACATTCCGGTGCATAAACCAGGGCCGGACGCGGCACCGCCCCGGCCGCCTCGGGACAAGCAATCGGCAGGTCAGGCAATGGCCGAGTCACTCCAGCAGTACGCAACGCTGCTCTTCAAGCTGTATCTCTACAGACGGCGCTTCCGGGGCCCGTCGGAGTTCTCTTATCGCCTCATGCGAGGCATCCCCGGCCGCTACAGGATCCGGGTTGCTGCCAGAGGTGGTGGATTCCGTGCCACCTTGTGCCTCCGCCGGAACACATCGGATCTTGCCGCATTCGAGCAGGTATTCGCCAACAACGCCTTCAATCTGCGCCGCTTGGCACGCTGGCGTGAAATCTGCGACATTTACGACCGTCTCGCCCGTCAGGGAACTCCGCTCATTCTCGACCTGGGCGCCAACGTCGGCCTGGCGTCCTTGTATTTTGCCAAGAACTGGCCGCAGGCCCGGATCATTGCCGTCGAGCCTGAAGCGAACAACTACCGCGCGATGCGCGAGAACCTCGCCGGCGTCGCCAACGCGCTCACGGTCCATGCCGCGGTGGCAAGCGAGGATGGCACCGTCAAGATCGTCGACCCGAGTGCCGAGGCATTCGCAATGCGTACCGAGATCGTCGCCGACGACGCACCCGAGTCCATCCCTGCGCTGTCGGTGCAGAGCCTGCTACGGATGGCGCCGCTTGGCGGGCTGCCTTTCATCGCCAAGATCGACATCGAGGGATTCGAGAGCAACCTGTTCTCGAAAAACACCGATTGGGTTGAACTGGGCGGATTCTATTGGTCGTCGCAACATCCCGAGATCGGAGGTGTTCGATGGGGCGACCGCGAGGTTGGGGAACTGAGAAGACAGGGAGGGCGCCGATGCGCTCGCCTGGGCGGCCGAGCGTCAATCAGCGGGAGGCTAAACGGGCGTTTTGGGGGCGCATCGCTGCCGGGCTGTCAAGCGAGGACGCCGCGCTGGC
>JASHOF010000061.1 GCA_030041255.1 Acetobacteraceae bacterium
GATTCGCCCCCGCCACGGCGGTCGGGAGCGGGGATATGTGCCACTCAGGTTTGATTCGGGGTACTGCTGCGGATGAAGGCCTCCCAGACCGCGTCGGGCTGCCAGATTTTATCCATATGAGCGCGGGCAGCGGCGTCGTCCATGCCAAGAACGTCGCGGCGATACCGGTAGAAGAACGCCGAAACGCGCCAGTTCAGGATGCAGTGCACGTGAACGGGATCCTTCCCGAGGGCCTCGTATGCTGCACAGAAACGCGCGAAATCCGGCTCGGTCGGGTGACTGAAGTCGACCGGAATATGGGTGTAGGTCATGCCGAGGCAGGCCACGCTCCCTGCTTCGTCCGCCAGTGCCTTCTCGTGGGTGTGAAGCGCCAGATTGATGACATGGCGAACGCCGAGTGCGGCGATCGCGGCCAGCTCTTCCTCGGTCGGCTGGCCAGACGTGGTGACGCGGTCGTCCAGCCGGTACCAGTTGATGATGCCCTCAGGGTCGGCCATTTCGACCTCCATTGAACGATATTGTTTCAAGCCAGCGTGCGAACCTTGTTCTCCGGCACCGAAAGCCCGGCCCGACAGCGTGAGACAATCGGGGCCATCCGACATTCTTCAGCGATGGCGAGGGACAACTCAAACTGAACCCGGCATTCCCCGGCCTGGCCGGTCTTCGTCAGTGCCTCGGCAAGCACGACCCGCGCCAGCGCTTCGTTGCCGCGCTCCGCGTGCGACTGCGCGACGATCATCGCTTCCTCGGCCGTGCGCACTGACGCCGCGTGGTCGCCTGCCGCGGCCATCCCTTCTGCGAGCCAGGCGAGTTCGTTGGCGTGGCTGACAAGGATGCCACTCGCCTTGGTACGCGCGATCGCCTGGTTCAGCAAATCGATTCCGCTCTCGACATCGCCCATTCGGCACAGCACGTGGCCGAGACAGGACGCGATATTCGTGAACCACGCAAAGAACTCCCAGCGTCGGCAGAGATCGATGCTTGCCTGCAATTCTGCGCGCGCGGCCTCGAGCGCATCGGCGAACGACAGCGCGAAGCCGCAACCGAGATGCGCAAAGGTCAGGCACAGCGGCTGCGTGCTCTGCTCCGCCAGGCGGAGCATGACGTCGGTAACGGATGCCGCTTCCTCGGCCTCTCCCAGGCGCGCCAACGCCCAGGCGAGCCAGCCCCGGAAGAACACCGCGGCCGGGCCGGGCAGGCCCAGTCGCTGCGTCCAGTCCCGGCGTTCCACCGTTTCCACGAGCCTTCGCAGGATCGTTGCCGACTGCGTGTAGTCACCACGGTAATAGGCGGCGAGCGCAATATAGGACTGGATCGTCGCCACGAGATCGTCTTCGCCGCCCGCCACATCGAGGGCCCGGTGGGCGACGTGCAGCGCCTCGACGGGATGGCCCAGCAATGTCAGGTCGCGGGCATGGAATGCCGTTGCCCAGCCCAGCCGCCGGCGGTCGCCAAGCTGGAGCGCCAGCCACTCGGCCTGCTGGGAATAGGCCAGGCTCTTGCCGATGCTCGAAGTCGGGAACAGCGCGTTCCGCAGCTCGAAGCGAAGATCGATCTGCTCTGCCAGGGCCTGCCCGGAGCCTGGCAGGTGCTCATAGGCGGTGATTGCCTGGCCGAAGAATGCGGCTGCCTCGTGATACGCGGACCGTCCGGCCGCGCGCTGGCCGGCCCGGCGCGCCTGGACGGCCACCACGTCCCACACCTCGCCTTGGAAAGCGTGGAAGGCGAGGGTCTCGGCCTGTTCGGCAACATGGTCCGACCCCATGGCGGTGATCGTGCGCACGATGCTGGCGTGCAAGTCGCGGCGCCCTGCGCGCGGCAGGCCATTGTAGGTGACTTCCTGAATCAGTGCATGTGCGAAACCTTCCTCGCCGTTGGCGAGCCTTTCCCGTCGCAGCAGGCCGGCTGCACGCAGCCGTGCAAGCTGGGCCTGGAACACTTTCGCGGGCCTCCCGGCGAACATCTGCTGCAAGACGATCGGGGAAAACCGGCTGCCGAGGACTGAAGCCGCACGCAGCACACGCTTGTCGTCGCGGTCCAGCCGGTCGATACGATCCGCAAGCACGGTCTCTATTGTCGCGGGGATCGCTGGCCGTGCCGGTGTGTCTCCACTTTCCGCAGCGGTTGCCGATGCGCGCGCGGATCGAGCCATCTCCTCGAGGAAGAACGGATTGCCCGCCGCCCGCTCGATCAATTCAGGCCGCAGAGGACTGTCCGCCAGGTCCGGAAACGCCCGTTCGAGCAGTTGACCCATCTCGTCGTGCGACAGCGGCGCGAGCCGGACGATGGTCGGCGAAGCATGGCTCCAACTCGGCTCGAACCCCGTCCGGTAGGTTGCGAGCAGCAGCAGGCGGCCGGGACCGCGCGCAACGGCATCGAGGACGCGCAGGCTCTCCTCGTCCGACCATTGCAGATCCTCGATCAGCGCGAGCGTCGGCGCCCGCCCGGCCAGTGAACGGACGGTCCGGGCGACGCTTTCGCGCAGGGCTTCCCGACGGCGCAGCGGGTCGAGCGCCTCCCACTCCATTGCCGCGTCGCCGAGCGGAAGGTCCAGCAGCGACAGCAGCGCGGTGGCGAGGACCCGTTCATCACCCACGAGGTCGGGCAGTTGCGCGGTGACCTTGCCGGCATCGGCGCTCCGCCCGTCCTGGTCCTCGATGCCGAAGCAGGACCGCAGCAGGGCGGCGACCAGCAGATACGGGATATCGCGGCCGTACGAGATCGCTTCGGCGCGAAGGATTCGCCAGCCCTGGGAGGCGAGTGAGGTCGCGATTCGCCAGGCCAACCGGGACTTGCCGGCGCCGGCGTCACCGACGACCGCCGCCGTCACCACGCTGCCCGGTTGCGCCGCGCCCGCGCAGTCCTCCAGCAGCTTCAGTTCGCGGGCGCGGCCAACGTAGGGGCTGAGACCGACGGAAGCGGCGATATCGACGCGCTGGCTGCCCTGGCGGACGCGCGCGACCGCGAAGACCTCCTGCTCGATCGGCAGCCCGCGGATCGCCCGCCGGCCGAGCGACTCCATGACGACGGCAGGACCGGCGAGGTTTTTCGTTTCGGCCGGGCACAGGGTGGTGCCGGGCTGCGCCATCGTCTGCAGCCGGGCGGCGAGATGAACGGTGACGCCGAAGGCGATGTGCGAGCCGAGCGCCGTTTCGTCATCGGTGCTCAAGAGCGCGAGCCCGGAGGCGAGGCCGATCCGGAGTGCGGCGGGAACGGCGAGCTGTGCGGCTTCGTCATGCATCCGCTGCGCCGCGCAGCAGGCCCGCAGGGCGTGATCCTCCTGGCTCTGCGGAAAGCCGAAGAACGCCAGTACGCCATCGCCGACGACCCGGTTGATCGTGCCGCCGAATTCGCGCACCGAAGCGAGCATGATCTTGACAGCGGGTGTCAGCAGGAACTGCGCCTCGTCGGGCAGGACGCCGGCGACGAGTGCAGTGGAATTGACGATGTCGGCGAACAGGACAGTGACGTATTTCACCTCGTCTTCTGGAACGAGCTGCGCGACCTTGACGGTGACCGGGCGCAATGGCCTGCCGCAGGCGTCGCAGAAGCTCGCCCTCGCGCGATTGGCAACGCCGCAGTGTGCGCAGACGAGGCCGGCCATCTACGACGATCCCGCGACAGCAGGCGGCATGCGCGCCCCCAGTGTGCCGACTCCAACGCTTGATACTGTAGGATGCACCATAGCGGTCGGCACACTACTCTTTATTTTCAGTGGCCTGCTAATCCCCTTTCGTTTGCTGCCGGCGGCAGCAAACGTTGGGGGCAGGACACTACTCCAATGCGCTGCGATACTTCCGAAATCGCCACGGGAAAGTCATTGAGCAAGCCGGGTATGTCATCCTGGGGCGTACAGATCCCTTCAGGAACGCAGCCCACCGGCGTGGCTCACGGCGCGTGTTGCCCCGGCGCTGCATAGCGCGATTTCTGAACGGCAACCTGCGCATCCGGCATCGCCGCGATCGCCTCTTCGAGTGGCATCATCGAAATGAGTTCGACTGCCTTCAGCCCCGGTTCTGCGGAGATCGCCATCCTGAACGCCTGACCGACGTGCTTGTTCGGCATCGCGATGACTCCCAGGAGGTCGTACTCGCCGAACAATACCATCTTTTCGCGCACGACGACCGGCGGTATCTCTGCATCGTCGAAATGCGGCGCTTCATAAAAGTGAAATGTCGCCAGCGACCCGCGGAATTGCTTGATCAGGCGCCGAACCGGTGCAAGACGCTGCTCGAGGCTCCGCGTGTTGTCGAGCAATTCCTTCCAGGCGGCAGCCGTATATGAAAACCTGACCAGATAGTATTCCATCGCAGTCCAATCCCCCGGTGCTTTTGGGCGCGGCACAATCTGGCATAGCGGTGCAACCCGCTCAAGAGTGTTCGCACGGATAGAGGCGTCGGCCTGGGCGGTCTTAGACCCGTGTCGGGCCGATTGTGCCGCCCGGCACGGGGTTCGCGGTTTATTCGAGCCCGCGATTCACGCCCGCCACGCCGGATCACCAATTGTGCACCGCTCCCCAGAAGTCTGGCGCGCCACTTTTGGGAACCGGGTAGCGGCGGCGCTGCAAGATCGGCCTGCCACATCGTGCCGCGCAGAAGGGCAGGATCCGTCAGAGGAGAACGCCTCGTTCCCGGAGCGTTGCGATCTCGGCCTCGCCGAGACCGAGTTCGCGGGCGATTTCGGTATCGTGCTCGCCGACGGCCGGGGCATCGCGTCGGAGCGGGCAGTGTGCGCCGTCGATGGCAAGCGGGAGCGCCGGCAGCCTGGTCGATGATCCGTCCGGCAACGTTACGTCGAGCAGCCCGCCCGAGGATTTGAGATGCGGATCTTCGAACAGATCCGCGGGCTTGCCGATTGGCGCGAACGGCAGGCCCACCTCTTCCAACCGGCGCATCAGATCGGCACCGGTCAAGGTGCGGAAGGCGGCGGCGATGCGGGGCAGCGTGCGCGCCCGCCCGGCCAGGCGTTCGACCTGGGTGGAAAGGGTCGGATCGGCGGCAAGCTCGGCCAGTCCGAACGTTTCGCAAAGAAGCTGCCACTGCCCGGCCGTGACAGCGCCAACGAAGACCTGTCCGCCGTCCCCGGTCTCGAAAATATCATAGACCGGCCAGGCCGGGTCGCGCAGGCTCATCGGACGCGGTTCCTTCCCGGTCACGGCAAGCTGCGCCATGTGCTGGCCCATCAGCAGGGCCGTGTTCTCGAACAGGGCCGATTGCACATGCCGCCCGCGCCCCGTTCTGTGGCGCTCCTCGAGTGCCGCCAGGATGCCGATCGCGCCGAACATCCCGCCCATGATGTCGTTGACGGAAGTGCCGGCGCGCAGCGGCCGATCCGGCAGGCCGGTCATGTAGGCGAGCCCGCCCATCATCTGCACCACTTCGTCGAGGGCCGGTCGATGCTCGTAGGGGCCGGGCAGAAATCCCTTGCAGGAACAACGAATCAGGCGCGGGTTGGCGGCCGAGAGGCGGGCATCGTCGAGACCGAGTTTTTCCAGAGCGCCGGGGCGGAAATTTTCGATCAGCACGTCCGCCCGCAGGAGCAGCTTCTCGACCAGCGCCAGCCCTTCCTTCCGCTTGAGATCGACCGCGAGACTCCGTTTGTTGCGGTTGAACATGACGAAGAAGCCGGCACCGGAGCCGGTGAGGCGGCGCGTGTTGTCCCCGTCCGGCCGCGGTTCGACCTTGATCACGTCCGCACCGAGATCGGCGAGCACGAGCCCGGCGGTCGGCCCCATGATCATGTGCGTGAACTCGACGACGCGAAGGCCGGCGAGCGGCAGCGGGGCTTCGGTCATGGCCCGGATCAGGCTGCGGCGCGAAAAGTCTTCGGAATGCCCGCCCTCGGCACCTGGCCGTGCAGCGGTTCGCCGGGCAGGCCCTGGTGCAGAGCCGTACGCGCGGCGATCAGGCGGATGAGATCGATGCCGGTCGCAAAGCCCATGCTTTCCAGCATGAAGACGAGATCTTCGGTGACGATGTTGCCGGAAGCGCCGGGCGCGAAGGGGCAGCCGCCGAGGCCGGCGAGAGCGGCGTCGAATGTGCGAATCCCTTCCTCGAGGCCGGCCAGGGCGTTGGCAAGCCCGAGCCCCATCGTGTCGTGCAGATGCAGCCCTTCGAGCTTCCCGCCGATCGCGCCACGGACGGCGCGGATCGTGGCGCGGATTTGCGCCGGGTGCGCGTAACCGACGGTATCCGCGAGCGCCACCGAATCGACTCCCATCCCGGCAAGGCCGCTTGCCACCACGACAACTTTCTCGATCGGCACCACGCCGTCGATCGAGCAACCGAAAGCGGTGGAGCAGCCGGCTTCGACTTCCATCCGCCGCGGCTGGCCGCTGACCCAGGCGACGATGCGGCCGACCTCGGCAATCTGTTCGGCCGGAGAACGGTTGAGATTGGCGCGGCTGTGGCCCTCGCTCACCGAGACGGGGATGCTGACGCGATGCGCGCCGGCCGCATAGGCGTTGCGCACCCCGTGCAGATTGGGCGCGAGTGCGATCACGGTCAGGCCGGGAATCGTCACGGCATGGCGGACGATGGCGCCGGTGTCCGCCATTTGCGGTACCAGCTTCGGAGGAACGAAACTTCCCACTTCGATTGCCGCCACACCGGCGGCCGTGATCGCCTCGATCCAGCGGATCTTGGCCGCTGTCGGCATGATGCCGTGCGCGATCTGCAGGCCATCGCGGGGGCCGACTTCGCAGACAGTGACTTTCTCTCTCGTGTTCATGACGGTGCATTCTCCGGGCATAGTGTCCTGCCCCCGACGTTTGCTGCCGGCGGCAGCAACCGAAAGGGGATGAGAGGCCACTGAAAATAAAGAGGTGTGTGCCGACCGCTAGAGTGCATCCTACGGTATCAAGCGTTGGAGTCGGCACAGTAGGTGCCGGATCCGGGTTTCTCCCCCGGGCCGGGGCGGGGCGAGCCGGCATGCCGCTACGCTGCCTGCCGCCCGGGATGCTGGCAAGGGTGGCAAGGTGCGATTGACCGCCACTGCCGGTTCGCCCTTATGTACCGCGCATGAAGGCAGAAGCGATGACGGACGGCCGCCGGCCGGACGCGGCGGTACGTGGCCGAGGCTCGAGGAGGGAAGGGATGGCGACCATCACCCGCCTCGCGGCGGGCCTTCTTCTCGCCGGGGCGATCGGTTTCGCGCATCCGGCAGCGGCGGCGCCGCCCGCGGCAGCACCCACCGTCGGCGTGGTCAAGGCGAAACTCGAGCCGGTCTATACGGCGCACCAGTACGTGGGGCGGATTCTGGCCGTGAACACGGTCCGCCTGGAGGCCCGGGTAACGGGATTCCTGGAAAAGCGTCTGTTCGAGCAGGGCAGCGATGTCAGCCAGGGCCAGCTTCTCTACGTGATCGAACAGCCGCCGTACCAGGCGGCGGTGGCGCAGCAACAGGCCGCGATCGCCCAGGCAGAGGCGCAGCTCACGAACGCCATTGCCACCCTCAACCGGAGCGTGCAGCTTCTGCACACGCCGGCCGGCCAGCAGTCGACCGTGGATAGTGCGCGGGCGACGCAGCTCACGGATGCGGCGGAACTCGCCTCTGCCAAGGCCCAGCTCGACACCGCCAGTATCAACCTCGGCTATACGGAAATTCGCGCGCCGATCTCCGGGCGCATCGGCATCAGCAATATCTCGACCGGCAACGTGGTCGGCCCCTCATCGGGGACGCTGGCCGTGATCGTGAGCCAGGATCCGATGTATATCGCCTTCGAGATGCCCGTCGTCGATGCGCTGGCGCTGAACGACCGCTACCGGGCAAACGGAGGCCTCGCGGCTCTGGCGTTGCGCGTCGTCCTTCCCGACGGGAAAACCTACGCTCATCAAGGAACGGTGTCGTTCATGGGCAACACGGTCTCGAGCACCACGGACACCATCCTGGTGCGCGGCACGATCGCCAATCCGGTGCTGCCCGGGTCGTTCGGCCCTGGCGTTCCCAACCGTGAACTCACCGACGGCGAATTTGTGACCGTGATCGTGCAGGAGGCCAAGCCGCAGGAAGCGGTGGTGGTGCCGCGCCAGGCGGTTCTTTACGATCAGCTCGGTGCCTACACGCTGGTGGTCGGGCCGAATGACATGGTCGAGCGGCGAGACGTGGCACTCGGCCAGACCACGCCGGAAACCGCTGTCGTCGAGAGCGGGGTGAAAGCCGGCGATCAGGTGATCACCGAGGGGATCCAGCGCGTGCGGCCGGGACTCAAGGTGCATGCGGAGGTGGTCGCCGCACCCGCATCCGAGGCCCAGGCGGCGGGCAAAACCTGACCGCATGATTTCCGCATTCTTCATCGACCGCCCGCGCTTCGCGGTCGTCATTGCGCTGATCATCACGATCGCCGGCGCACTCGCCCTGCTCCGCATCCCGGTCGCCCAGTTCCCGAACATCGTGCCGCCGCAGGTGCAGGTCTCGACCACTTATACCGGCGCCTCCGCCCAGGTGGTCGAACAGACGGTCGCACAGCCGCTCGAGGAGGCGATCAACGGGGTCGATGACGAAATCTACATGCAATCGACCAGCGGCAGCGACGGCACCTACGACCTCAGGGTCAGCTTCAGGATCGGCAGCGATGCAGATGTCGATACCGTGAATGTCAACAATGCGGTGCAATCCGCGTTGTCGCAGCTTCCTGCGGAAGTGCAGCAAGCGGGGGTCACGGTTCGCAAGCGCACGTCCTCGGTTCTCGCCTTCGTCTTTTTCTACAGTCCCGGCGGGAAGCTGACACCGCTCCAGGTCAGCAACTTCGTGACCATCAACGATCTCGATACGCTGTCGCGGGTGCCGGGAGTGGGCCAGGCCTTCATCTTCGGGCCGCAGGACTATTCGATGCGTGTCTGGTTCAGCGCGAGCCGCCTCGCCGAGCTCGGCCTCACGCCAGGCGATATCATCAATGCGATCAACGCCCAGAACGTGCAGGCGCCGGTCGGCAGTATCGGGGCGCTGCCGATCGGCCCGGGCCAGCAGTACCAGTTCAACGTGCAGACCGAGGGCCGCCTCAGCAGCCCGGCGCAGTTCGGGAACATCGTGATCCGCGCCAATCCGGACGGTTCGGTGCTGCGATTGCGGGACGTCGCCACCGTGGAACTCGGCGCCCAGGAGCTGTCGACGCTGGACGAGATCAATGGCGATCCCGGTGTCGGCATGGGCATCTTTCTCACCCCCGGCGCCAACGCGGTGGCGACCTCGGCCGCACTCAAGGCGACTCTGGCCAGGTTGCAGGAGCGATTCCCACCGGGTCTCGAAGTCAAGATCGTCTACAACTCGGCCGACTTCGTGACCGATACCATCCGCGAGGTCGCGGTGACGCTCGGCGAGGCGTTCCTGCTCGTCGTCCTGGTGATGTTCCTCTTCCTCGGCAGCCTGCGGGCCATCATCATCCCGACCGTGGTGGTTCCGGTCAGCCTGATCGGCACCTTCGCCGGGCTGCTCGCACTCGGCGAATCCGCCAACACCATCAACCTGCTCGCTCTCGTGGTGGCGGTCGGCATCGTCGTCGACGATGCGATCGTGGTGGTGGAGAATGTCGAACGGGTGATGGCCGAAGAGCCGCAGCTTTCCCCCACCGAGGCGACCAAGAAGGCGATGCAGCAGATCACGGCACCGATCGTCGCGATCTCGCTGGTGCTCCTCTCCGTGTTCGTGCCGGTCGGTTTCATCCCCGGCCTCTCCGGGCTGCTGTTCAGCCAGTTCGCCGTTGCGGTCAGCATCGCGATGCTGATTTCCGCGAGCAACGCACTCATTCTTTCACCGGCACTCTGCGCGCTCTTCCTCCGGCCGGGGAACATTCATGGCGGCCTGATGGCACCGGTACTGCGCGGCATCGACCATATCCGCGACGGCTATGCGGCCTGCGTTGCGCGACTGGTCAGGGTGGCGATCATCTCGGTCCTCGCCATCGCGGCCTTTGCCGTTGGCATCTTCTTCCTCTCCGGGCGCGTGCCGGGCGGTTTCCTGCCGGACGAGGACCAGGGCGCCTTCTTCATCCAGATGCAGCTTCCGCCGGGTGCGTCGCTCGCACGCACGCAGGCCGCAGTCGACCAGTTCTACCCGGAGCTCAAGGCGATGCCGCAGGTGGAAGACGTGATCGCGATCGTCGGCTTCTCGCTGCTCGACAGCACCTCGGAATCGAACAGTGCCTTCCTGGTTGCCAAGCTGAAACCGTTTGCCGACCGCCGCGGCGTGGCGAATGGAGTGAACGCGGTCATCGGGCGGGCCTATGGCCTTGGCCAGCAGGTGCTGGCGGCGACCATCATTCCCTTCAACCTGCCGCCGATCATCGGCCTCTCTACCAACGGCGGCTTCCAGTACGTGCTCGAGAATTTGCAAGGCGAGAGCACGGCCAAGATGATCGGCGTCGCCAATGCGCTGATCGTGGCGGCCAATCAGGATCCGCGCCTGCAACAGGTGTTCACCACCTTTTCCGCCGCCACCCCGTCGATCTATCTCGACATCGATCGGATCAAGGCGCAGGCGCTCGGGGTCTCGATCAACGACATCTTCACCGCGCTGCAGGCCACCCTCGGCGGCTATTTCGTCAATCAGTTCAACCTGTTCGGCCGGGTATGGCAGGTCAACATCCAGGGCCTCCCCGAGGACCGTAACGACATCGACGCCATCTGGAAAATCTATGTCCGCTCGAACACCGGCGCGATGGTACCGCTCAGGGCACTGGCCTCGAGCCGTATCGTCATCGGCTCGAGTTACATTACCCGCTACAACGACACCGATGCGGTGATCATCAACGGCAGCCCGGCCCCGGGCTCCTCCTCGAGCCAGGCGCTCGCGGCAATGGAGCAGATTTCCGACCGAACCTTGCCCGCCGGCTACAGCTACGAATGGACAGGAACGGCCTATCAGGAAAAGGCGGCAAGCGGGCAGACAGGCGCGGTTCTCGGGCTCTCGGTGCTGTTCGCCTACCTGTTCCTGGTCGCTCTCTATGAGAGCTGGGTGATCCCGGTGCCGGTGCTGCTTTCCGTTACCGTCGGTATCTTCGGTGCCTATGTCGGCGTGCTGGTGGCGGGGTTGACGGTCGATCTCTATGCGCAGATCGGCCTCGTCGTGCTGATCGCGGTCGCCGCCAAGAACGGCATCCTGATCATCGAGTTCGCGAAGAAGGAGCGCGAAGCGGGCGAATCGATCACGGCCGCGGCGGTGCGCGGGGCGCGCATCCGCTTCCGCCCGGTGATGATGACATCGCTTGCCTTCTCGACCGGCCTCATCCCCCTGGTGGTGGCGACGGGCGCGGCGCAGATCAGCCGCCGCGATGTCGGCACGGCCGTGTTCGCCGGCATGCTCACCGCCAGCCTGATCGGCATCTTCCTGATCCCGATGCTCTACGTCACCTTCCAGAACATGCGGGAAAGCACCAGGCGGCGCCGGGAACAGCGGCGCCGGCGCTAGCGTGCCTTCAGGCGCTGCTGGCGGGAATGAGCGGGATGGCGCGGCTCGCCAGCGGCTCTCCTGGCTTGAAGTCGACGTCCGTCAACATGCGCCAGCGGCCGGAAAGCAGGACTTCGCTCGGCCGGAAGCTCGCCTTGTAGGACATCTTGTGGCTGTCCGGCACCCAGTAGCCCAGGTAGACATAGGGCAGGGCGAGTTCGCGCGTGCGCGCGATCAGCCACAGGATCGCCAGCGTGCCGAGGCTTTGCTTCGTCAATTCCGGGGCAAAGAAGCTGTAGACGGCGGAAAGCCCGTCGCCCAGCCGGTCGGTGAGGCAGGCCCCGACGAGACGGTCATCCGGGTCGCGGAATTCGACGACGAAGGTCTCGATCGGCGTGTCCTCGACCATGGCGCGATAATCGTAGAAGCTCATCGTCGCCATGTCGCCGTCGGCGTGGCGGGTCCGCTGGTAGCGCTGGAAAAGCTGGAACTGTTCGGGCGTGGCGCGGGAGGGAACCTCGAAGCCTTCCACACCCGCATTGGCGCGCCATACGCGCCGCTGCGAACGGTCCGCCTGGAAGGCTGCAACCGGAATGCGGATCGGCACGCAGGCGCTGCAACCGGGGCAGACCGGCGCATAGGCAATGTTGTGGCTGCGGCGAAATCCGGCCCGCGACAGCCGATCGTGCAGGGACTCGGCGTCCGGGCTGGTGATTTCCGTCACCACCTTGCGCTCGATCCGGCCGGGAACGTACGGGCACGGCAAGGGCGCCGTCGTGTAGAAGAACTGCGGCCTTTGCGGCGGCTTGTAGCTCATGCCATGGGCGCTCCCGTCGCCATGTTCCAGAAGGCAACGCCCGCGGTCAACGGCCGACTGCCGGCAGATGATGATATCACGCCGCACGACAAGGCCGAAGCAGGAAGCCTCATGGCACGAGGCGGATGGTGGCGCTGACCCGTCCCGGGTTCGGCCCGAGGACAAAGCTCTCGCCGTCGCGCCAGGGGCGGACAAGGTCGCAGGCGTGGCGGGCGAACGGGTCGCCGGCCTGGCCGGGCGCCATCATGAAGCGGCTCCGATCGAGATCGGCGAGATCGTAGACGCCACGATATTCCGCTGCGTGAACGTTGCGAAAGCCGGGCGGGGCCGGGCTCCCGCGGTCCACCGTGGTATCGTCTCCGGGGGTCGCAATGCGGCATGCCGTAAGCCAGCCGAGCAGGGGAATGCGTGCCAGCACCGGATCGACAAAGACGGCAGGGTGCGCCGTGCCCCAGCGCCAGCCGGCCGGGTCGCGGCCGTAGCGGGCCGCGAGTTCCGCCGTGGCCTCCGTCAGTGCTTCGGCGAGCAGCGGCGCGCAATCTGCTTCACTGCCGCTTTCGCTCTCGGCGAGCTTGGGCGCCGCGCACCAGCGTGAGTGCCCGTCATGGCCGAGCACGCCGGCGATGAACTCGGGGCCGGGCGCGGCGCCATTGTCCGGGAGATCGAGGCGGGCAAAGAGCAAGGCGCGGAACCTTCTGAGCCATGCATTGAAGATCAACGGCTGGGGCGCGTTCATCGCCATTTCGCCCCGCCAGCGCCGGAGCAGCCCGAGGGCTATGGCCGGCATGCCGGGCGGTGGCGGCACACGTTCCAGTACCGGCAGAAGCTGCCCGGCATAGGTGCTGAGCACGTCGTTCTGCATGGCCGTGAAACCGGCAACCGTGGCCCGGGGATGGGCGGCGAGCATCCGGCGGATGCGCCGCGCCCGCCACGGGCCGAACCAGTCGCGCGTGATGAAAACCGGGAAGCCGGCCAGGCCGATACGGTCGTTGGCATTGACCAGCGCGCCTGAAGCCGGGTCGATCACATGCGGCAGCGCCTCGCCGGCGGCGAAGCCCGTCCAGTCATGGGCATCGCCCGCGCCCGGGACGGGCATCGCGCCGTCCCCTTCGCTTCGGATCGGCAGGCGCCCGGTCATGAAAAACCCGATCTCCTTCCGATCCGCCACCAAGAGGTTCAGGACGGGTGTGGAAATCTCGGCGGCGGCCTTGCCCGCCGCTTCCACACTCTCTGCCCGATCGAGCGCGAGCAGCCCCGTTGCCGCCGTGTCGCCCGGAGCGAGGCCCGCCATCGCCACCGCGAGCACTGGGCCCCTGGGATCGATGAGATCGCTGATGACGGGCCCGTGGCGCGTCGTCCGCACGATCAGATCGACGTCGGGGCGCCCGCGGACGCGGATTTTTTCCACTCTGATGCCGAACGGCCTGGGACCATCCGGAGCCTGGTAACGGCCTCCCGGCAATGGCTGCTCGATGAACAGATCCTCGGTATCGGCGCCGGTATCGGTGAAGGTCCAGGCGAGGTGGCGATTGTGCCCGAGCACGAGGAAGGGGACGCCCGGAGCCGTCGCGCCGACCAGGGTGGTGTGCGGCGTTTCGATCCGCGCCAGGTACCAGAGGGAAGGAAAATCGAGCCCGAGATGCGGATCCCCGGCCAGGAGCGGCGCCCCGGTCGCGCTTCTCGCGCCGGCCACGGCCCATTCGTTCGAGGCGGTCTCCGGTTCGGTGAAGGGCTGCGGAAAGCGGGGCAGAAAGGCGAGCAGCCAGGCCGCAGTCCTGCTCAGCGCCGCCAGCGATGCATCGACCGCCTCACTCCCGTGGTCCGGCGGCCAGAGCGCCAGAATGCGATCGGCCGGAAGTTTCCCGGTCAGCGCGAGGCGGGCGAGTTCGCGCCGCCAGTTGCCGGAGAGCGAAAGGCTCATCCACTCGCCCCAGTAAAGCGAATCGACCGCCGTCCAGGGGCGTGGCGCGCCCAGGAACAAGAATTGCGGCGCGGCAAAGCGTCCGCGTTCCCCAATCCAGGCGTTGACGCCGCGCGCGTACGCGTCGAGCAAATCCCGCGTCGGTCCCGGAAGTTCGCCGAGCGTCGCGCGGGCGTGCCGGGCCAGCCCGAGCGTGCGCATCAGTTCATCGGAAGGGAGTGCGGCCGGGCCGAACCATTCGGCAAGCCTTCCTGCAACCAGCCGGCGCAGCAGCGCCATCTGGAACATCCGCGAACGCGCGTGCAAATAACCGAGCGCGGTCGCTGCATCGGCGAAATTCGCCGCCCGGATGAAGGGCACGCCGTGCTGATCGAGCGTGATCGTGACCGGCGCCGACAGTCCCTGGATGGCGCGTGTCTGTGAGCCCGTTGGCAGGGTCAGCCAGATCGCCGCGCCGCCCGCGGCGATCAGCAGCAGGATCAGGATGATCAGCCCGGCAACCGCGAGCCGGAGCGGGCGGGCGATCACGCGCATGCCGCGCCTGGTCGCTCGTTTCAGGCCAGCGGCGGCAGGTCGACGCGCACGATCTCCGGATGGTCGGGCACGGCGGGAAAACGCTTCAGCACCAGCGGATCATGGCCGGGAATGATGTGGTCGGGGCCATCCGCGAGAGATTCGAGAATCTCGTAGCCTTGCAGCGTCCGCGCCACGTCCACGACCAGCGGAAAGGGGTTGCGGGTGCGGATGTTGGCCCAGAAGTGAGTGGCGTCGGAGGCGAGCACCACCCACCCGCGCCTGGTCGGAACACGCACGGATTGCTGGCCCCCGGAATGTCCGCCGATCAGGTGGAGGCTCACCCCAGGCGCGATCTCCGCCGTGCCGTCATGGAACCGCACGCGCCCGGCGAAGACGTTGCGCACCGCGCCCACCACGTCCTCCACTTCGAGTGCGCGGCGGAACACGTGATGGCACATGCAGCGGCCGGTGGCGAAGGCCATTTCGCTGTCCTGCAAATGGAAGATGGCCCGGGGGAAGACCTCCCAGTTGCCCGCATGGTCCCAGTGCAGGTGGGAAATGACCACGTCCGCTACCGTCGCGGCATCGATCCCGACCGCCTCGAGCGCTGTTTCCGGAGAATGGAGCGACTGACGGCCGCGCCGCACACCCGACTCCGGGCTGAAGCCGGTATCGACGACGATCGTGCGACCCTCGCCACGGATCGCCCAGATGTAATAGTCGATCGGCATCGCCGCCGCATGATCGTCCGGGAACAGGAAATTTTCCCCGGCCGTGCGGGCCGTCAGAGTTGCATAGCGGAGAGCGAAGACTTCGTATTCCGGTCGGTTCATGAGCGGATTTTCTCCAGGGGCTGGTGAGTGAAGCAGCTTGCCGGCCGGCTGGCCAGCCTCTACCGTGAGAGGCAACCCTGAAGGAAAAGCAAAGAGAGGAAACAGAGATGGCCAGCCATCCGAAGCATCCGGAATATGCAAGCCCGCTTTTCAAAAAGGGCCTCGCCGTCCGCCGCGAGGTGTTGGGCGCGGACTATGTGGACGGCTCGCTTGCCAACGCCGACGAGTTCTTCCGTGCCTTTCAGAAGATCACCACCGAAATGGCCTGGGGCGAGATCTGGACCCGGCCGGGCCTGCCGCGCAAGACCCGCAGCATCCTCAATCTCGGCATGCTGACCGCCCTCAACCGGCCGAACGAGTTGCGCCTGCACATGCGCGCCGCCCTGACCAACGGCGTGACCCGCGAGGAGATCAAGGAAATCCTTCTCCAGGCTTGCGTTTATTGCGGCATCCCCGCCGGCCTCGATGCCTTCAAGATCGCCATCGAGGTGTTCAAGGAGGTCGATCGGAAAGCCTGAAGCGGTGTCAGCCTGATTGAAAACGCCCTCCTTTGTCTGCGTCTCTGTCTTCATGGAGTGCCCGGCGGTTCAACCGGCGGCTGTCCGCATCGCGAACTTCCGCCGACCGTGCTCGCCTGTCCGGCCAGGATGAGCGCCATCGGATCCTTGAATTCAGTTGCCGAGCAGAGCCGCGATGGCGCCGCGCGGCAGCGCGATGGTCAGGAAGCCGGGCGGCGGAGCCAGGCTGTCCGGCGGCACCGCGACCTCGGTTACCGAGTCCGCGACCACCTGCGCGGAGCCGCGCGCATCCTCACCGGACACGGCAAGCGCGATGCCATCGCGCGTAAGGCAGGCTGTGCCTCTCGCCCGGTCGCTGAGAACCTCGTAGCGCGTGCACCTGAGCCCGGCGATGCGCGCCTTCCCCAAAGGCATGAACCGAGCGGTTTTAGCGCTCTCCAGGATCGTCGCCAGGTTGGTGAGATCCGGTTCCGTCACCACCGCATGCATTTGTGGCACCACCAGCGCCGCACTGGCATTGCGGAGATCCACCAGGAACCAGAGGCCGCGCGCCGGATCGTCGATACGAACCCGTTCGCTCTCGGCACCGAACGAAAGATCGTAGTCATGCGGCGGCTGGCCCGGCACGCTCACCGTATACCGGACCTTGACGTCGCTCTCCGGCAGCAATGGCGGGGCCGCCGCGGCACCGGCGGCGCGCGGCTCAAGCAGCGCTGCCGAGATGAACAGGGCGAGTGCCGTGGCAGAGAGTGGCGCTGCACGTCTCTGTAGCGGGCGGGGCGGCAGCGGCAGCATGCGGTCACAGTCTCCTTCCACAGGGCGGGGGCCGGCAACTTACCGCAATCTCCGGTAGTGTCTCAGTTTGAATTTTCGGCTCCCCGAGCGGCCTGCCGCGCCTTGGTCACCTAGGGGCCGCGGGGCTTTCAGGGTTCGGCCCGGGGCTCAGTGAGCGCTATGACGTCCGTCAGATTTGTCAGACCAAAACGCGCCGTAGCCTCGGTTCTGGGGCTCGCGGCGGAGGGACAGGGCAGTAGCCGGTGACCTCGGAGACCAAGTCTGGCCCGAGGCCAAGCTCGGACTCGGCAACCCTGAGGCTGTTCATGTTCGCCACCACCAGGGCGCAACACTTTCTTAGGTAAGTCGGCTCCTCAAACGGAATTTCGTCGTCCAGGGGCTCTAGCGTGAGCCATTTCTTGGAGCTCATCTGTTTGCGAAAGTTGATGTATTGATCTTCGTCCAAAACAGCAATTTGGACTGCTCGATGCGCTATTGCCTGCATGGACACGCGCCAACGGCGCTTAAGCCCTTCCAGGTGGCTGAGCCGAGCGGAATAGAATTCGCTAAGAAGGGAACTACGCGGTAACAGGAATGCACCAGCGAACTGATTTGCCTCTCTTTCAAGCCGCGACCGTACCTCCGGCGACTCTAGGTCTTCCTGGCATACGTCGCGGTGCAAAATTAGGTGGGCCAGTTCGTGCGCGGCATCGAACCGCGACCTAACCGCCGACTGCTTACCTGACCCGAGGACAATGTAGGGCCGGCGCGACAACCAGCAAGAGAACGCGTCAACGCGTTCGGAACCCATGGAGAATCTAGACAAGATCGCGCCGCGGGTCTCCAATAACGCGATCATGTTTGCAATCGGGCCATCGCCAAGCCCCCAGTAACGCCGCGTCTGAGTCGCGATGTGCTCTATCTCCGGCAGAGAGTACCCGTCGCCACTTGGGATTGCTGGAGGCGGAATATCGACCTTTGGAAAGCTAACCAAATCCCCGAGAAATGTAGTGATCTCCCACAACCATTTAAGGCGTACATCCAGAGAATCGTTTAGGCGATTGGAACGCGGTCCGGTTGACCGAAAGAAACGCGTCCCCCGACTGCCCCCAAATTCGGGGCCAGCATGAAGGAAAAAAGCGGGAGCGCGTCCCAGCTTTTCCGCGAATCTAAGGACCATGCCCATATCTGGTCTGCGCTCGCCGGATTCATAGTTGCCTACCGCTTGACGTGTCACCCCTATCAGGCTCGCCAGTTCGGGCCGCGAGAGGCGGCGTGCCATGCGTGCCTCTACCAGTCGGTGTGGAATGAATCCGGAAGCTCGATCGGCCAGAGCAGCAATTTTAGTCATCGCTCGTATCTCGAATGATACGCCGTAAATTCTCCGTCGCTTCCGGGTCGGGCGGCTGCATCGGACCTTCGTCTTTTGGCGGCTCCGGCGCAGCGATATGGGGAATCGTCATCAGATTAGGTGATGCGGCTATATGATGATCGGCGGTCGCATGAGGAATCGTCAAATGGACAAATGCCAGCTGCTGGTACCCGTGAATTAAAAAGATATGCCTCCTGCGCGATTTATCCTTGACCTCGTCCTCCATAAATTTGAACAGATACGGCTGGTTTGACATCGCATAGTTGTCGCGAAATTCCGCACTCCGCGGCTTTCTTTCGGCGTCATCCACTTGGCTTATCGTTAGGCGTCCCCGTCGTGTCCAAATGACGAGGTGCTGCCCCGTCGGTCGCGCGAACGGCTCCCAGCTAAAGTCGAAGGGGAGAGATCTGGACTGCACGAGCCGCATGATCTCCCACTCGGCTGCATGACCAATGAGGTCGCCTCGCTGAACGCGACCGCCGGGGGTCTGAAGCGATGGCTCCGCCTCCACCAACCGATTGGCGGTGGCGTACGCACGCCGCAGAGCCGATGGGAGGAAGTGCCGGTAGTCCGCCGGGAACTCCTCGTCCAGGAAGTCCAAGGCTGGGTTCTCCACCGGCTTGCCCACGGTTCGGTTCCTGTTGCTAGACGTGCAGAGAAACAGATACCGAAATTCATGGCAAAATGTCAACGGGCTAATTTTGTTTCCACCGATTCGCCGCTCCCTTTCGAGCGACCTCTTGCTGCCGCTGCGCAGTGAGCTTCTTCGCTCGCCCTGCCCCGCCCAGCCTGCCAAGCTGCTGAGCTGGGCCGAGTGGGGGCGCGTCCTGCCAATCGTTCGGCTCCGCGCCTGTCGCGATCCGGGAGACCTTCATGGCCACGCCGATCACATTGGTTGGGCGCTTCTCGCCTTTGGGGCCCCTAGGTGCTGCGAATCTCCGGAAGCTTCAAATAATCCAGAAGGATATTCTTCTCGAACATAGACGCTTGGGCATCATCAAGAACTCGAATACCATACCCACCTCGAGCCTGGGTTACATACCCGTAAATCGCACGGGCGATCTGTTCTGCTGCATTAGCATCAGGATATGACGTCGGCAGCCTTTGCTCCGTACCCTTGTTGTCCAGCAAGACCGCAATCCAGAATGGGGGCATGCGCTCGGCCCGTACCTCCTTGCCACCACGCATAGCAAAGACTTCACGCCGAAGCGAAAAGGCTCTTGCCAGCCGAGCCAAGGCGCTCACGGCCATGGTATGCTCCGCGTCGCCATGCCGGACTCCACGGTGCGCTTGGTTGGCTCAGATTTCAAACTGGGACACTACACAATCTCCGTGCGGATCGCCCGGAGGTAAAGCGATGTGCGGTCGAGCGCGACCAGGAGGATCGGCGCGTTGATCGGTGTCGCCACCTCGACGGTGGCGGCGCCGCAGAGGGGGAACGCCTTGCGCTCACTCTGCTGCCGGCCCGGCAACGGGCCGAGGCGGGCGTCGCCCGCGTGCTGGAAGGGATGCCCGGGGTCGTGGCGAACCCGGCCCTCTCTCACCCCTGCGACGATGGGGATTCCGGGAAACTGAGTGGCAAGGCCGGGCATCTGCAAATCCGGACTTCGAACATGCCGGTCGCGTTGCGTGAGGGCCTCGGGCGGCGCCCCTGGTTGAGGGCCGCCAACCGTTGCCGCATGGCCCGGGCATGCGCTTCTGCGTCGGCAAGCGCGCCGAAGCTGGCGGCACCCGCTCCGAGTTGGCGATAGATGTCGGGGTCGGTGACGAGCGTTGCCTCGTCGTAAGACGAGCCTTCCTCCGCCCCGCCGCAACAGGCGCGGGTCGCCAGGTAGGCCGCAACCCAGTAGCGGCCCTCTTGCTCCCCGTCCCGCCCTTCGTTCTCGTCTTCCCGCTCGATCTGTCGGTTGCGCATCGTTCGCTTTCCTTTGTCCGAGTGCTCAGATGCATGGTGCCGACGCCGGGACGGCCGCTCTTGCGACGGCGCTGCCGCGTCCGTCGCCCGCTTCTCCAACGGCACGATCGAGCGGCAAAGTCCATTCAAGGTCTCGTGCGTCACCCCATTGTGTCGACTCGGACGCTTGTGTCCCGCGAAGGGGCCTTCTCTCGGCACACCGGCAACGACCGAGGGGGCAGGACATTGAAAATAAAGAGTAGTGTGCCGACCGCTATACTGCATCCCATGCCTATCGGCTTGACACCCAAGCCCACTAGATATTGAGCCGAGGCTTATCGGCTGACGATGGTTAGCTTGAAATTGTTGCTCGTCCCGATCTGCCGCAGATCGAAACAAGGCGGGTTTCCATTCGCCGGACGTGCCAAGCCATTTTCTTCAAGCCATCGGCCTACTTGTCGATATCGAAATTCTGAGCAGTTCCGCCAGAATGAATCGGTGATAGGAGCTTCAAGGCGATGTCCATCCTCAGTCTCGATTACGACGCCACGCCAGGATCGATCAAACACCGCGTCTCGGTCAGATTTGTCGATCCGAATACCGTGATAATGGCCGTTGTGAGGCCAGCCCTTCGCAAGCATGTCGGTTCCTTCCCTCAATCTTCAGTAGGTGGTTGAATACCCAAGGCAACCACTGCTGTCCGTGCTTCCTCAGTTAATGCCTTCCAAGCTCCTGCTATCGCCTGACGATCCTGCCAATACTTTTGCACCCTACGGTATCAAGCGTTGGAGTCGGCACACGAGCGCGCGCTGCACGCCGACCGGATCGCCGGCGATCGCCCGAAGATAGGCGCGCGCAGCCTGGTCGGGCTTTTTGGCGCCCTGCTCCCAATCCCGCAGGGTCCCGAGCGGAATCTGATACCGCGCAGCGAATTCTTCCTGGGTCAGCCCGAGAGCGCGGCGAATGATCTTCAAACGCGGCGTCAGCTTCATGCGATCCATGTCGGCGCCCGACAGCGGCTGTGCATCCGGGTCGGCGAGCGCGGCGGCGTGACGCTGCTCTTCGGTCATCGCGGCAAGCCGGCTCCAATCATGTTTGATTTTCATTATGATATCTCCGTCGTTCGCGCGGCTCCGCCTGGCGAGCCGATATGATGCGAATGCGCTTGCCCCTCAGCGTGTGCGCGACGAAGAGAAGCCGGCCTTCCACGATGCCGACCGTCACGAAACGTTCCTCGGCGCCACCATGGCGGTCGTCGATCCATTCGACAGCGAAGAGGTCCTTGAACACCGCGCGCGCCATTCCGAAGCTGACGCCGTGATGGCGCCAGTTGAGGGCGGCTTTCGCATCGTCCCATTCGAATTCTTCATCTTGCACAGATACTGCTTAGCAGTAGTTCTGTCAAGCTTCCAGGGATCTATCTCTCGTCGGATCAAAGAGTCGAAGGTTTGGGCGTTTCGCTTGCGCCGGGCAGGCGCGCCGGCTCGCCCGGGTGCTCTGGAACGATCCCGCGAGCGGCGTGATGCGCCACGCCGACGCCGGCTACGAAGACGCCATCGCCTGCGCACGGGCGCACCGGCTCGATCTGCCCGGCATTCTCGGCTGACCTCCCGGACAAGCCTCACGCGCCAAGCAGCATCTTTGCCAGCCGGGCACGCGCCGCGCGGCCTGCCGCAAGTTCGTGCGAATTCACGATCGCAACCCGGAAACCGCCCGGCGGCATGGCGTGGCTTTCCGGTGCGCGGTTCTCGTGGAAGGTGATCTGCACGCTGGAAACGCCGGGCAAGCAGCGGATCTCGCCGACAGACGCCGCCGAAGGATGCCGATAGCGCCTGCCATGCGGTCCGAACAAAGCCAGGCTGTAGCCGTCCTCGCGCGCTTCGTCGGCAAACCGCCACGCGCCCTTCGCGTACAGCGCGATCACCGCCGCCACCCATCCCGCGCCGTAGAGATCGGGCCACTGATCGGCGAAGCGAAGATGCGCCTCTATGATCCGCCCGCCGATCGTTTCGAGATTGAGCATGCCCGTGTAGCCGGCAAGATGCCGCTCGGCCCAGGCGCCGCAGGCATCCTCGAGCGCCGGCCGCCCGGCGGCGTGGATCGTCCAGTAGTCGAACGTGCCGCCAGGACCCGGATGACCCGTGCTGTGCCGCCACCAGACCGGTCGGCCTCCCGAAACAGCGACGTCGGTGCTGACATGCTCGCCTTCGAGCAGCGTCATCCACATGTGCCCGGCGGTCAGCGTCGCGCTGTACTCGGCACCGTCACGGATGATCCGCGAGCCGATGCCCATGCCGCGCAGATTGGTGATGGGCTTGGAGAAAACCGGGAAGGCATCCGGCATCACGCCATGCGGTGCCGCTGCCAACCCTTGCGAATGCGCAACCGCGATCTTGTCGTAGAGCCAGCGGAATGCGGGGTACCACGACCAGCAATCGGCATCCTCGGTCGGAATTTTCACCGAGGTCGGGCAGGGAACATGCTCGAAATATTGCCGCCGCCACGGATCGGCCTCGCAGATCGGCATCAGGCGAGTACGGAAATCGTCTTCGCCTCGATGAGATCGAAATCGATTGCAGCCCCGAGGCCCGGCCCGGAAGGGGCATGCACGAGTCCCTGTTCGTCCACCGCCAGGTCCACCGCCATGCCGTATTTCTGCGCTGCGTCGGGCAGCAGGACCTCGAAGAAGCTGGTGTTGCGGATGGCCAGGCACACATGCAGGTTGGCGAGGTTGTTGAGCGAGTTGCCGCCGTGATGCACCTCGTAGTCGAGGCGGAATGCTTCGGCGAGATGCGCCGCCTTCACCATGCTGGTGATCCCGCCCTTGACGGCGACATCGCCGCGCAGCGCGTCGGTCGCGCGCTCCATGATCCAGGGCACATAGGCCTCGAGCCCGTGCGCCGGATATTCGGTGGCGATGATCGGGATGTCGAGCTTCTGCTTGAGCTTGACGGTGTTGTAGAGATCCTGATCCGAAAGAGGATCCTCGAACCAGCGGAAATCGAGCTGCTCGATCGCCCGCCCCACCCGCATCGCCTCGGCATAGCCGTATGACCAGACCGAATCGAGCATCAGGGTATAGCCGTCGCCGACCGCCTGGCGGACTGCCTCGCAGACGGCGATATCTTCGTTCCAGCGCTGCGGCGGGTGGATCTTGTAGGCCGCCCAGCCGGCCGCCTTGATCTCGCGCGCCTGATCGACATAGGAGGCCGGCGAGGCCAGCACCGGCGAACTGGCATAGGCGGGAATGCTGCTGCGGAACGAGCCGAGCAGGCGATGGATCGGCAGGCCCGCGATCTTGCCGGCAAGATCCCAGAGCGCGACATCGACGGCGCCGATCGTCCGGATCGTGGTCTGGCGGCTTCTTCGCCAGAGCAGCTCCGAAATCCGCTCCCGCTCGAGCGGATCGGCGCCGAGCAGAAGAGGCTTGAGAAAACGGATCAGGCCCGGGCCATCCTGGCTTGCTGGCCAGGCGGCGCTACCAAGGAAGGCGTGCCCTTCCAGGCCCTCGTCGGTCAGGATGCGAAGGAGGCCAAGATCGCTCGCGCCGCCAATGCTGCGTCCGGACTGGCTCGCATAGACGACCGCGGGCAAATCGTCCCAGGCGAAAAGGGTAAGCCGGACGTCCGTGATCTGCATCGCGCGGCCCTTTCAGCCGACCGGGTGCCGGGTTTTCGTCATGAGAAGCCTCACCTATAAGCCGTGCCGGTTCGATGGCAAGGCAGAGTGGCGAATGGCTGGCACCGAGGCAGGCGGCCCGTTGCGGGGAATCCGGGTGTTCGACCTGACCCGCGTGCTGGCAGGCCCGACCTGCACGCAGATGCTGGGCGATCTCGGCGCCGAGGTGCTCAAGATCGAACGGCCGGGCGCTGGCGACGACACCAGGGGCTTCGCTCCGCCGACCATCCCCGGAACCGGAGAAAGCGCCTATTTCGTCGGCGTCAACCGCAACAAGAAATCCATCACTCTCGACATTGCGAAGCCGGAAGGCCAGGCGATCGCGCGCCGGCTGATCGCTGTCAGCGACATTCTGGTGGAGAACTTCAAGGTCGGCGCACTCGGCAAATATGCCCTCGGCTACGCCGATCTCCGCACCGAATACCCGGGCCTGATCTATTGCTCGATCACCGGCTTCGGGCAAACCGGTCCCTATGCGGCGCGGCCCGGCTACGACAGCCTGATCCAGGCGATGGGAGGCGTGATGAGCCTGACCGGAGAGCCGGCCGGGCCACCGCAGAAGGTCGGCGTGCCGGTCGCGGACCTCTTCGCCGGGCTCTACGGCTGCATCGGCGTCCTGGCTGCGCTCCGCGAGCGCGGCGAGACGGGGCGCGGCCAGCACATCGATATCGGCATGCTCGATTCGCACCTCGCCTGGCTGGCCAACCAGGGCATGAACTATCTCGCAACCGGCACGAATCCGCCGCGGCTTGGAAACCAGCACCCGAACATCGTCCCCTACCAGGTGTTCCCGACCAGAGACGGGCACCTCATGCTCTCGATCGGCAACGACCCGACCTTCGCCCGCTTCTGCCGGAACTTTTCCCTCGAGCACCTGCTGTCCGACCCGCGCTTCGCAACCAATGCGAGCCGGGTCGAGAACCGCGCGCTCGTCACCGATACCTTGACCCCGGTGATGCAGGAGCACCCGACCGCATGGTGGATCGAAAAGCTCGAGGCGCTCGGAATCGGCTGCGGGCCCATCAATCGGTTGGCGGACGTATTCGCGGACCCCCAGGTCAAGGCGCGCGGCATGGTGTTCGACATGGCGCACCCGGCATTGCCGGAGGGAACGCGGATGCAACTGATCGCCAACCCGGTGCGGCTTTCGGAAACCCCCGTCAATTACCGCCATCCGCCGCCGACGCTCGGCGCGCATACCGATTCGGTGCTGGGCGGGATTCTCGGCCTCGACGGCGCCGAGATCGCACGCCTCAGGGCAAAAGAGGTCATCTGATGGTGCCGCGAACGGGTGACGTGCGCTTCCTCCTGAACGGCGCCTTCTACCGCATGGCAACGCTTGAGATCGGCGATCCGGCAGCCCCACCGGTCATTTGCGTGCACGGGCTGACGCGCAACGGCCACGACTTCGACGCGCTGATGCAGGCACTCTCCGATCGCTTCCTGATGATCGCGCCGGACCTGCCGGGACGGGGACGCTCGGAATGGCTGCCGGAGGGCGATCTCTATCAGCCCGCGAGCTATGTGCAGGCGCTGGCGCATCTCCTGGCAAGGATCGGCCGGCCCGTGATGTGGGTCGGCACTTCTCTCGGCGGCATCTGCGGCATGTTGATCGCCGCCGCTCAGGGGCAGCCGATCACGAAAATGGTGCTGAACGATATCGGGCCTTATGTCCCCGAGGCGGCACTGGCGCGCATCCGGGACTCCATGCTCGCCGCACCCGCGAGCTTTGCCGACCTGCCCGAACTGGAATGGCATGTGCGGACGATCTACGCCTCGTTCGGCCGCCTCACCGATGCCGACTGGGCGCACCTGGCACGCTCCTCCGCGCGCCTCCTCCCCGATGGGCGAATAGCCCTTCACTACGATCCGAAGATCGCCGATCCGATCCGGCGCGAGCCGCCGAAGGAGATCGATATGTGGGCGCTCTGGGAGCGAATCAAAGTTCCGGTCCTCGCCATACGCGGGGAGACGAGCGATCTTCTTCTGCCCGAGACCTTGCAACGCATGCTCGCCGGCGGTGCGAAAAGCCTGGTCATCGCGGGCGCCGGGCACGCACCGGCGCTCACCGACCGCCAGAGCCAGGAAGCGATAGCGGATTTCCTTTCCCGCTGACCGGCCGTGACGAGGCAGGAATGATGGTCATGAAGCTTGCCGTCGACTCCTATTGCTGGCACCGCCAGTTCGGCGACTGGTATCCGGAAATCCAGCATGATCCGGGGGTGCGGCTTTCGGCGTGGGACGTCATCGCGCGCGCCAGGGCACTCGGGCTCGCCGGCATATCTCTCGAAGCCTGCTACATGCCGCCACTCGATCCGCCGACCACCGCACGGCTCCGCGAGACGCTCGAAGAGGCAGGGCTGGAGCCGGTCTGGGCATGGGGCCATCCGAGCGGGCTTGCTTCGGGCGCGAAGCCAGAGGCCGTGCAGGATCTCGTCGCCCATATCGCGATCGCCAAGGCGATCGGCGCCAGGGTGATGCGCATCTGCTGCGGCGGCCGGCGCACCAGGCCCGCCCACTGGCCCGAGCACAAGGCGAGGCTGATACCGTTGCTGAAGGAGATCGTCGGTCCGGCCGGGGAAGCGGGCGTCGTGCTCGCGATCGAGAACCATATCGATTTCCTGGCCGACGAACTCGTCGCGTTGCTGCAGGAAGTCCGCTCGCCATGGCTCGGCGTTTGCCTCGATACGGTGAACAACCTGCGTCTCCTCGAGGACCCGATGGTGGTCGTGGCAAAACTCGCACCCTACACGAGGGCAACCCACCTCAAGGATTGCGTGGCCTGGCGCGGCAACCCGCGCGACTTCGCCTTCTGGCCGAGCGTTCCGCTGGGCCAGGGCATCATCGACATCCCCGAGGTGCTGCGGCTCCTCGGAGTGGCGGGTTATTCGGGCCTGCTCGCGATCGAGATCGACTATCTGCACCCGCAATGGCCAGGCGAGGATGCGGCCATCGAGCAGAGCGTGCAGTACTTGAAGGGCCTGCTGGCCAGTACCGACTTCCGCTCATGAGTGATTCACTCACATGACTTCGAAATACCTCGCCCTCTCCCTTTGGGAGAGGGCGGCGCGCGGGCCCCAACGCACGCGTGCGTTGGGTGCCCGATGCGCCGGGTGAGGGTGCTCGTGTATCATCACCCAAGCATGATTCCGGGTACTGGGTGAACGGCGCGACGCCCGCTTCTCACGCGTTGATCGCCGCCTTCACCCGCTCCGGCCGGAACGGCGTCTGCCGCAATCGCGCGCCGATGGCGTCGAATATCGCATTGCCGATCACCGCCGCCGTCGGGCAGGTGGCCGGTTCGCCGGCCCCGTAGGCGGGATACTCCGGACCGCTGTTCACCAGCACGACATCGATGCTGTCCGGGATTTCCGTGAAACGCAGAATCGGATAGCCCATCCAGTCGCGGCTGGTGACGTGCGCGCGGTCGAACGCCACCTCCTCGTGCAGAGTGCGGCTGAGGGACTGAATCACGTTGCCCTCGACCTGATTCCTGAGCCCGTCGGGGTTGACCACCAGCCCGCAATCGTGCGCCACGACAACGCGCCCCACCTTGATCGCGCCATTCGATCTATCGACGGTCACATCGGCGATCGTCGCCACCCGCACGTCGTCACGGTTGACCCAGGCGATGCCGCGCCCCCTCGCAGGCTTGCCGCTGCCATCGGGCTTGCCGCTGCCATCGGGCTTGCCGGCGCCGATCGGGCGGCTCTCCCATCCGTACTTCCCTGCCGCCGCCTTCAAGACACCGATGGCGCGGGGATCCTCGAGATGCGCAAGCCGGAATTGAAGCGCGTCCTGCCCTGCCGCGGCTGCCAGTTCGTCGATGAACGACTCCATCGCGAACGTCGTCTCGAACTGGGCCGGTGATCTGAGCCATGCCGTCAGCAGACCCACGCGCCCTTCGCCATGGCCGGCCACGTCGGCATTGGCAAACCTGTAGGCGTAGGTGACCGCCGGTCGTCCCAGGCCGGTCGCCCCGGTGACATCCGGCTTGCCGATCAGTTCCGCGGCGATCAGGTGCGTATCGCCCGTGGTCGGAACCCACATGTGATGACGCCAGGCGATCACCCGGCCATTCTTGTCGAGCGCTCCGAGCAGATCCTGCACGATCGGCGGACCCTTCGGCTCCCAGCCATGCTCGTCCCAGCGCATCCATTGCACGCGCACCGGCCGGCCGGCCGCCTGGGACATCACCGCTGCATCGGCGACCGCGTGATCGAGGCCGTTGCGCCCGTAGCCACCCGACGCCTCGAACCAGCGAAGCTCCGTCTTTTCCAGCGGGATGCCGAGCAACTTCGCCATGTCATGCCGCGTCTGGTGCGGCATCTGGGTGCCGGACCAGAAGGTGGCGCGGTCGCCTTGCACGTCGGCAATGGCGCAGGAAGGCCCGATCGAACCGTGCATCTGGAAGGGCGTCCTGTAGGTTGCCTTCAGCGTCCGGACGGCGTTGCTGAGCGCGGCCTCCACCGACCCACGGCTCGCCACGGTGGAGTTCCGGCCGGCGGTCTTGCGCACCGTCTCCCAGATCCGCTCCATCTCCGGGAGGCCCTCCCAGCGCGACCATTTCGCCTGGCCGGCATCCGGGCCGGATGGATCGAGCGTGGAGCCGAGCTTCGCCGCGGCCTGGATGGCGCCCCATTCGGTTTCGGCGACCACGCCCAGGAAATTGTCCCGCCGCACAACCCGCACGAAGCCCGGGATGTCCTTGAGCCCGGTTTCGTCCACGCTGGCCAATGTCGCACCAACGCCGTACGGACGGACGACGCGGCCGTGCAACATTCCGGGAATGCGCACATCCTGCACGTAAGTGAACTGCCCCGTCATCTTGCCGGGGATGTCCTTGCGTCGCACGGGGCGGCCGACGATGCGGTAAGTGGACGGATCCTTGGTGCGCACGTTCGGTGCCACGTGCATGGCGAAACGCTCGCCGCTGGCCCCGATTTCGATGTTCAGGCGGTTGCCGTCCACGAGCCTGCCATAGGTGATCGTGCGGTCCGGCTTGCCTGCGACCGAGATCGCGCCGTCTCCGGTCGCAAGCTGGTTGGCGGAAACCTGGAAATGCGCGGCAGCAAGCCCGAGCAGCGCCTCTCTGCCGGCGGCCGCCGCATGGCGGATTTGCGGCCCGGCGTAGCGGATGGTCCGGCTGCCGTAGCTTGGCCCCTGATCGACCGTTTCGGATGTCGTCCCCATCACCACGTCCAGCCGATCCAGCGGAAAATCGAGCTCTTCGGCCGCAATTTGTGCGAGCGCCGTAGCGACGCCGGTGCCGGTTTCCACCTTGCCGGTGAACAACGTGGCCGTATTGTCCGGATGCACGGCGAGCCAGGCATAGAGCCGGCCGGCCGGCGGCGGCGCCAGCGAGCGCGTTGCCGCATCCGCAGTCTCCGCCAGGGTGGCATCCGCCGCGCCGAAAAGGCTGAACGCGATGACGAGCCCACCCGAGGCATGCAGAAAGTCGCGCCGGCCGAGCCCGGCGGCGGCGCATTCCATCTCCCGCCCGCTCATCGCATCACGCTCCCTGCCGCGCGGCCCGTTCGATGGCACGCAGGATCCGCATATGCGTGCCGCAACGACAGAGATTGCCGTCGAGTGCCAACGTGATGTCGTCCCGGCTCGGGTGCGGCGTGCGGTCCAGGAGTGCCTTGGCGGACATGATCATACCGTTGATGCAATAGCCGCACTGCGCCGCCTGCTCTTCGATGAAGGCCTTTTGCAGCGGATGCGGGTTGTCGATGCTGCCAAGCCCCTCGAGCGTGGTGATCATCGCGTTGCCGACGGCGGAAACCGGCGTCACGCAGGAGCGGATGGCATTCCCGTTCATCACCACCGTGCAGGCACCGCATTCGCCAAGGCCGCAACCGAACTTCGGCCCGTGCAGTCCGAGATTGTCCCTCAGCGCGTACAGCAGGGGGCTTCCCGGGTCGGCATCGACCGTGCGGGCGGCGCCGTTGACGTTGAGCGTAAAATTCCGGGGCATTTCGGCCTCCATCGAAGAGGCGGCATCGCGTGCATGCCTGCAATCTGCCTCACTTCGGCGAAGCAGTCCGCACAATCCTGCCACATTGACAGCAACTGAATTTAACCCGGGCGTCGCTCCTGCACAAGAGTTCGCATAACAAGAGTTCGCATACCTCTGCGCAAGGAGACGGTTTCCAGGCCACGAAGCGCTAGAGTATCCGTTGTGGTCAAGCATGTGTTTTGGTCCAGGTTCGACCATCGCGGAGGAGCGCATTGGCGAGGACGATGAGTTTTCGCATGAGGGTGGTGATGGCGACCTTGGCGGGTTTGCCGGCTGCGAGCATGGCATTGAACCTGACTTTGAGATCGGGGTTGAAGCGTGCGGCGACGAGAGCCGGCATG
>JASHOF010000062.1 GCA_030041255.1 Acetobacteraceae bacterium
TAAAAAGAGATCTTCGTCAGCAATTGAGGCATACCACCCGGACACATGCGAGTCGCAACGCTCGCCCTTCCGGACTTCCGAAATGACATTGGTATCGATCAGGTAGTTCATAGATCGACGTCACGCCCAAGATCACGGCTGCGGTCGAGATCGATCCCATCGAGCGGCGCAGACGCCAGCAAAGCCTTCAGGCTCACCTTGGGTGGCTCAGCAAAGCGTTGCCGAAGAAGCGCGCGCGCCTCGACCTGACGTAAGGGGTCGGACAAAGCGGAGGCGACACGGCGAACCAGGCTTGCATCCTCTTTGCGGACATTGACCTCAACCCGCACGAAACCCTGGCGCTCTCTGCGTGCGCGGTGGATTGCGACAGAAGACTTTGGTTCGCTGGCCATCCCTGCCTCCCTGTCTCCCGGAAACATTACCGGAAATCTCGGGCGAGTGCAACCGGCGCGATGGCGGCTATAGAGCTATGGCGTAGACATAGTGCTCATCATCGTCGGTCGTGGCCCGCCAACAGCAATCCTGATCTGCATTATTCTCTCTTCCGAGAAATGCCACCGTCCCGCGTTTTCAGCTTCTTTTTGACACCGTGGGGCTGGTTTTGAGGCTGTTCCGTGCGTCCTCCGGTCGGCCGGTAGCCGAGGTACATCTCAGTGACCTTGACCGAGTTGTGGCCCAAGTGACGCGATAGGTCATAGATGTCATCCCCTCGCCTGATCGCCGCGATGGCGCAGGCGTGACGGAGACCATGCAGCCGGAAATGCTGTTCCGCTGGCAGGCCTCGACGCGCCCCATGCCAACGGCTCGCGAGATCGGCTGCGCTGATCGGCAGCTCGGGGAACAGGCGATCGCCAGTCCTTGGCGGAAGAGCGTTGTGCGGCACCGCAATCGTGCGCACACGGCCGCTCTTCGTCTCTGGAATCGTCAGGCTACCGCAACGCATGTCGGCCCACCGGGCGCGGAGGGCCTCGCGCGGATTGAGCCCGCGCTTGCCCACTGCTATTGTTTTTTCCTGGCGCCGCAAGCACGAGCCACCCCGATGCAGAACACCGAAGAAATCTGGCGTCTCGTCGATGCGAAAAAGGAGCGCTTCGCCGCGCTCAGCGATCGTGTGTGGGACACGCCCGAACTCGCCTACGCCGAGCATCGTTCGGTCGCCGAGCACATCGCGATGCTGGAGGCCGAAGGCTTCCGCATCATCCGCAATCTGGCCGGCATCCCGACCGCGGTCGCCGGCGAAGCCGGCTCCGGCGGCCCGGTGATCGCCATCCTCGGCGAATACGACGCGCTCCCCGGCCTCAGCCAGGAAGCCGGCGGCACCGAACCCCGCCCGCTCGAGCCGAACGGCAACGGCCACGGCTGCGGCCACAACCTCCTCGGTTCCGCCTCCCTTCTCGCCGCCACCGCCGTCAAGGACTATCTCGCCAAGAACGGCGTTGCAGGCCGCATCCGCTATTACGGCTGCCCGGCCGAGGAGGGCGGCGCCGCCAAGGGCTTCATGGTCCGCGCCGGCTGCTTCGACGACATTGACGTCGCCATCTCCTGGCATCCCTCCGCCTTCTCTTCCGTCAACGAGGCGCTCTCGCTCGCCAACACCCGCATCGATTTCATCTTTGCCGGCCGCGCCTCCCACGCCGCCGCCTCGCCGCCTCTCGGCCGCAGCGCACTCGATGCCGTCGAGCTGATGAATGTCGGCGTGAACTACATGCGCGAGCACATGCCAAGCGACGCCCGCATCCATTATGCCCTCCTCGATGCCGGCGGCATCGCGCCCAACGTCGTGCAGGCGCACGCCGCTGTCCGCTATCTCGTCCGCGCCCGCGAGCTGCCCGAATTGCAGCGCCTCATCGCGCGCGTACGCAAAATTGCCGAAGGGGCGGCGCTGATGACCGAGACCACCGTCACCTCGAAGGTGGTGAGCGCCTGCTCCAACCTGCTCGCCAACACCCCGCTCGAACGAGCCATGCACGACAATCTTCGCCGCCTCGGCCCGCCTCCCTTCGACGAGGCCGACCATGCCTTCGCCCGCCAGATCCAGGCCACCCTGACAGAAGAGGACATCGCCACTGCCTGGCGCCGCGTCGGCCTTCCCGTGAAGCCGGCCGCCCTCTGCGAGGAGATCGTTCCGCTCGAAACGAGGGGTGCTGCGATGCCGGGCTCTACCGATGTCGGCGACGTGAGTTGGAAGGTGCCGACCGTGCAGGCGCGCGGCGCCACCTACGCCATCGGCACGCCTGGTCATTCCTGGCAGCTCACCGCCCAGGGCAAGACCCCTGCCGCACACAAAGGCCTCGCGCACGTCGCAAAAGTGATGGCCGGCACCGCGATCGATGTCCTCGGCGATGCAACCCTTCTCGCCCGTGCCAAGGCCGACCATGCCTTCCGCATCGCCCGCCATCCCTACGTCTGCCCGATTCCCGAAGACGTCTTCCCTCCCGTCCGCATGTCTGCTGCGGCGGAATAGGAGCCAGGATGCCTCGCCCTTCCGTCATGCTTCTCGCCGCGCTCACCTCTCTCATCGCTGTCGCGGCTGTCGCCGCTCCGCTCCCGTCCGTGCCCGGAACCTGCGCCGAGACGTCCATTTCCTTCCTCGGCCAACGCCTGACCAACGGTCTGAACGGCCCACCCATGGCGGGCTCCGGCTCCGCTGTCGGCTTCGCCAACGGCAGCCATCAGGTCTCCTACGACGAAATCGCCGCCATCAACCGCGCTCGCCTGAACGATCCCGTCATCATCTGCCTGGTGCGCCTGCCGAGCCACTGCCCGCCCGGAGATACGCGCGGCCGCCTTTATGCCACCGTCGATCTCAGATCCCTGCGCTTCTGGGTCCTGCCGGACTCCGAACATTCCTGCGGTGGCGCCTGAACCTTTCAGCCGTCAGAGCCGGCCTCGAGAATTTCCTTCAGCCTGGCCAGCTCGACATCGACCAGCTTGATCTGCTCGTCGAAGAACGCGTCCGAGAAGCTCGGCGGCTGGAAGAAGGTGATCATGAACTCCGAACCGCCGCCGTTCGGAATGACGCGGGCGTAAACCGTCCAGCTTGCCTGCGGATCGACGAAGTCATGGTCGAGGATCCCGTGCCGTGCATCGGCGCGCATCCGAAGCCGCGCGGCCCCGTGCGGCGTCACCATGTCCCACCATTCCGGATCGTCCGTCCGCCGGGTGGACCTGACGTTGACGATCGCCCATCTCGGCCAGTTTCCCAAGTCGGCGAGAAACCGGAACGCCCGCTCCGGATCACACCCGATGCGCACCGTTTTGGTAATCGATCGCAACGTCGCCCGAGGATGCTCGCTCATGGCACCGGTACCTCCGATTCAGGCACTCTATCGATAGCGCAATTGCCGGCGCCACCAATGTGGCAATCGACCATCCCATCCATCACCGATGTCCCCCGTAGGGCAAGGACGGATCGTAGACAGGCTTGTGCATTGGCCTCGTCCGCAGCATCCCGGCGCGTAGCATGCCGATCCGGTCCCACGCGATATCAACATATTCCTCCACGATATCACAACCGTAGCCAATGCGATCGTGCCTGAGTGCGGCAACGACGCTGGTCCCGACCCCCATATAGGGGTCGAAAACGCAGCCTCCTGGCTCGCTCAGCGCCAGCACCAGCCGCTCGACCAGTTCGACCGGGAATTGGCAAGGATGTACCGTCTTCTCGACATGGTTGTTCTTGACATTCGGAAAAATCCAGACATCACCGGGGTTCTTGCCGAGAGGATGGCCCGACAACTGCCCGACCTTCGGGCCCTTGAAGTACTTCTTCCCCGGGTACTTGGATGGAACGCGGATCGGATCGAGATGAAAGACGTAGTCGTCCGTCTTCGTGAACCAGAGAATGGTCTCATAGCGCCCGGAAAGGCGGTTGCTGCAATGCAGCCCGTGCTCGAAGTGCCAGACGATTCGATTCCGTAAATGCAGGCCGTGCTCCTGGAAGACTGGATACAGAACTATGTCGAGTGGAAAAATCTCACCATTCTGCACGTGATTGCCAACCTGCCAGCAGAGCGAGCCCCGCGCGCTCAGCAAGCGCACACATTCGGAAATCACCTGCGCCTGCTGCTCGACGTACTGTTGAAGCAGCCGGCGCCGTTCATACGCCTTGCCGATGTTGTATGGAGGCGAGGTGACGATAAGCTGCATCATCCCGCTCTCGAGCGGCCGCATGAACGCGAGATTGTCCTGACAGGCGATATGCGCCCGGCAGTCTGCCTGGAGTGCAAAAAGGGTTGCCTGGGACATGACACGCAAGGCTGCCGCACGGTATCAGGGCAGAATGCTAGAGCGATTGACCGATTCGAAGCGAGAGCCTGCCTCGCCCGCTTCCCTGACCCTCCCGTTCAAGCCGCCCTTCGATTGGCGCTCCCTCATCGCCTTCCTCGCCCCCCGTGCGACCCCGGGCGTCGAAGCCGTCTCGAACGGAACCTACGCGCGGACCATTGCCCTTTGCGGCACCTCAGGCACGATCCATGTCCGGCCTGCAGATGAGCCAGCCGCGCTCCTCGCTACCATCCGCTTCCCCTTGACCGCGGCGCTGCCCCTGATCGAGCGGTGTATCCGCCGCCTGTTCGATCTCGATGCCGATCCCGCCCGGATCGCAGCCCACCTCTCCTCGGACCCCCTTATGGCGCCGCTCGTCGCAGCCCGCCCGGGCCTGCGCCTGCCTGGAGCATGGGATTCCTTCGAACTCGCGGTACGCGCCATCCTCGGCCAGCAGATCTCGGTCACCCGTGCCACAGCGCTGGCCGGGAAACTGGTCGCCCTTTGCGGCACCCCCCTGCCGCCCGCGATTGGTCTGCCCCTCGACGGCCTTCACCATCTCTTCCCCACGGCCATCCAACTCGCCCGGGTGGATGACGTGGGCCTGGTCCTCGGCATGCCACGCGCCCGCGCCGCCGCCATCACCGCACTTGCCAAGGCCGCGGCAACCGACGCCAATCTGCTCGAACCACGCCTCACCCTCGAGGAATCCGTCGCGCGCCTCCGCCACCTTCCCGGCGTCGGCGAATGGACTGCACAGTACATCGCCATGCGCGCCCTGCACGTGCCCGATGCCTTTCCGCATTCCGATATCGGCCTGCTGCGCGCCATGCAGACCACGGCCGGCCGGCCAATCTCCGCCTCGCAACTCCTCGCGCGCGCCGCCGCCTGGCAGCCCTGGCGCGCCTACGCCGCGATGCACCTCTGGGCATCCGCTTCGGCCCTGCCGCACGCAGTCCGACGCCGACAGGACGATCTCGCATGAACCTGACCCTCGACCACGTTTCCTCGCCGATCGGCACGCTTCTCCTGGTGTCCGACGGCGAGGCCCTCCGCCTCCTCGAGTTCGAGGATCACGAAGCTCGCCTGCACCGCGCGCTCAGCCGCCTTCATCCCGCCTGCACACTCACGCCCGGCCACCTCGCCGAGGCCGCCTGCCGGCGCCTCGCCGCTTATTTCGACGGCGATCTGAACGCGCTCGACGGCATCTCCGTCCGTCCGCACGGCACGGAGTTCCAGCACCGTGTCTGGCAGGCATTGCGGCGCATTCCTCCCGGCACCACGACCACCTATGGCCGCCTCGCTGCCGCCATCTCCGCCCCCCGCTCGAGCCGCGCCGTGGGTCTCGCCAATGGCGCCAACCCGATCGCGATCGTCATTCCATGTCATCGCGTCATCGGCGCCGACGCCAACCTGGCCGGCTACGGCGGCGGCCTCCACCGCAAGGCCTGGCTGCTGCGCCATGAAGCCGTGAACGCCAAGCCCCCTCTCCTTTGATCGGACATAGTGCGGTCGGCTGCCGTTCCCAAGCCTTTGCCCCGCGCCTATGCTCCTGGAGGTTTGCCCGGGAGAACCACGTGCGTTGTTCCGTTGCCTGCGCGGCTGTTTCGCTCGCCGCGGCCGCTCTCTTTGTCGCCCCGCACGCGATTGCGCTGGCTGCCGCGGAGGCCGCGCCGCTGCCGCTCCCACCCATTCCGATTGCCGCGCCCGCGGCGGCTGCTTCCTGGCCGCACACGCTCACCGAGAATGGCGCCAGCGTGACCGTCTATCAGCCGCAGGCCGTTTCGTGGCCAAACCGGAAAATACTCACCGCCCGCGCCGCCATCGCCATTCTCCGCCCCGGCCAGTCAACTCCGCTCCTCGGCACCGTCGAGATTTCCCTCACGACGACGACCGACGAAGCCGCCGGCCTGGTGCACCTCTCCGATCCCCGCCTGCTCGCCACCCACTTTCCCGCCCTCGACACCGCCGCCGCGGCGACACTCGAGGCAAAACTCCGCGCCGCCTTGCCCGCCGCGATGCAAACGCGCGCCGTGCCTTTGGCCTCCATCCTGCTCAGCCTGAATCAGTCCCCGGTGCCCTCTGTCGCCGTCAACAACACGCCTCCTGTCATCTTTACGTCGAGCCGTCCCGCCAGCCTTGTCGTGTTCGACGGCCCGCCCGTGCTCGCCCCGATCGCGTCAACCGGCCTTTCCTTCGCCGTCAACACCAACTGGGACATCTTCGTAACGAACGGCGCCTGGTACCTGCTGGCGAACGGCCTCTGGCTCTCCGCTTCCGCTGCAACCGGCCCATACGCCCCTGTCACCCACCTTCCGCCTGCCTTCAATGCGTTGCCCGACACCGCGAACTTCGCCGAGGTGCATCAATTCATCCCCGCCCATCCTCCGCCCTCGCCTGACCTGGTTCCCACCATCTTCGTCAGCACGAAACCTGCGGAGATCATCGTCACTGCCGGGCCGCCACGCTTCGTGCCGATTCCCCAAACCGGCCTGCAGCGCGTCGAGAACACGGCAAGCGCCCTCTTCTTCGATCCTGCCCTTGGAAAATTCTATGTGCTTTTCTCCGGTCGCTGGTTCAGCGCGCCCGCTCTCGATGGCCCCTGGACCTTTGCATCCGACAAGCTGCCTCCCGATTTCGCCCTGATACCGACCGCCAACCCCGCCGGCGCGGTGCTCGCCTCCGTGCCTGGCACGGTGCAGGCTGAGGAAGCGGTCCTGAAGGCGCAGATTCCCACCACCGCGACCCTGAAGCGCGGCTCGGTGCAGCCAACCGTCATCTATTCCGGGCCACCACACTTTGCGCCGATCCCCGGCACGACGATGCTCTATGCCGTCAACACCGCCGCCGTCGTGCTGAAGATCGGCCCCAGCTACTATGTCTGCCAGAACGGCGCCTGGTTCGTTGGTCCTTCACCCACCGGCCCCTGGGCGCTCGCCGACAGCATCCCTCGCGCCATCAGCACCATCCCGGCCGATTTTCCCCACTACAACGTCACCTACGTCCAGGTATACGACGCAACACCAGCGGCTATCACTGACGGCTATACCGGCGGTTACGTGATGGGCTTCGTTTCCGCGGGCGTGCTCGTCTACGGTACCGGCTACTCCTATCCGCCGGTCGTCATCCCCGGCCCGGTTCCGATCTACTATCCGTACCCCTACAGCTACGCGGGCGGCGTCTATTACAATTCCGCAACGGGCGGCTGGGCGCGCGGCGGCACGATTTATGGCCCCTACGCCACGGCCACTGGCGGCCGCTACGACAATCCGACCACGGGAGCGTGGGCCGCCGGCGGCGCCGTCTATGGTCCCTATGGCGGGGCCGGCGCCTGGTCTGCCTACAACCCGGCAACCGGCAGCTATGCGCATGGCAGCGCCGCCTGGGGCAATGGCACCGGCAGTGCCAATGCAAGCTGGTACAATGGACGAAGCGGCGTCTCCGGTTCGACGAACCAGAACTGGAACGAGTACGGCCGCTGGGGATCGAGCAGCTTTTCCGGCCCCAACCAGACCGTGAGCACGCAAAGCCGCAGCAACGCCCAAGGCACGGCCGGCGCCTTCACATCCTCCAGCGGCGCGCAAGGTGCCGGCTATCACAACGCCGTCAGCGGTGTTCGTGGCGGTGCAGCCGAGGGCGCGAACGGAGACGTCTATGCCGGGCGCGACGGCAACGTCTATCGCAACACCGGCAGCGGCTGGCAGAAATGGGGCGGCTCGGGCTGGGACCCCGTCCAGCCGCCCTCCGCCGCCGGCCGGTTGCAGGGCAGGGGAGGGGGCTCCAGTCCCGGCACCGCCAACTATCAGCAGCTTCAGAGTGACCGCCTGGGCCGTGAAGCAGGCAGAGGTGCCTTTGGCGGCGGCTTCCAGGGCGCCGGCCGCTTCCGTCGCTGATATCCGCTAGCGGCGGCGATTGTCGAGCCCGGTGCCGTTGCGGCACTCGCCGATTTCGGAGCCTGTCCGTAATTCCGTGTGTGGGGCATAGGCAACGCCAAGGAGGCGTATGATGCCGAGCAGAGCCAAGAAGCTGGAGCGTGACGTTGCCATGCTGCCGTCGGTTCCGAAGGAGTTGGTCGAGCATTTCCTGACCGGCCCGATGAGCGGTGAAGCGATCAACGCGGCGGGTCTGGCGTTCAAGCAGGCGCTGATCGAGGCGTCGCTGAACACCGAACTCAGTCACCATCTGGGTTACCTGGCGGGCGCGGAAAAGCCGGAAGGGGCCACCAACCACCGCCATGGCGGTACCTCGAAGACGGTTCTGACGGGCGAGGGCAAGCTGCGCATGGCGATGCCGCGCGACCGCAACGGCAGCTTCGAGCCGGTGTCGCTGCCCAAGCACGCCCGCCGGTTCACCGCGTGGGTTGCCCTCTATAATCTCCGGCGCCCTCACCAAGCGCTCGGCTATCGAACGCCGATGGCAGCGTGGCGATCTGGCGCCACCAGGGATCCCGGCACTACGGCTGTGGACATGACGCTTCGCTTGGACAACCCTGCCGCGTTGCCCACATGCCCACAGTTGGCACCACAGCAGCTACAAGCTGCTTGAGCGGATAGCGAACAAAAAGGTCGGAGCAGCCGCGACTCCAACTAACAAACCGGCCCGAGTGGTCCACCTGATGGGGTCCACCTCACGACCGGCGGGCTTTCGGCGCAGGCGCACTCCGTCGTGCGACGGAACACGAAATACGACGTCAATATCGCGAGATCCTGGTGATCGTAGTGGCGGAAGGCCAATGCGAGAGGCAGCGTTTCGAGATCCCGGAGGCAGCGTTCGTCAGGAGTGCCATCGGCGACGATCGCCGTCCAGCCGTGGGCGGCGAAGAGACGAAGATAGTCGCTGTGGCGGAGGCGGTTCTGATAGGCCTGCGTGTTGCGGCAGGCCAACCGCCAGAACCAGCCCTCCTCGTATCTCAGAAAGTCCAGCCGGCTCAGTGATTTGTCCCGATGCTCCCAGTGATCGCTGTTGTCGACCGCGTGGCACATGACGCCGCCGGGACGGAGGATCCGGCCGAGCCCGGTCACCAGCCGCTCGAGGACCACCGGCGGGACATGTTCGAGAACCGCCCGGGAGAAAACGATGTCTGCAGAAGCGGCAGGATGCGAACGGCTGTCCCAGGGGACCCGATACTCGAACGGGAAATCCGCTTCCAGCGTGGCTGTGAGCTCGGCGTCAGTTTTCTGAAGAACGGCAGAAATTGCTGGCATGTTGGCACGGATCACCGCCCGGGCTCTGGCGATGGTCTGCCGATCCATCAGGCGCTCGACGTCTGTGAGAATGAGCCGCCGCGCGCCGGCAAGACGAAACAGCAGGGGAACGATCGGAAGCCAGCCGGTGCCGATCTCGAGGACATCGGCGCAGAGGTCGGTTTGCGAGGCCAAAAGCAGGTCAATCAGGCGCAAGCCCTGTTGCAGCGCGAAGCGACTGTTCGCCGGGTCGTCCTGATAGGGGATCCATCGTCGCTTGATCCGGCGCAGCCAGGGCTGGAACGGGAGCGCCGATTTCAAGGCGCTTTTCAGCACAACCGATTTGTGCATCGAACTCGCCGCGCCGCCGTTCCCAGAAATGCCAGCTCCGACGATAACCAACCGGAACAAATGGCCCGTGTCAAGGAGAGCTTCCCGCCGCGCCTCCGCGCGACAGCGCGTCGCTCGCCGTTGGGAGGGGTGTCGTGACACCGTGGCGGATTTGCGCCACGGGCATTCGCAGCGCTGGTGGGTGCGGCAGGGTTTGAACCTGCGACCCCCGCCGTGTGAAGGCGATGCTCTGCCGCTGAGCTACGCACCCGGGTCTCGCGCTTTACTCGAGCCCGCGATTCACGCCCTCCGACGATTCCGCCTCGGGCGACCGCAGGCCAGCGTACATGGAGCGGGGCCGTCTCGGCTGTCAAGGCGAAGGGAGTTGCGAAGCGGCCTCCGTTAAGAGAATGATAATGAATGCGACGCCTCGGTGCCCTGCTCGCGCTGCTGCTTGCCTTCGCCATTACGGCGGCCCCGGCCGAGCCGCCGGCGCCACCGGCCGCGCTCCGCCTCACCTACGTCACCTACGCGAGCGGCTTCACCACCCTCAGGCTTGCCGCCACACTCGACCTGACGGCCGAAGGCTACCGGCTGGCGATCACTTATCACACCGTCGGCATGATCGGCTTCCTGTTCCCCGGGCATGACACGGCAGCCGCGCAGGGGACCTGGCAGGCGGACGCCGCCGCGCCGTTCAGCTTCCAGAGCGAGGGGGACTGGAGCGGACGGCCATTCGAGGTCCTGATCGACTACGCGGACGGCGCGCCCGAAATCCGGCGCCTGGAGCCAGGGCAGGCGGCGCTGCGAGAGAGAGTGCCGGATTCACTCCAGCGGCACACGATCGATACGCTGTCCGCGATGGCACTGCTCTTCCAGCGGATGGCCGACGGCGGGAGCTGCCAAATCGCGGTCAAGGTGTTCGACGGCAGGCGGCTGATGGCGCTCGCGTCGCAGCCGGCGGGGAGCGAAACGCTTGCCGCGACGACCCGCTCGTTCTTCCACGGGCTGGCACGGAAATGCGATGTCACGGGGCGGATGCTGGCCGGCTTCCTGCTGTCCGACGGACCCGCCGAGCGGGAACGCGTGCATCGCGGCGCCGTCTGGTTCGCCCATCCCATCCCGGGGCTGCCGCTGTTGCCGGTGCGGATGGCCTTTACCACCCGCTGGTTCGGGACCGCGACGATGTATCTCACCGATATCCAGGCCGTGCGGATGGCGGCGAACGGGCTTGGGAGAGTGCTGCCGGAACCCCCTTCATCTTCTCAAGAAGGTCAGGCAAATCGCTGATTTTACTGACTGTTTCAGAACCATCCGCCATCTCCTCGCGGCCATAGCCCCAGCGCGCGAAAAGAGGCGTCAGGCCGGCGGCGCGGGCCGCTTTCACGTCGTTTGCATGGTCGCCGAGCATCACGGCGCGGCGGGGATCTCCGCCGGCGAGGCGGAGGGTGGCGAGGAGATGGCCCGGGTCGGGTTTTCGCACCGGGAAGCTGTCGCCGCCGCCGACGGCGGCGAAAAATGGCTCGAGAGCAAGAGCTTGCAGGAGCTTGCGGGCGGGCGCCTCGGGCTTGTTGGTGGCCACGGCCAGGCGCCAGCCGGCCGCCCTGAGTTGGGCGAGGGTCTCGACGGTGCCCGGATAAGGGCGGGAAGCGACGGCGACGGCGGCGAGGTAATCGGCATGGAAGCGGGCGAGCAGGGCGGGGTCGGGATTCCGGGCGCGCCTGGCCAGAGCGCGCGCGAGCAGCACGGCCATTCCATCGCCCACCATTTCCGCCACCTCCGTGGTCGCGAAAGGTTGAAGCCCGGCCGCGTGAAGGGTCCTGTTCAGGCTGGAAGCCAGATCCGGCACCGTATCGACGAGCGTGCCATCGAGATCGAAGAGGATTGTCCAGGCCATTCCGTCGTACTCCGCAACCGGATGTGAACAGCGGGGCTTTGACACGGCCTGCTTTTGACCGCTACCGGATTTCTCGATGCTGGCGACTTCGATCATCCTGGCGGCCGGCCACGGCGTACGGATGCGTTCGGCTGCTCCCAAGGCGCTGATGCGGCTGGGCGGCAAGCCGCTGTTGTGGCATCTCCTGAAAAGCTGCCGCGAGGCATTCGAGCGGGTGGTGGTGGTGGTCGGACCGGGGATGGATGAACTGGCCCGGCTGGCCGCCCCCGATCCGGTGGTGGTGCAGGATGAACGCCTCGGCACGGCGCACGCGGCGCTCGCGGCGGCGGAGCATTTCGGCGATGGGCCGGTTGCCGTGCTCTATGCCGACAATCCGCTGATCCCCCCGGAGACGCTGCGCGGCCTTGCCGGGCGGCTCGTGGGAGCAGGGCCTGCGCTCGCGATGCTGGCGATGCGGCCGCCGGATCCGGCGGGCTACGGGCTGATCGTGCTCGAGGGGCGGCCGCGGATCGTCGAATGGGCGGATGCGACGGCGGCGGAACGGGCCGGGAGCCTCTGTAACGCGGGCGGCCTCTCAGCGGCCGGCCCCGACCTCAGGCGCTGGCTTTCCCGTGTCGGCAACGACAATGCGAAGCGGGAATATTACCTGACCGATATCGTCGCGCTGGCCGCGGAGGAAGGGGCGCGGATCGTCCCCGTCGAGGGTCGGTTCGAGGAACTGCGCGGCATCAATACGCGGGCCGAGCTGGCGGCGGCGGAGGCGGCTTTGCAGGCGCGGCTGCGCGCGGCGGCCCTCGAGGGCGGGGCCAGCCTGCTCGGGCCGGAGACGGTGTTCCTGGCCGCGGATACGAAACTCGGAGCGGACGCCACGGTCGGGCCCTATGTCGTGTTCGGGCCCGGCGTCGAAGTCGAGACGGGGGCCGAGATTCGCCCCTTTTCCCATCTCGAAGGATGCCGGATCGGCGCCGGTGCGATCGTCGGGCCGTTCGCCAGGCTGAGGCCGGGTAGCGAGCTTGGCGAGGGCGCGCGGGTCGGAAATTTCGTCGAGCTGAAGGCGACGCGGCTCGGCGCCGGCGCCAAGGCCAATCATCTCTCCTATCTCGGCGATGCGACGATCGGCGAGGCGGCGAATATCGGCGCCGGCACCATCATCTGCAATTACGACGGCTTCGCCAAGCACCGGACCGAGATCGGCGCCAATGCCTTCATCGGTTCGGATTCCGTGCTGGTGGCCCCGGTTTCGGTCGGCGAAGGGGCCTTCATCGCTGCCGGCAGCGTGATCACGAGGGACGTCGCATCCGACGCGATGGCCTTCGGCCGCGCGGCGCAGCAGGAGAAAGCGGACGGGGCGAAGCAGTTCCGTGACCGGAAGAGAAAGGCCAGGGGATGTGCGGGATCGTAGGCGTGATCGGCACCGAGGCGGCGGCGCCGCTGCTGCTCGATGCGCTCGAGCGGCTGTCCTATCGCGGCTATGACAGCGCGGGCGTGGCGACGCTCGCGAACGGGCATATCGAGAGACGGCGCGCCGCCGGCAAGCTTCGCAACCTGGCGGCACTGCTGGCGCGGGACCCGCCGAGCGGTACCACCGGCATCGGCCATACGCGCTGGGCGACGCACGGCGCGCCGACCGAGGGCAACGCGCACCCGCACGGCACGGCGCGCGTCTCGGTGGTGCATAACGGTATCATCGAGAACCATGCAGGGCTGCGCGCCGAGCTCGAGGCGGCCGGCCAGGAATTCCAGACCGAGACCGATACGGAAACGGTGGCGCAGCTTGTCGACCTGAACCTGGCGCGGGGGATGGATCCGGTGCGCGCGGCCGGCGCCGCGCTCGGGCGACTGGAAGGCGCCTATGCGCTGGCAATGATCTTCGCCGGGCATTCCGAGCTGATGATCGGCGCGCAGCACGGGGCGCCGCTCGCGGTCGGCTTCGGGACGAACGCGATGTATCTCGGCTCGGATTCGCTGGCGCTCGCTCCGCTCACGCGGCGGGTGTCGTTTCTCAAGGACGGGGACTGGACCGTCGTCAGCCGCGACGGTGCGCGCTTCCTGGGCGCGGACGGAAAGGAAGTGAGGCGCGAGATCCGCGAGACGATGCTGACCGGGGCGCTGGTCGGCAAGGGCGGATATCGCCACTTCATGGAGAAGGAGCTGCACGAGCATCCCGCGGTGCTCGGCGAGGTGCTGCGGCGGATGGTCGATCCGCTGGCCCGGCGGGTGACGCTTCCCGCATTGCCGTTCGATCTCAAGCGCGTGCCGCGCGTTTCCATCAGCGCCTGCGGCTCGGCCTACTACGCGGGCCTGGTCGGGCGGTGCTGGCTGGAGAGCCTGGCCCGGCTGCCGACGGAGGCGGATGTGGCGAGCGAATTGCGCTACCGCGCGCCGCCGCTCTCCAAGGGGGGGCTGGCGCTCCTCGTCAGCCAGTCGGGCGAGACGGCGGACACGCTGGCGGCGCTGCGCTTCCTGCGCGGCGGCGGCCAGCATGTGCTCAGCATCCTGAACGCGCCGGAAAGCACGATGTCGCGGGAATCGGATGCGGTCCTGGAAACCGTTGCGGGGCCCGAAATCGGGGTTGCCAGCACCAAGGCGTTCACGGCCCAGCTTGCCGTGCTGGCGTGCCTTGCGATTGCCACGGCACGGGTGCGCGACGTGCTGGATGCGGAGTTCGAGGCGGCGTTAACGGCCGCTTTGCTGGAGGTGCCTTCGCGCGCCGCCGGTGTGCTGGAGGAGGAAGCGGCGATCCGCCGGGTTGCCGAGCGGGTGGCCGAGGCGCGCGACGTGCTCTATCTCGGGCGCGGCACATGTTATCCGATCGCCCTCGAAGGTGCGCTCAAGCTCAAGGAGATCAGCTATATCCACGCCGAGGGCTATGCCGCTGGCGAAATGAAGCACGGCCCGATCGCGCTGATCGACCAGAACGTGCCGGTGATCGCGGCGATCCCCTCCGGGCCGCTGTTCGAGAAGACGGCCTCGAACCTCCAGGAGGCGGCGGCGCGGGGCGGGCGCCTCATCCTGTTCACGGACGCGGAAGGGGCGGGGCGGCTCGGCCGGCTGGCCAGCCAGAGAGTGGTGCTGCCGACGGTCGATCCGTTCGTGGCGCCGATCCTGGCGGCGATCGCCGTGCAATTGCTGGCCTATCATGTGGCGGTGCTGAAAGGGACGGACGTCGATCAGCCGCGCAACCTGGCGAAGTCCGTCACCGTGGAGTAGCGGCCCGCGGGCGGAGCGCCTTTCTCATGCGCTTTATTCGAGCCCGCGATTCACGCCCTCCGACGATTCCGCCTCGGGCGATCGCGGGCTGGGTTTACCCGAGCGAATCGCTGATATCTTCGTGCTCTTCAAGGGTGCGAAAGGTCCGGATTCCGGAAATGTCCGACTGCCGGGCAAGCCTTCGGCGTCAGGGATTGAGGACGGTCGATATCGATGGATCATTGGCGGTGAGCACCAGCGGGGGGAAGCTCGCGTAGGCATTGATTTTCTTGCAGAGACTGATCACGACGATATCAATGCTCGAATTGGATACCTCGCCAAAGCCCGGAATCGCCATGGTGAAATGCCGAATTGGCACGGCGAGTGAGGTCAGTCGTGCCGCGCCTTCCGGAGAAATCGAATAGCAGGGTATGCCGAAGCAGCACAGCAGTCTGTAGGGGGTCGGGCGTAGCGGCATACTCTGGAACGCTTCGCGCCTGGAAGGGATGTTCTTTGCTGTCATGCACCCCAAAAGCATCGAGAGGCCGGGGAGAAAGTCGAATATGGCGCAGGCGTCGAAATTCCAGCCCCAGAAAATGATATGCCAATCCGGAGGCAATTCCGCGATGACCTGCGCGGCGAGGGATTCGAAATGGCGGTGGATGATGGCATCATCCTCGGCGACGGTAATCGGTTCCCGGAGATTGATGGAGTGGTTCCACAGACGCAGGTGCGACAGTGCGTTCCCGACAGCACCATCCGTATATTTCACGTTTTCTTCGAAGATTCCGCGCTCGACAAGCTTAGTGCGATCGATGGTTCTGCCGTCAACCGCGCGAAAGCGCGAAATATTCTTTAGATGGGGATTGATCCGATAGAAATCTGCCAGCCGCTCGGTGCTGCGATCGAGGTTGATGACGAACGTTTGCAGGGAGGCCTCCTTTCTTTTCCTCTGTAGCGGGGCACAGTCGGTCAATGGGCGTTGCCAAATCCGGGGAGCAGTCGCTGTGCCCGCGCGCCACCCTCTCGCGGGGCTCCCATCGCGCGTGCGCGACGGGGCCCGCCGGAGGGAGAGGGGAAGGAAATGCGTGGCGGCAAGCATACTACGCAAGTCTGATTCGGGGTACCGGAGTACCAAGCATGCCCTGTCTTATGCCGGCAGCGACTGCAAAGAAAGCGCCGGTGCAGCGTTTGCGTAAAACGACTCCGATCGAGCGTTGGCGCTGCCGGCAGGAGAATCGCGCGTGCCTGATTCTGTTCACCGGCGCGGAAAGGGGGCGCGGCTCGGCCGGTTGGCAAGCCAGACAGTCATGCTGCCGACGGTCGATCCGTTTGCCTCGCCGAATCCTGGCTGCGATCGGCGTGCGAGTCCTCCCCTCCATGTGGCCGTTCTGAAGGGGGCGGGCGTCGATCAGCCGCGCAACCTGGCGAAGCCCGTCACCGTGGAGTAGCGGCCCGGCAGCGGCGCCCACACCTGATCGGGGGACGGTTTCCAGAGGCCGCCGATCCTTGTTAGAACGTCGGAACGGCAACGAGGACTCCGCCCAGGCGGGGGAAGGGAAACGGCCATGACCGAGGCGCATCGGGCACGGGCTGGCACGCGTGGGCTGGCGATTTCCCGGCTCCGGCCGTTGCTCGCGGCGAGCACGGCGCTGACGGCGCTGGCGGCGGCCCAGCCGGCACGGGCGCAGGCGCCCCTCGCGACGCCGACCGGGGGGGCGGTGGTGGCCGGCGGCGCGAGCATCGCAGAGGCGCCGGGGGCGACGACCGTGACGCAAAGCACGTCGCGCGCCGCGATCAACTGGCAGAGCTTCAACGTGGGCAGCCGGGCCACGGTGCTATTCCAGCAGCCGAGTTCGCAGGCGGTGACGCTCAACCGCGTGGTGGCGCCCGATCCCTCGACGATTGCCGGGCGGATCACCGCCAACGGCAGCATCGTGCTGGTGAACCCCGACGGAGTCGTGTTCGCGAACGGCTCGGAGGTGAATGCCGCCGGGCTGGTGGTCTCGGCGCCCGGCATCACCAACCAGAATTTCATGGCCGGGCGGATGGTGTTCGACCAGCCGGCGAATCCGAATGCGCGGATCGTCAACCGGGGTTCGATGACGATTGCGCAAGCGGGACTGGCGGCGCTGGTTGCGCCGCAGGTTGCCAATTCGGGCGTCATCGCGGCCAAGCTCGGCAGCGTGGTGCTGGCCGGGGCGCGGACGGCGACGCTCGATCTCTATGGCGATGGCCTGGTCTCGATCGACGTAGAGGGCGCGGTGCAGACGGTACCGGTGGGGCCGAACGGCCAGCCGGTGAAGGCGCTCGTCACCAACAGCGGCACGATTGCGGCGGCAGGCGGCACGGTCCTGCTGACCGCCAAGGCGGTGGATGGGCTGATCCAGAATCTCGTCGATGCCGGTGGGACGATCTCGGCCAACGGTCAAGCCGGAGGGGCGGCCGGGACGGTGCTGGTGCAGGGCGTGGGCGGGTCGATCCGCATCGCCGGGACGCTCACGGCGAGCGGAGAGGGAACGGGCGGGACGGGTGGCGCGGTCGGGCTCGATGCGAGCGGCGCGGTCGTGCTGGCGAACACGGCGCGCGTCGATGCCTCGGGGCCGGCGGGTGGCGGGCTGGTCGCGGTCGGCACAACGCTGGCGCGCGCCAAGGGCGGGCCCGGCACGACGGCGACGTTGACGGCGGCCCATGTGCTGATCGCGCCAGGAGCCACGATCAGTGCGGATGCGACTGAGGCGGGCAATGGCGGGCGCGTGACGGTGCTTTCCACCGTCACCACGGTGGATTACGGCGCCATCACCGCAGAGGGCGGATCTCTCGGCGGCAACGGCGGGTTCGTCGAGATCTCCGGGCACAACCTCGCGCTCGATGGAACGGTGAATACCAGCGCGCCGCTCGGGGCGATGGGAACGATCCTGCTCGATCCCTACGATCTCGTCATTGAGAGTGGTGGCACGGGCGCCGTTACCATGGCGCCGGTGCCCGGCGTGGCTTACGACGCGGACGGCACCTTGGCCGGGGATGTCTACACCGTCGATCCGACGGTCATCGAGACGAACCTCACCGGCAACGTCACGCTGCAGGCGATCGACGACGTGACGTTTGCCTCCAGTCTCGCACTGACGAAACCGAATCAGTCTCTCCTCGTGCAGGCCGGGAACGACATTCTGATCGATTCCGGAGTTACCGTCTCGGCGACCGGCAACATCGAGATGGACGCCTCCTCGGCGGCCATATCGGGCAGCACGATGACCGGCGGTATCACGATGAACGGTGTCATCGTCGCCGGCGGCAATATCAGCCTGTCTGCGGGCACGGGGGGCGTCTTCTTCGGCGACTTCGTCGATGCAAACGACGGCAACGTTACCACCAACCAGACCACGGGGACGCTGGTGGTGAACACGACCGGCAACTTCGAACAGGTTGCCGGGACCATCAGCGCGGTGACGCTTTCCGGCACCGCCTCTTTTGTTGATGTTGAGAGCGCCGGGAACGCCATTGGCACGCTCGGCGCTTTCACGTTGGTGGCGGCAGGCAGCGCGATTTTCCTCAGCGATACGTCCAATCTCACCGTGACCGGGCCGGTGAGTGCGCCTGGAGGATTTGTCGGTATTTCGAGCAACGGCAATCTGACGGTGGCCGGGCCGATCGATGCTCCGAGCATGGGCGATCTGTTTTCGGTGGTGGAACTTTCCAGCGACGGGAATATGGTTTTCTCCGACGAGGTCAACGCGGCGGGCGGGACGGTGATGCTGACCTCCGGGGGCAGTATCACCGAGCCAGGCGGAGTGATCCTCGCCGGTACGCTGAGCGGCTCGAGCGGCGGGGCGGCGCTCTTCACGGGCGACAACGCCATCGCCACGCTTGCCGTGATCGTCAGCGACGATCCGCCGGCGCCGCCGGCCTTCTCGGCGGGCGGCAATTTCACCCTTGTGGACAGCGCGCCGCTGACGATCACGGCACCGGTGACCGTTCCGGAAGGCAGTACGATTACGCTGGCAACGGACAGCCTGGTGGAAGGCTCCCAATTCGATGAAGAGACGGAGGGAACGGAATTCGGTGCGCTGGAGGCACCGGGCGGAGAGGTCTTGATCGAGCCGTTCTCGGCGAACGTGCCGGTGGCGCTGGTCGGGGGTGGTGCGCAGCCGGCAGGGGCGCTTTCGCTCGACGACGCGCTGCTGGCGGCGATCACGGCGAACACGCTGGCGCTGACTTCGTTCGGAACGGAACCGGTCACGATCAGCGGGGCCAATCAGCTCGGCGGCCTGACGGACCCGAACACCGGCAATCCGAGCGGCGTCAACACGCTGCTGGTTGCCGCGGGCGGGGCTTTTTCCGAGGCGGCCGGAGCGTCGCTCAATGTCGACGTGCTGAGCGGCAGTGCGGCGTCGGTTGCGCTCGGCGGGATCAACACCATTCCGACGCTCGATCAGTTTTCTTCCACCGGCGGGTTCGAACTGACCGATACGAGCGGCCTCACGGTGCTCGGCACTGTCAGCGACCCGACGGGGATCACGCTCGATGTGGCCTCGGAAGATGGCATCACGCTCGGCAACTTTGTGACGGGCGAGGGGAGCCTGTCGAGCAACCCGGCGACCGGCACGGTGTCACTGCTGACGAGCGGCGACATTTTCCAGGACTCCGGCGCCATCACGGCGGGAACGCTCACCGGAAGCGCCAGCTTCGCGTTCCTCGATGGCGACAATGCCATCGCTACGCTCGGGGCGTTCAGCGTGCCGGCGGGCGACGAAATTTTCCTCAACGACGTGACCAATCTCACGCTCGCCGGTCCGGTGAGTGCGATCGACGGTTTCGTTTCGCTTGCGAGTGCCGGCGATCTGGTTTTGTCCGGCGAGTTGAACGCGACGGGCGGGACGGTCGTACTGAGTGTCGGGGGCGGCATCACCGAGCCGGGCGGGGCGATCCTCGCCAGCGTGCTGAACGGCACCAGCGGAGGAGCCGCGCTCTTCACCGGCACCAATGCGATCGGCACGCTGGCCGACGTCTCCAATTCGCTGCAGAGCGGCCCCTACGACGCCTTCGTTGCCGGCGGTGATTTCACCCTCGTGGACAGCACGTCCCTGACGCTCGAGGCTCCCGTCAGCGTGCCGGCGGGCGATACCATCGCGCTGGTGACGAATGGTTTGATCGAAGGTTCGCAGACCATTTTCACTGAGACGAGTAGCCTGACGGTGTTCGGAGCGCTGCTGGCCCTGGGCGGGGAGGTTTCGATCGAACCGTTCTCGGCGAACGTGCCGGTGGCGCTGGTCGGAGCGGGTGCAGAGCCGGCAGGGACGCTTTCCCTTGACGACGCGCTGCTGGCGGTGATCACCGCCGGCACGCTTCAGCTTACTTCTTTTGGATCCGAGCCGATCACGATCTCCGGGGCCAATCAGCTCGGCAATCTCACCGATCCGAATACCGGCCAGGCGAGCGGTGTCGGGACGCTGCTGGCGACTGCGGGCGGGGTTTTTTCCGAGACTGCCGGTGCGTCGCTCGAGGTCGGCGTGCTCACGGGCAGCGCGGGTTCGGTTGCGCTCGGCGGGATCAACACCATTCCAACGCTCGATCAGTTCTCCTCGACAGGCGGGTTCGAGCTCTCCGATTCGACCGCGCTCACCGTGCTCGGCACGCTGAGTGCGCCGGGCGGAATTGCGCTCGATGTCGCGCCGGGGAATCTCGTGGTCGGGGCGAGCGGGCAGGCGGGCTTCCTCACCACCGCGGCCGGCATGAACCTCGTGGTGCCGGATGGCAGCATCACCGTTGCGAACGGTTCCCTGGCTGCCGGCACGCTGAGCGGAGCGGCCGCTGGCCTTGCCCAGCTTGGAACCGCGGATATCGCGACACTCGGCTCGTTCAGTGTCTCCGGTGCAGCGGGAGACCTGGCCCTCAGGAGCACCGGCGCGCTCACGATCTCGGGGCCTGTCAGCGCCGCGTTTCTCGACATTGCGGCACCCGGTACGCTGACGCTCTCCGGAACGATCTTCACCACCGGCCTGCCGCTTGCCGATCAGAGCGGCGCCAATCCGGCGCTACCCGGAAGCGTGCTCGAGGTACTCAGTGGCGGGGTGTTCCAGGAGCTGGGCACCAGCGTCATTGCGCCGCTCGGGGGAGGGGGGGCCACGCTGCGGATCCAGCTTCCGGCCGCCGGCGGGACGGCGAGCTTCGCGAATCTCCAGGCTGGAGCCGTGAATCTGGTACTGGCGCTGGGGCCCGGGACGGCCACGGGAACGATGGCGCCGGGCGGGCTCCTGGTGATCGGAACGGGCGGGAGCGCGGATTTATTCGGATCCGTTGGCGGGATCACCGGGACGGCCGCGGCACGGGTGGCGCGGATCGAACCCAGCATCAGCACGAGCTATCTCTTCAACCGTTGCGTCATCGAGAGCGCGATCTGCTCGACGACGCTTGTTCTTGCTCAGGTGCCGCCGGGAATCCCGAACCTTGTCGCCACCAACGGCGGACCGTCGCTCTTGCCGTTCTTCACGCTGCCGCCGATCGTGCTGCTGACGATCCCGGCGGTGATCGGCGAGAGCTGGACCGATATCGGGGGCTTCCCGCTGCCGAACATCGCCAGGCTGGATTTCTGAGGCCAGGAATCGGGGGCGGGCGCTGACATCGCGCCTCCCCTCGCCTATCTTTCCCTTCGGATCGGAAAGGAGGAGGACCGCCATGCTCAATCCCGTCTCGCCCCTGCCGCTGAAGGATCCCAGCCTGTTTCGCCAGGCGAACCTGATCGACGGGAAGTGGGTGGAGGCCGGCTCGGGCCGGACGATCGTGGTCAGGAACCCGGCGAGCGGCGAGGCAGTCGGCGAGGTCCCGGCGATGGGTGCCGCGGAGACGCGGCGGGCGATCGAGGCTGCTACCCGCGCCTTCCCGGCCTGGCGGGCCAGGCTTGCCAAGGAGCGGGCCAGCATCCTGCGCAAGCTCTTCGACCTGATGATCGCGAATGCCGAAGATCTGGCGCTGATCATGACCGCCGAGCAGGGCAAGCCGCTCACCGAGAGCCGAGGCGAGATCGTCTATGCCGGAAGCTTCATCGAATGGTTCGCCGAGGAGGCCAAGCGGGTCTACGGCGATACCATTCCGCAGACCAGCAAGGGACGGCGGATCATCGTGCAGAAGGAGCCGATCGGCGTTTTCGCCGCGATCACGCCCTGGAATTTCCCCGCTGCCATGATCACGCGCAAGGCCGGTCCCGGCTGGGCGGCGGGCTGCACCGGCGTGATCCGGCCGGCGAGCCAGACCCCGTTTTCGGCGCTGGCGCTCGGCGTGCTCGCCGAGCGCGCCGGCATGCCGCCTGGCGTGTGCAATATCATCACCGGGCCTTCCGGGGAGACCGGGGCGGAGCTGACCTCCAACCCGCTGGTGCGGAAGCTCTCCTTCACCGGCTCGACGGAAGTGGGTGCGAAGCTCCTGGCGCAATGCGCGCCGACGATCAAGAAGACGAGCATGGAACTGGGCGGCAATGCGCCTTTCATCGTCTTCGACGATGCCGACCTGGATGCTGCAATCCCCGGGCTCCTGGCCAGCAAGTATCGCAATACCGGGCAGACCTGTGTGTGCGCCAACCGGATTCTCGTGCAGGATGGCGTGTTCGACGCGTTCTCGGCGCGGTTGAAGGCCGAGGTCGAGAAAATGAAGGTCGGCAACGGAATGGAGCCGGGTGTCGTGCAGGGGCCGCTGATCAATGCGGCGGCGGTCGCCAAGGTGGAGGAACACATTGCGGATGCCGTGAGCCATGGCGCGAAAATCGTTACGGGAGGCAAGCGGCATCCGCTCGGCGGCAACTTCTTCCAGCCGACCGTGCTCGCGGATGTTCCGGCCTCCGCCATGATTTTCCGCGAAGAGACCTTCGGGCCGGTGGCGCCCCTGTTCCGCTTCAAGACCGAAGAGGAGGCGATTCGCCTCGCGAACGATACCGAATTCGGCCTTGCCGCCTACTTCTACTCGCGTGATCTCGGGCGCTGCTTCCGGGTTGCCGAGGCGCTGGAATACGGCATCGTCGGCATCAACGAAGGCATCATCTCGACCGAGGTCGCGCCGTTCGGCGGCATGAAAGAGTCCGGCCTCGGCCGCGAAGGCTCCAAATACGGGATCGAGGAGTTCCTCGAGATCAAGTATCTGGCGGTCGGCGGCATCGGTACCTGAACGGCGCCGCCCCGCCGCCCTCGAGACGGTGCGGGTAGACAGGCAACGGCCGCGGGGCGCCCGGAGAAGAAAGAAGGAAGCAGCGGATGACGAAGGAGGCCGGGGAGAGGGAAGCGGCGGCGCTTCTCGGCGTGGAGTTCGACGTGCTGATCGCGCGGGCCGGACTGACGATTCCGGAGGATCGGCGGGCCGAGCTGCTGGCTGCCTTCGCCGATCTTCGCGCCGAGATCGCGCGCCTTGGCGAGGCGCTGGGACCGGAGATCGAGCCGGCGGCGGTTTATCGGGCCGCCGGCCGGGACGGCAGCCAATGAATCGCGCGCCGCACCTTCTTTCCATTGCCGAGGCCGGCCGTGCGCTCAGGGCCGGCCGGCTTTCGTCGGTGGCACTGACCCGCCATGCCCTCGAGCGCATCGGCGCCAGCAACGATCGGCTGCACGCGTTCATTCTGGTGACCAGGGAGCGGGCGCTCGCCGACGCCAGCCGCGCCGATGCCGAGCTTGCGGCAGGCGCCGATCGTGGCCCTCTGCACGGCATTCCCTATGCGCTGAAGGACATCTACGACACGGCCGGGATCGCCACCACCTGCCATTCGCGGCTTCGGCTTGGGAACGTTCCGGATGCCGACAGTGCCGTGGCGGAGCGGCTTCAGAAAGCAGGCGGCGTCTTGCTCGGGAAACTGGCGACGCATGAATTCGCGATCGGCGGGCCGAGCTTCGATCTGCCGTTCCCGCCGGCGCGCAACCCGTGGAATCCCGATCACATCACCGGCGGCTCTTCCTCGGGCTCGGCCGCGGCGGTGGCGGCGGGCCTGGTTCGAATGGCGAGCGGCTCGGACACCGGGGGCTCGATCCGCGGGCCGGCGGCTTATTGCGGAACGGTCGGGATCAAGCCCACCTATGGGCGGGTCAGCCGGCGTGGCGTGTTCCCGCTTTCCTACACGCTCGATCACTGCGGGCCGCTCGCGCGGTCGGTCGAGGATGCGGCGATCGCACTCGGGGTGATGGCCGGGCACGATCAGCTCGATCCGGGCAGCGCGGACGTTCCGGTTCCGGACTATCGGGCCGGGCTCGAGGCGGGGGTCGAGGGGCTTCGCATCGGCATTCCGCGCGCCTTCTTTGCCGCGGCACCGGCACTCACGAATGAGGTGGGGGCGGCGATCGATCGCACCCTGGCTCTGCTCGGCAAAGCGGGGGTGCGGGTGTTCGATGTCGCGCTTCCCGACTATGCGCTCTTTGCCGTCGCCAATCGCGTGATCCTGCTGGCCGAGGCGTTCGCGGTTCATGCCGATAATCTCCGGCGCCGGCTTCAGGATTATGCGCGGAATACGGCCACGCGCCTGGTGAGCGGGGCGCTGATGACGGCGGCGGATCTGGTGCAGGCGGGGCGGCAGCGGCGGCGCCTGGCCGAGGCGGTGAACGAGGCGCTCGGCTCCTGCGAGGTGCTGCTCACGGCTTGCGCGCTGGCGCCGGCGCCGCGCTTCGATGCGCCGGTCGATCCGCGCGCGCTCCATTCGCCGATTCAGACCGGCGCCTTCAACCTGACCGGGCATCCGGCGATCAGCGTTCCGGTGGGGCTCTCTGCTGCCGGGCTGCCGCTTTCGGTGCAGATCGTGGGCCGGGCGTTCGACGAGGCGATGGTCCTGCGGGTTGCGCGGGCGATCGAGCGGCTGTCCGGCTGGGAAGACATCGCGCTCTCTCTTTTGCCTGCCTGCGAAGGGTGAGGGAAGATGGCGCATGATTTCGATCTCTTCGTCATTGGCGGAGGCTCGGCGGGCGTGCGTGCGGCGCGCATCGCGGCACAGCACGGCGCGCGGGTCGGCATTGCCGAATGCCGCTTCTGGGGCGGCACCTGCGTCAATGTCGGGTGCGTGCCGAAGAAGCTCCTGGTGCAGGCGGCGGAATACGGCGCGCTTGCCGAGGACGCGCGTGGCTTTGGCTGGAACTCGCGACGCCCCGAGCACGACTGGGCGGCGCTGATCGCGGCCAAGGACCGTGAGATCGCGCGGCTGAGCCGCGTTTATCGCGACATTCTCGAGGATGCCGGGGTTGCGGTGTTCGAGGCGCGGGCACGGTTCGAGGACCCGCACCGGCTTCGGGTCGGAGAGAGATCGCTCACGGCAGAGCGCATCATCATCGCGACCGGGGGCCATCCGGTACGGCTTGACATTCCCGGCGCGGAGCTGGGCATCGTGTCGGATGATGCTTTTTTCCTGCCCGCCATGCCGCGGCGGATCGCGATCGTCGGTTCAGGCTATATCGCGGTCGAGTTTGCCGGCATCTTCGCCGGCCTCGGCGCCAGGACGCACCTCGTCTATCGCCAGCCGCTGCCGTTGCGCGGGTTCGATGGAGATCTGCGCAATGCGCTCGCCGAGACGCTGGCCGGACAGGGTATCATCCTCTACCCGAACACGCGCCCCGAGCGCGTGACGGATGATGGAGGAGCGCGGGTGCTGCATTTCGCCGATGGAGGGAAACTCGAGGCCGATGCCGTCTTCTTCGCGACCGGGCGGGTGGCCAACACCGCCGGCCTCGAACTTTCGGAGGCCGGCATCGTGCCCACCCCGACCGGCGCCATTGCGGTCGACTCCATGTGGCGCACTGTCCAGCCGCATATCTATGCGATCGGCGATGTGACGGAGGGGAAGCATCTCACCCCGGTCGCCACGGCGGAGGGCCACGCGCTCGCCGATGCCCTGTTCGGGCCGGGGACGCGGCCGTTCAATTTTTCCGCGGTGCCGACCGCGGTCTTCACGAGCCCGCCGATCGCGACCGTCGGGCTGACGGAGGAGGAGGCGGCGCAACGCGGCGCTGCCGAAATCTACCTCACGCGCTTCACGCCGATGCGCCACAATCTGACCGGGCGGCGGCGGCAGACCCTGATGAAGCTCGTGGTGGAGGCGCCGCGCGGGCGCGTGCTCGGCGCGCATATGCTGGGCGAGGACGCGCCCGAGATCGTGCAGGGCCTTGCGGTCGCCATGACCGCCGGGGCGAGCAAGGCGGATTTCGACCAGACGATCGGCATCCACCCGACGGCGGCGGAGGAATTCGTTACGCTTCGCGCGCTGACGCGGGTGGCTCAGGTAGCGCGCGCGGCCGAGTAGAGCGTGTCGACGCCACTGCGGAGGCGCAGGGCGCAGGCGGTGCGGGCATCGGTGGGGGGAATGGCGGGAGGCTGCCCCGGCCCGCCGAGTGTCGAGAGCAAATTAACTTGGCCGGTTTAGGTGACACATCATGTGGCCGCTCGTTGCTGTTTCGTTCGGCGGAGGAGCGGTGTCTCCGGCGGCCATTTCCTGGTGAGACTGTGAGGCCCATTTCCTGGAGCCGACCTGCGGTGTGGATGGGTGCCGCGCGCAGGAGCTGTCAAGGAGGGCATCGCCTTGGGCGAGGCCACCGCGTCGCGGCGCGCAGCGTCCTTGACGGCTCCGAGCACGGCGCCAGGCTGGCGGCGGTCGGGGTCGGGGCGGTGATTTGGCCGTTCATCGATTCGATGGATCCGGCCAGGGACACGATCGCGGCTGGCGTGCCGATCGATGTCGATCTCTCGCAGGTCGAGGTCGGCCAGCAGATCATCGTGCTCTGGCGGGAAAAGCCGATCCTGCTGGTCAACCGCTCGGCCGACTCGCTGAAAACCCTGCAATCGAAATCGATGATCGACCGGCTGAGGGATCCGGACTCGAGGGTGATGCAGCAGCCACCCTATGCCGAGAACTGGTACCGGTCGGTCAAGCCAGAATGGGCAGTGCTGGTCGGGATCTGCACGCACCTCGGCTGTCTGCCGGGATATTTCCCGAATCCGAGCGCGAACACGCCGATTGCGGACTGGCCGGGCGGCTATCTCTGTCCCTGCCACGGCTCGAAATACGATCTCGCCGGGCGGGTGTGGCAGGGCGTGCCGGCGCCGTACAATCTGCCGGTGCCACCCTATATTTTCACCGAGGAGAAGACGGTCAGGATCGGCGAGAACCCGCCGAATGTGACCTACACGCTCAACGACATCGTGCAGATCTGATTGGGTCGCATCCCGGAACTCGCGGGACGCGACGGGCAGCGAGCGTGGTGAAAAAGGGGTGCGGCTGGCGCGCATTGGTGGGCCGGCCGCGAGGTGTAAGGAATTCCGGCAGAGCCGCGTCAGGCGCGACGGCGGCGGCTCAAGCCGAAGGCGCCGAGGCCGAGCAGGGCTGTCGCGAGCAGGGCGAGCGAGCCAGGCTCGGGAACGGCGTCGATCGTAAAGCTGCCATCCTCGGCCGCGGTTCCCCAGGTCCACGTATAGGTGCCGGGGGTGATGCCGAGGCTGGCGAAGGTGGCGTTGTCAAAGGTCGCCGTGCCGGTGAGGGTCGCGTTGGATACGTAGCCCACCGGAACTGCCATCTGGCCGGACTGGACCAGGCCGGTCGGGTTGCCGCTGCCGCTGTTGGCAAATGTTTCGCCGCCGCTGCCGAATTCAGCAGGTCCGGTGAATCCTGTATAAACATCGACCAACACGTCGCCCGCTGGCCCAACTGCCGCGAGCCCCAAATCAGGAACTAACCCGGCTATGTTCCCGCCCGCGCCCAAGAAAGTCAGGCCGGTGAGGTCGATGGTGCCGCTGCCGGTGGCGACGACGTCGGGGCCGACTTGCGAGAGCGTGACGGTGTAGTCGGCCTCCGCCGGCGGGCCGAAGGCGAGGCCGCCGGCGAGGAGCAGCGTTCCTGCGAGGATGGTTTTCTTCAACATGGTGGTCTCTCCCTTTGCGTTTGTTGGGCGCGTGAGAGCGGCTTCGGCCCGACCGGTGATGCTCCGCTTGACATGGCCGAGCCGGGCGGCGCGTTCGCGGATCGGTTCGATTTGACAGCGAAGCCGATCCGCTGAGTAATGAAGCAAAAATCGTGCAATCCTGTAACTCATTGAAATGACAGGAAACTTGTTCGTTGGGGTGGCGTGATGGTGTAAACTCTGCCGACGGTCGGCGGCGCGCCTGGGGCCCGGCGGGAAGCGGGCGGCCGGCAGTAACGCAATGAAATTCCTGAGAAATCGGAGCGGCCGGCGGGTCTGGCGCGGAGTGTAAGGGATTCCGACAGGGCCGGGCGGGCCGCGCCTGGGTCTGGCGCCGAGTGTAAAGGATTCCGACGGAGAGGCGTCACGCGCGCCGGGGCCGCCGGCGGCTCAGGCGGGGCTGGCCGCCTGTCCAGGAGCTCATCCGAGACGGCGATTCACACTTCCGGCGATGCCACCCCCGCGATCAGAGGCCAGAGAATGTCGAGAGCAAATTAACTTGGCCGGCTTAGGTGACACATCATGTGGCCGCTCGTTGCTGTTTCGTTCGGCGGAGGAGCGGTGTCTCCGGCGGCCATTTCCTGGTGAGGCTGTGAGGCCCATTTCCCGGAGCCGACTTGCGATGTGGATGGGTGCCGCGCGCAGGAGCTGTCAAGGAGGGCGTCGCCTTGGGCGAGGCCACCGCGTCGCGGCGCGCAGCGTCCTTGACGGCTCCGAGCACGGCGCCAGGCTGACAGCGGGAGGCTATGACGGTCTTGCTCTCGTGATGATCCGGCTGCGGTGCGCCAAGCAGCCCCCCGTTGCCGTCGTAACGGCCCAGGCAGAGCCTGCCGTGGAAGATCGCCAGCCCGCGGTCAGGGTATTGATGCACTCTCATCGTCGTCCTGACGAAGTGCGCACGCAGTGGACTCTGCGGAATCTGTAGCCTGCGGTTGAGGAACGATACATAGTTGTCGTTGCCGACCACACGCTCTTCCTGCACGCACAGGACCTCCCTCAGGTCCAGCTCCGACACCGCGACAAACGCGCTGCCCTCCTGCTCCGCCTTCACCGCGAACCGTGCGTTGTGCGCCGGTATATAGGTGCCGCGCAGCCAGGCGTTCGCTGCATCTATCGTCGTGATGCCCGCCAGCACCAACTCCTTCGGCAGGCGATCTTGCAAGGTCTGGAACAGACGCTCTGAGCGGCCACGTGCTTGAGGGGAATACGCCGCAATGTGCTCAACACCCAGATGTGACAGCGCCCGGCCGACCTGCGTCGGCTGGCCGCGATCCACCTTGCCGCCCGCCTCGGCGGTATGAAAGTAATGGCTGCCGCGATCGGTATACAGGCTCAGCGGCAGGCCATGACGGCCGAACACCTCCAGCAACGCCCGAAACGTCGAGGCCGTGCCTTCTTCCTCGACCAGCAGCGCCGAATAGATCTCATTCGTCGCATCGTCCATCGTCACCACCAAGTCGAGAGGTGGTTCCCCCGGCAGCCACGCATATCGCGACGCGTCCTGGTGCAACATCATCCCAGGCAACGGACGGCGCAGCCGCTTGCGTCGGTGCGCACCGCGC
>JASHOF010000063.1 GCA_030041255.1 Acetobacteraceae bacterium
GTGCTGAGCACGATCTGGCGGCGGATTTTCTGAGTTGGAGTGAGCAGGCCGTTCTCCTGCGTGAAGGGGGGCACCAACTGGTGGCGGCGGACCCGCTCGATCACGGAGAGCCGGGCGTTCACGCGCTGCACTGCCTCGGCGACCGCGGCCTCGTCGGCGCCTTCTGCGGGGACGAGCAGGGCCGAGAGAGAGGCCTGGTGATCGCCGCTGACGACCGCCTGCAGGATTTCAGGCTCCGCCATCAGCATGCCCTCGATTCGTGCGGGTGAGATGTTGTCCCCCCCTGACAGTACGATGATGTCCTTCTTGCGATCCGTGATGCGCAGATACCCCTCGCTCTCCAGAACGCCGATATCTCCGGTATGCAACCAACCGCCGGCAAGCGCTGCCTTGGTGGCTTGCGGCTGGTTCCAATAACCGAGCATGACGAGATCGCCGCTGACCAGGATCTCGCCGTCCTCGGCGATGCGCAGGGAAACGCCTTCGAGCGGCGGTCCTACCGTTTCGATGCGGGTGCTGCCGGGTGGTGTCGCGCTCACCACCGGCCCCGCTTCGGTCTGCCCGTAGCCCTGTATCACGGGCACGCCGAGCGCGGCGAAAAAGCGCCCGACGTCCGGATCGAGCCGCGCGCCGCCGGAGACAACCCCAAGAAGGCGCCCGCCAAAGCGCGCCTTGATCGTGCGGCGCACGAAGCGATCGACGATCGGCTCAGCCAGGCGTGCCAGGAGAGGAAGCGGACGGCGATCCATCCTGGCGAGGCCACCGGCAAGGGCCTGGGCAAAGAGGGCACGCTCGAGGCGGGACGCCCGGGCGAGATGGGTCAGGATGCGGGCACGGAACACTTCCAAGACGCGCGGCACGACCGTGATGAGGCTGGGACGGACGGCGAGGAGGTCGGCAGCGAGATGTTCGATGCCGCGAGCGTATACGATTTCGACGCCAATCGAAGGGAGGAAGAATCCGCCGACGGTATGCTCGTAACTGTGCGAGAGGGGAAGCAGCGAAAGGTACACACCTCCTTCGAGTGCAAGCGACTGGACCAAGAGGGCGCAACCGCGGCAGTTGGAGAGAATAGCGCGGTGCGGCAACATCACCCCCTTGGGCGTGCCGCCGGTGCCGGAGGTGTAGATCAGGCAGGCGAGATGATCCGCTGTGATTCGCGCCGCTTCCGCTGCGATGTCGGCCGGGTCTTTGTCGTCCGCGATGATGCGAGACCAATCCTGGAGCCGCGTTTCGGGCGGCGCCGGGGCGGGTTCGCCGGCGATGCAGAGATCAAGCCCGCCCGCGAGCGCCGCCCCGGCCAGTACGCGTTCGGTGAGCGGGCGGGTGGACGTGATGGCGACGCGGATGCCGGCGTCCCGCAGCAGATGGGCGTGGTCCGATGGCGTGTTCGTCGTGTAGGCGGGAACCGGTACCGCGCCGATAGCCATCAGCGCGGTTTCCGCGATCGGATATTCGGGGCCGTTTTCGGCGGCGATCAGCACCCGCTCGCCAGCCTCTACCCCGGCTGCCTTGAGGGCGCGGGCAGCGGCGGCCGCCTCGCGCGCGAAACGACCCCAGCTCCGGCTGTTCCAGGCGCCGGAACGATGGGCCCGCAGCATGGGACGTTCGCTCCACTGCCGGGCGCGATCGAACATCATCGTCGCGAGATTCGGCCAATGGGGATAGGAATCCACCTCTCCTCCTCGATCAGGGCCTCTTTCAATACCGCCGGTTTGACGGCCCCGGCCATGATCTCCATCCTGGCAGAAGCCCCGGATCGGAACGTCAGGATAGAGGAGCCGCCACCAATGCCATATCCCGGCCTTGAGCGTGCCCCGGAAGGCGAGGCCGGAGGCACTGCCTCCCTCCCGGTTTGGGATCTTGCCGACCTCTACCCCGGGCCGGAAAGCCCGAGCGTCGACGCCGACCTTGCCGCGGTCGAGGCCGGAGCGAAAGCCTTTGCGGAACGCCACGCGGGCCGACTGGGCCGGGTTTCAGGCACGGAACTCGGCGCGGCGATCGCCGAGTTCGAGCGGCTGGAGCAGGCACTCGGCCGCCTTGTCTCCTACGCGCAGCTTCTCTTCAGCAGCGATTCGACCAATCCCGCTTATGGACAATTCTACCAGACCATCAACGAACGCGCGACTGCGATCAGCAGTCACCTGATCTTCTTCGGTCTTGAACTCAACCGGATCGAGGAGGCCGTGCTCGAGCCGAAACTGGCCGACCCGGTTGCCGCACGCTACCGCCCGTGGCTTCGCGACCTCCGGGTGTTTCGCCCCCATCAGCTCGGTGAGGACCTCGAGCGGCTCGCACACGAAAAAGAGGTGACAGGGCACACCGCCTGGAGTCGCCTCTTCGACGAGACGCTGGCCGGGCTCAGCATTCCGGTCGGTGGCGAGGAGCTGACAATGAGCGCCGCACTCGACCGGCTCTCCGATCGCGACCGGAGGGTGCGCGAGGCGGCGGGTCTGGCAATCGGCGAGGTGTTCGGCCGCAACGTCCGGCTGTTTTCCCTGATCATCAACACGATCATGAAGGACAAGGAGATCGCCGATCGCTGGCGGCACTATCCGCACCCGGCAAGCTACCGCAACCTTTCGAACATGGTCGAGGACGCGGTCGTGCAGGCGCTCGTCGGTGCCGTCAGGGCAGAGTATTCGAGGCTGGCGCACCGCTATTATGCACTGAAAGCCCGCTGGCTCGGCCTTGATAAACTGCAGCACTGGGACCGCAACGCGCCGCTGCCGGAGGACGACGACCGCCATGTTGGTTGGGAGGAGGCGCGTGACCGCGTGCTTAGCGCATACGCCGCCTTCAGCCCCGCCCTTGCAGAAATCGGCGCGCGCTTCTTCAACTCACCCTGGATCGATGCGGCGCTTCGCCCGGGCAAGGCGGGCGGTGCCTTCGCCCATCCGACCGTTCCCTCCGTCCATCCTTACATATTGCTGAATTACCACGGCCGGACGCGCGATGTGATGACGCTTGCCCATGAGCTCGGGCACGGCGTGCACCAGGTGCTGGCCGGCGACCAAGGATACCTGCTGGCCAACACGCCGCTCACGCTTGCCGAGACCGCGAGCGTGTTCGGGGAGATGCTGACGTTCCGTGCCATGCTCGAAGCGACCCGGGAGGCCCGCACGCGGCGAATCATGCTGGCGGCGAAGGTAGAGGACATGCTGAACACGGTGGTGCGGCAGATCGCGTTCTACCGGTTCGAAACGCTGATGCACGAGGAACGTCGCACGGGGGAACTGTTGCCCGAGCGGATCGGCGAGATCTGGCTTTCCGTGCAGAAAGAGAGTCTTGGCCCGGCGTTCGAGTTTTCGCCGGAGTACCGGAACTTCTGGGCCTATGTGCCGCACTTCATACACACGCCGTTCTATGTCTATGCCTATGCGTTCGGCGATTGCCTGGTGAACGCGCTCTATGCCGTTTACCGCGACGGACATCGCGGGTTTCAGGCCAAATATCTCGATATGCTGCGCGCGGGCGGGACCAAGCGGCATCGTGAGCTCCTGGCTCCGTTCGGGCTCGATGCGACGGATCCACGGTTCTGGAAACGTGGCCTCGAGGTGATCGCAGGGTTCATCGACGAGCTGGAAGCCATACCAGCGGCGAGCATGGTGTGATGGCAGAGAGCGATGAAAGCACGATTTTCGGCGAGCTTCGCCGGCTGGCACGCACCTCGGGTGCCGTGGGTGGTATTGCAGCGCGAATCGCGGGGCAGCGCGTGTTCGGCATCCGTGCGGATCGGGCAGCGCATGCCGAGGACCTGAAAGCGATTCTCGGTGGGCTCAAGGGGCCGCTGATGAAGGTCGCGCAATTCCTTTCCACCGTGCCCGATGCACTGCCGGAGGAATATGCGGCGGAGCTTTCCGAGTTGCAGGCCAATGCGCCGCCCATGGGCTGGAGCTTCGTGCGGCGGCGGATGGCGGGGGAGCTTGGCATCGACTGGGAGAAGCGCTTCCGGAGCTTCGGAAATCAGGCGGCGGCGGCGGCAAGCCTGGGCCAGGTGCATCGCGCAGAGTTGCCGGACGGCACGGCTGTTGCGTGCAAGCTGCAATACCCCGACATGCCGAGCGTGGTGGAGGCGGATCTCCGGCAGCTCAGGCTGGCGATGGCGGTCTATCGGCGGATGGACAACGCGATCCAGCAGGAAGAGATTTACAAGGAACTTTCGGAGCGGCTGCGCGAGGAGCTCGATTACCTGCGTGAAGCGGCGCAGATGCGTCTCTACGGACTGATGCTGGTAGACGAACCCGATGTGCGCGTTCCGCGGCCGATCGCCGGCTATTGCACACGCCGGCTTCTGACCATGACCTGGCTCGAAGGGCGCGCGTTGCAGGCGCGGTTGGTCGAAAATCCGTCACTGGAGGAGCGGAACCGGATCGCGCATGCGCTGTTCCGCGCCTGGTATGTGCCGCTCTACCGCTATGGAGTGATCCATGGTGACCCCCATCTCGGCAATTATCAGGTGCGGCCGGAGGGTGGGGTCAATCTGCTGGATTACGGGGCCATCCGCGTGTTCGCGCCTCACTTCATCCGCGGCGTGATCGATCTTTTCGAGGCGGTACGGGACCATGACGAGGCGAAGGCCCTGCACGCCTACGAGGGATGGGGATTCAAGGACATCACGCGCGAGAAGCTGGCGGTGCTGAACCTGTGGGCGGAGTTTCTTTACGAACCGCTGATCGAGGACCGGGTGCGGCGGATCCAGGAAACGAACGATCCGCAGTTTGGCCGCGAGGTGGCTGAGCGCGTCCATGCAGGGTTGCAACGAACCGGCGGGGTGCGTCCTCCACGCGAGTTCGTGCTGATGGATCGCTCGGCAATCGGGCTCGGGGGAGTGTTCCTGCGCCTCGGCGCGGAACTGAACTGGCACCGCATGTTCCAGGACCTGATCGCCGATTTCGATACCGATGCCCTGGCTCGGCGCCAGGCCGATGCGCTCGCCGCGGCGGAGGTCCCACCCGCCGTATAGGCACGCGATTGACAGGCGGAAGCCAGCGGGATACTGCGCCGGCCCGCCTCCGGGCGCTCCGCACACCCCCGACCCCGGAATCCCGCTTTGTCCGTTCATGCCTTTATTTTCCCCGGCCAGGGCAGCCAGTTCGTGGGCATGGGCCAAGCCCTCGCGGAGGCCTTCCCTGCTGCCCGCGAGGTCTTCGAAGAGGTGGACGAAGCTCTGCGGCAGAGGCTTTCGCGCTTGATCTTCGAAGGTCCGGCGGAAGAGCTGATGTTGACCCGGAATGCGCAGCCGGCGCTGATGGCGGTTTCACTGGCCACGCTTCGGGTACTGGAGCGGGAGGCGGGGCTCGCCACCCGGGAGAAGGTGCGGGCCGTTGCCGGGCATTCGCTCGGCGAATACAGCGCCCTCGTTGCCGCAGAGAGCCTTTCGCTTGCAGAGGCCGCCCGGCTGCTGCGCCAGCGCGGCGAGGCGATGCAACAGGCGGTTCCACCCGGAGAGGGGGCGATGGCGGCTCTGCTCGGAGTGGGCCTGGAAGACGCCGGAGAGATTTGCGATATCGCCGCGGAGGGACCCGGCGGGCGCCAGGTGGTCGAGCCGGCCAATGACAATGGCGGCGGCCAGGTCGTGATCTCGGGGACCTCCGAGGCGGTTGAACGCGCGATCGGGATCGCCAAGGCGCGGGGCGTCAAACGGGCGATGCTGCTCGCGGTCTCGGCGCCATTTCACTGTGCCCTGATGCAGCCGGCAGCGGAGGCGATGGCGGGGGCGCTGAAGGAGGCGGCGATCGCGGCGCCGAAAGTGGCGGTGGTTGCCAACGTCACCGCGGCCAAGGTCACTGCGCCAGACCAGATCCGGGATCGATTGGTGCGCCAGATCACCGGGCTGGTCAGGTGGCGCGAAAGCATTCTTGCGATGGCGGAGATGGGGGTGGAGAGCTTCGTCGAAATCGGTGCCGGAAGGGTTCTGACCGGGCTCACGCGGCGAATCGTTCTCGATGCCGAAGCGCGTCCCGTGGGCACGCCGCCCGAAATCGAATCACTCGTGAAGGTGTTTTAGGAATCGCGATGTTCCGGCTGGATGGCCAGACCGCGCTCGTCACGGGGGCATCGGGCGGGATCGGTGCCGCCATCGCGAGTGCCTTGCATGCCCAAGGCGCCAAAGTCGTTCTGTCGGGCACGCGCACGCTCGTTCTGGAGGAGCTTGCCGCCAGGCTCGGTGAGGATGCGTTCGTCGCGGCAGCCGATCTCTCCGACCGGGCTCAGCCAGAGGCACTTGTCGCCGCGGCTGAGGCCGCAGCAGGACCGCTCGGCATCCTGGTCAACAATGCCGGCCGGACCCGGGACGGCCTGGCGCTCAGGATGAGTGATGCCGACTGGGAGGCGATCCTCGAAGTCGACCTCTCGGCGCCTTTCCGGCTTGCCCGAGCCGCCCTGAAGGGGATGCTCCGGCGTCGGGCGGGGCGGATCGTCACGATCGGCAGCATGGTGGGAACGACCGGGAATGCCGGCCAGGCGAACTACGCGGCTGCCAAAGCCGGCCTTTTGGGCATGACCAAATCGCTGGCGCTGGAGGTTGCCTCCCGCGGCATTACGGTCAATCTGGTAGCGCCCGGCTTCATCACGACGCCGATGACGGCCGAGCTTCCGGAAGCGCAGCGCCAGCGCCTGGCAGAGCGAATTCCCCTCGGCCGATTCGGGGCCCCGGAAGACGTGGCCGCGGCCGTGGTTTATCTGGCTTCCAAGGAGGCGGGCTGGGTGACCGGAGCCATACTGCACGTGAACGGGGGCATGGCCATGCCATGAGGGCCGGGGCCATGGGTCAGGTTGGCGGTTGCAATGAAACCATGCTAATCGCCCCCCGCGCGTCGTCCGGAGCGGGTATTCGGCGCCGAGCGGGACTTTTGTCCCGGGCGGCGGGTGAGCAGAGCCGGTCCTTGGGTACCGGCGTCAAGGAGCGGGAGAGCCAATGAGCGAGATCGCCGACAAGGTAAAGAAGATCGTGGTGGAGCACCTGGGCGTCGAGGAGTCCAAGGTGACCTCCGAAGCCTCCTTCATCGACGATCTGGGCGCCGACAGCCTGGACACGGTGGAACTGGTCATGGCTTTCGAGGAAGCCTTCGGGGTGGAAATCCCCGAGGACGCCGCGGAAAAGATCAGCACCGTAAAGGATGCCGTCGAGTATATCGAGAAACAGAAGGCGGCCTGAAGCCGGACGCCGGGCAAAGCGTGACCGGCATGCGGCGGGTGGTGGTCACTGGCATGGGAGTTGTCTGCCCGCTCGGACTCGGGGTCGAGCGGGTCTGGCAGCGCCTGATCAATGCCCAGTCCGGCATCCGGGCGATCCAGTCCTTCGACGTCACCGATCTCTCTTCGAAGATCGCAGGCCAGATTCCCCCTGGCACTCGCTCCGAGGGCGGGCTCGATATCGGGGAATGGATCCCGGCCAAGGACCAACGCAAGATGGACCGCTTCATCCAGTTCGCGCTGGTTGCGGCGGCGGAAGCGATCGAGGATTCGGGCTGGCAGCCGGATAACGAGGAAGATCGTTGTGCAACCGGCGTGATGATCGGCTCGGGTATCGGCGGCCTGCAGACGATCGCGGACAGCGCAGTGCTGGTGCACGAGGGCAAGGCACGGCGCATTTCGCCATTTTTCATTCCATCTGCGCTGATCAATCTCGCCTCCGGTCATGTCTCCATCCGCTACGGGCTCAAGGGGCCGAACCACTCCGTCGTCACGGCTTGTGCCACGGGTGTCCACGCGATCGGCGATGCGGCACGCCTGATCGGTTATGGAGATGCCGAGGTCATGGTCGCCGGCGGTGCGGAGGCGGGTGTCTGTCCGCTCGGAATCGCCGGATTCTGTGCCTCCCGGGCCTTGTCCACCGGGTTCAATGATTGCCCGGAGCGGGCTTCGCGGCCCTGGGACAAGGACCGGGATGGCTTCGTGATGGGCGAGGGCGCCGGGATCGTCGTGCTCGAGGAATACGAGCATGCCAGACGGCGCGGGGCGCGGATTTATGGTGAGATCATCGGCTACGGCATGTCCGGTGACGCCCATCACGTGACCGCTCCGCCCGATGGACACGAGGGCGCGTTCCGCGCCATGCAGGCTGCACTTCGCAACGGGCGGATCGCGGCCGAGCAGATCCAGTACGTCAATGCACACGGCACCTCGACATTCGCCGACGATCTCGAACTCGAAGCGGTGGAGCGCCTGTTCGGACCGGCAGCCAAAGGGCTTGCCATGTCGTCCACGAAGTCGGCGATCGGGCATCTTCTGGGCGCGGCGGGCGCGGTCGAAGCGATGTTCTCGATCCTCGCCGTGCGCGACGGCGTGGCGCCACCCACCTTGAACCTCGAGCAGCCAAGTCGAGACAGTGTGATCGACCGTGTGGCCATGGTTGCGCAGCAACGGCCGATCAAGATGGCGCTCTCGAACAGCTTCGGGTTCGGCGGCACCAATGCCTCGATCGTCGTCGGCGCCGCTGCCTGACGGCGCGGACGGAAGCGGGACGCAACCTTCCCGCCAGCCAACCGGCCGGTGGTGGCTCTGCGCCCTCGCGTCACTGTTGACGGTTGCGCTGATTTCTGCGCTGTTTGCGGGATCGCTCTGGCGCTACGAGAGGGCCGGCCCATTGCCCAAGGCTGAGGCTGTCGTCATTCCTGCCGGATCGACGGCGACGGTCGCCCGGCATCTGGCGCGGGCGGGAGTGATCGACCAGCCACGCCTCTTCACGCTGGCCGCCCTTGCCACCTCCCTGGCCGGGCCCCTGCACGCCGCCGAACTTCTCTTTCCCGCGCATGCGAGCTTTGCCCAGGTGCTTTCGGTGCTGCGGAAGGCGCCACCGGTCGAGCATCGGCTGGTGATTCCGGAGGGGCTGACGGCGAAAGAGATCACGGCGCTGATCTTGCAGGCGCCTGCACTCGTCGGCCCGGTCGATCTTCCAAGCGAAGGATATGTGCTGCCTGCGACCTACGATTACCTGTATGGAACGAAGCGTTCGGCGATCATTGCCCGGGCACATGCAGCGCTGGAGCGGGTGCTGTCGGAACTTTGGGAGAAAAGAGCGCCGGGTCTGCCATTCGCCGGTCCCGGCCAGGCCCTGACCCTCGCCAGCATCGTTGAGCGTGAAACCGCCGTTGCCGCAGAACGGCCGCGGATCGCCGCGGTCTTCATCAACCGCCTCCGACTCGGCATGAAGCTGCAGTCGGACCCCACCGTCGTCTTTGCCGCAAGCGATGGCGAGGGCGTACTTTCCCGAGCCCTCTCATCGCAGGACCTGACCATCAAAAGCCCCTACAACACCTACGTTGTTCCTGGCCTCCCGCCGGGGCCGATCGATTCGCCCGGCGTCGCGTCAATCGAGGCGGCCCTGCATCCGATGACGAGCCCCGATCTTTATTTCGTTGCCGACGGCCTGGGCGGACATGCATTTGCGCGCACGCTCGAAGGCCAGGATCGCAATATCCGCCTCTGGGAGCAGCGCCTGCGGCAGGCGCCGGTCCCATCCGAGCCATAGAGCGTGTTCCGGTTGACTGAACACGCTCTCCTTTGTCTGACCGAGCGGATTCACGCGCTCCTGGATCGCTCCGCGATTCCAGTCAAGCACGATCCGCTCCAGAGGCAGTTTCAGCGCGGCCTCTCGCCGGCAAGCGTGATCCGGTGCATCACGCGGCGGTAGCCGTGATAGTCATTGACCGGGTTGTGTTGCGTGCAACGATTGTCCCAGAAGGCGATCGAGCCTGGCTGCCAGCGGAAGCGGCAGGTGAATTCGGGCCGGACCTGATGGGTGAAGAGGAATGACAGCAGCGGGGCGCTCTCCTTTTCCGTCATGTCGCGGAAGCGTACCGTGTGCCCGGCATTGACGTAGAGCGCCTTGCGGCCGGTTTCGGGGTGGGTGCGGACGACCGGATGTTCGGCCTCGTATTCCGCCTTGGCATCCGCGCGCGCATGCGCCCGCACCTGGTCTTCGCGGGTGCGGCTGACATCGGCCTTGGATGAACTGTTCACCGCGACAAGGCCGTCGAGGAGCCTTCGCATGCCGTCGGAGAGCGTTTCGTAGGCGAGATACATATTGGCAAACAAGGTGTCTCCGCCGCGCGGAGGCACCTCGCGAGCGATCAGCATCGTGCCCATGGGCGGCGTTTCCAGATAACTGGTGTCGGAATGCCAGATGCCGCCGAAATTGATGCGTTCATGCTCCAGCTTGACGACCGGGATGATTTCCGGGAACAGTTCCAGCCCTTTCGTGAAAGGGTACTCGACGACCGGAGCGAAGCGTTTCGCAAACTCGAGGAACCGCCCGTCGGGCAGGTTCTGGTCTCGAAAGAAGACGACGCCGTATTCCAGCCAGAGGCGGCGAATCGCGGCGATCGTCGTCTCGTCCACTGTGCCCCCGAGATCGACGCCGTGGATGACCCCGCCAAGTGCGCCGGAAAGCGGCTCGACCTCGATCCGACTGGTCATGCGCGCGGCTCCTTTATTTGATAACGTGCCACCACCCGGCGGCAAGCATAAAGCGATAGCCAGCCCCGGTTCCAGGTGCCGGCACCGAACTGCCGGCAATGGGAATCCGGTCCCGATTCCCGTCGTGAGACTGCTTGCACGCCGGGTCGGGAATGCGCAGGATTGAATGCCACTGAGCACGATTCCCGAAAGATGTCAGCCTCCAAGGCGAAGAGCGTCGTTATTTTGACATCGGGCCTGAGTGGCAGCTCGGTACTGGCCGCACTGCTTGTGCGTGCCGGCTTGTGGCCAGGGGCAGAGACATACAGGAAGGAAGATTACGACACCTTCGAAAATCGTGAGCTGATAGCCCTCAATATGCGGCTCTTGGAAGAGGCCGGGTACAAGGGAGACTATACGCGGGAGGTTTCGCAGCAGGCGGTTAAGGATATCGCGGGCCTTGGCAGCAGGATCGATGACGGCCTGTTCCGGGCGATGGTGGAGAAGTGCGAGCAGCATCGGCCCTGGTTATGGAAAGACCCCCGCCTGTGGCTGACCATCCGCTTTTGGGCGAAGCTTCTCGATCTGCAGGAATGTCGCTTCATTCATTTGACCCGCGGTGCACGGCAATTATGGATCTCGTCACTGCTGCGACGGCAGATGACGACTTATCGCTATCTCAGGAGCTATGAAGCGGAGGTGGGGAAACTGATCGCCGGGTTTCTCGACGAAGCCCGGCTGCCCTGTCTCCATATCACGTACGAAGCGCTGATCGAGCGTCCGGACGATGCGATCGCTCAATTGAATCGCTATCTCGGAACCAGGCTTTCTGTTGGCGACCTTAAAGCGGTCTATAACGGGCCGCTCTATCGACATCCGGGAGGTTCGTGGACCTTCTACGCCAGGGCATTGCTGATCTATGCACGGAACTTTTCCGAGCGCCGCGATCTCGACAGAAAATAGGTGCCTGCTCGAGGCTGCGATCGCCGGTTGATCGCGCCCGGCAGGCGAAGTGGCAACGCGAATCCCATGGTTCAGCCGGGGCGGCGCAGCCACCCTCTGGCCAGGCCGTGGACGCTGATGCCCGCCGAGGTATTGGGGTCGAATCGCGTCACTCCGAGGCGTGATCACCCAGCGGGCGAACGTCGTGCGGCACGGCCCGGCGCAGCGGCGAGCAGGCACAGCAGCTCGAAGAGAATGGAGGCACCGTGCAGGGCTGTCAGGCCGGCATGGTCGAACGGCGGCGAGACCTCAACCAGGTCCGCGCCGCGGAAATCGAGCCCGGTCAGTCCGCGCAGCAGGCGGATCGCCTCGATGGTGCTGATCCCGCCGGCCTCGGGCGTGCCGGTGCCTGGTGCGTACACAGGATCGAGGGCATCGATGTCGAAGGAAAGATAGGCCTCGCCCGGGCCGATGACACGCTTCGCTTCTTCGAGCGCGAACCGCCAGCCCCGATCGTGGAACTCGTCCATCGGCAGGACACGCATCCCGCTCTCGGTGCTGAAGCGCCACATCGCCGGGTCGTTCAGCGTGCCGCGGATGCCGATCTGGATCACCCGGTGGGGATCGAGGAGATTCTCCTCGACCGCGCGGCGGAACGGTGCGCCGTGGTGGAAACGCGAGCCGAGATAGTCATCGCCGGTATCGCAATGGGCGTCCACATGCACCATGCCGAGTGGACCTGAAGCCGCTACCGCGCGCAGGATCGAGAGCGAGATGGAATGATCGCCACCGACCGCCAGCGTGGTGACGCCGGCTGTGCACACGGTGCGGAAAAAATCCTCGATCTCGCCGAGCGCACCCTCCAGCGTATAAGGCTGCTCGATCCAGGCGTCGCCGAGATCAGCCACCCGCGCGGTGGAAAACGGTGCCACCCCGGTCGTCGGGTTGATCCGCCTGAGCAAGCTCGACTGGTTGCGCACCTCCCGCGGGCCGTGCCTTGCCCCCGGCCTGTTCGTTACCCCGCCGTCGAAGGGAACGCCGATCAACCCGATATCGACGTCGGCGAGCACGTCCGTCGCCGGGAGACGAAAGAATGTGGGTAGTCCGACGTAACGTGGCCGTGCCTGCGGATCGGCCAACTCGGAGTAACGACGCGGCGCCTTGATCGGTTTCATCCATTGTCTCCGAGCACCAGCGAAGGACCGAGCGCCCGCACCCGCTCGGCGAGCGCGCGGCGTGCGCACCGCGCATCCGAAGCCAGCGCGAACAGGGCGCCGAGTTGCCCGGGATGGCCGAGTGCCACGGCAAGAAAGCGCCACGGCCGCACCCTTCCGGCGGTGTTGAGGGCTGAGAGTGCGGCGGCAGGCAGGCTCCGCGACGCCGGATCGCACACCGCGCGCAGAACGGCGAATGGCAGATCGTGCCTGATCGCGGCCTCTGCGACGGCGCCGCTTTCAAGGTCAACCGCCGCCGCACCGGTTGCCTGCCAGAGCCGACGCTTGGCCGCCGCGCTCGCAACGACCGTGGCTTCACTGAGCAAAAGCTCGATCGTCGGTCCGCCAAGCACTGCGAGCAGGCCGGGATCGGCCGGCCAACTCTGCCCGAATGCGCGGACGGCGCGGGGCACCAGAAGATCGCCCGGCCGCAATGCCGGATCGAGACCCCCGGCTAGCCCGAAACTCAAAAGCCCGTTCGCGCCCCCGGCGGCAAGGGACTCGGCGGCCATTTCCGCGCCCCCTGGCGTGCCGCCGCCGATCGTGACAACGGCCCTGAGCGCGCGCGCGATCCGCGCCTCTGCCGCCAGCCCGACGACTACCCCAAGTGTCATCAGAAGCCGCCCATGACACGTCTTGCGCCTGCCCGCGAAAGCTGGCGATAGCGCGCTACCGCAAGCAGTGGAAAATAGAGTCTATAGCCATGATAATGGAGATAGAAGACGCGCGGAAACCCGACCGCGTTGTAGGCGGCTTCCGGCCATTCGCCATCCTCCCCGAGATGGGCGAGCAGCCACTCGATGCCGCGTGCAACCGCGCTCTGTCCGACCTCGCCTGCTGCCATCAGGCCCAGCAGCGCCCAGGCCGTGTGCGAGGGCGTGCTCACCCGGTACTGCCCGTGCGGTGCACGGGCATAGGTCTCGCAATCCTCCCCCCACCCGCCGTCCGTCCGCTGACAGGACAGCAGCCAAGAGACGGCGCGCCGCACCATGGCTGCTCGCGGCGGGACGCCTGCCACGTTGAGAGCAGAGAGCACTGACCAGGTGCCGTAGATGTAGTTGCTCCCCCAGCGGCCGAACCAGCTTCCCTCCGTCTCCTGCTCGCGCTCGAGGAAGGCAAGTGCGCGGACAAGCACCTTGCTTGTTTTCGGATGGCCGATCTCGGCCAGGAAGGAGATACACCGTGCGGTGACGTCCGCGGTCGGCGGATCAAGCAGCGCACCGTGATCGGCGAAGGGGATGTGGTTCAACACGAAATGCGTGTTGTCGGCATCGAAAGCGCCCCAACCCCCGTTCGCGCTTTGCATGCCGATGATCCATTCCGCGGCGCCGGCAATGGCCTCGCGATGCCCCGTATGACCGACCCGGTTGAGCAACATGCCGACGACGGCCGTATCGTCAACGTCCGGATAGTGCGGATTGGCGTACTGGAAGGCCCATCCGCCCGGCCGAAGGCCGGGCCTCACGACTGCCCAGTCCCCGGCGAGATCTGTGATCTGAAGCGGCAGCAGCCAATTCGCCGCCGCCATTGCCGCCTCCATCTCGCCTGCCTCGGCAAGCGCGTGGCCGGCAAGCGCGGTGTCCCAGGCCGGCGAGAGACAGGGCTGGCACCAGGCGCGATCCGGTTCGATCACCAGGAGCTTCCGCACCGCCCGCCAGGCGGTCTCTGCTCCGGCATCGGTGATGCCGAGCGCATCGAACATCATCACCGTGTTCGCAATGGCAGGATAGATCCCGCCCAGCCCGTCCTCGCCATTCAGCCGCTCGCTGACAAAGGCGACAGCGCGGGCGATCGCGTGGCGACGCAATCCGCGGGGCGCCATCGGCTCGAGCCGCCGCAGCACGGCGTCGAGCGCCACGAAGGCGCGGCCCCAGGTCGAGCCATCCGGCGCCCGGATCCAATCCCTGACGGCGGCGGGTTCGGTCCTGAACAGTTCCGCGATCCCCACTCCGCGCGGGTTCCGTGCCCGCGGTTTGAGCGCCATCAGGACGAGCAGCGGCACGATCACCGTCCGGGACCAGTACGAAACCTTCGAGAGGTGGAAGAAGAACCAGCGCGGCAGCAGGATAATCTCGGCCGGCATTACGGGTGCCGCGCGCCAGGGCACGATGCCGAACAAGGCGAGTTGCACGCGGGTGAAGACGTTCGTCCGCTCCGCTCCGCCGGCGGAGAGAATCGCCTCGCGCGCGCGGCGCATGTGCGGCGCATCCGGCAGATCGCCGATCGCCTTCAGCGCGAAATAGGCCTTGACGCTTGCCGAAAGATCGAATGCGCCGCCATGAAAGAGCGGCCAACCGCCGTCGTCACCCTGGATCGCGCGGAGATGAACGCCGATCTTCGCCTCCAGCGTCGGATCGATGCGATCGAGATAATGCTCGAGCAGCACGTATTCGGCGGAGATCGTCGCGTCCGCCTCCAACGGGAAAACGAAGTGTCCATCTCCGCGCCGATGACGCAGCAGGCCGGCGAGGGCGCTCTCGATCGCCTCGTCGTGGCGATCGGCGGCCTCCGCTTCGCTCACGATCTGGTCCGGCATCCTTCTGTCCGTTGGTTCATCGGGAAAGAAGCTCCGCTGCCGTTTGTCCGGACCTGATGGCACCCTCGATGGTTCCCGGCAAGCCGGTTGCCGTCCAGTCTCCTGCCAGCACCAGATTCGCGAACCTGGTTTCCGCCGGCGGCCGTTTGCGGTCCTCCGCTGGTGTCGCGGCAACCGTGGCACGCTTTTCCTTCACCACCCTGACGGGCGGCATCTTCCCGGCAAGATCAAGAGCCTGGCAGATCTCGGGCCAGATCTGGGCCGCCAATTCCTCCGCCGGCCGCTCGATCAGCCGTGCGGCCGCACTCACGGTCACGGAAACGACTTCGCGCTTCACGAATACCCACTCTGCCAGCCCGCTGAGCAGGGCAACGAAGCCGGCCGGCCCCGGGTACGCAGAGATGCGGAAATGCACGTTGAGGATCGCCTCGAAGGATGTCGGGACCAGGAGCCCGGGCAGAAGATCTGCGGCAACAGGCGCTGGTGCCGCGAGCACGACTGCCCCGGCAGGGTCGAGCGCGATCCGTTCCCCATCCGCCGTGGCCAGAGCCACGACGCGGTCTTTCGCGATTTCCAGTGCCGCGATGCGCTGGCCAAAGCGCACCACGGCGCCGCGCCCGGCCAGCCAGGCAAGGGCCGGATCGACAAAGCTCTCGGAAAGCCCGATCCGGGGATAAAGCGGCACCGAGGCGGCGCCACCCCGGCCCAGGGTTTCGGCGAGAACACGGCCGAACAGCCGGGCCGAACCCTGCTCCGGGCCGGTGTTGAGCGCTGCTATTGCAAGCGGGGCGAGGAGGCGGCGGTAAAGCGGGCCATCAGGCAGAATCTGGGCCACCGTTGCCTCCTCGGAGGCATGGCGAAATCTTGCCAGCGCTAGGTAATCGCGGGCCCGGGTTCCAGGCACCCGCCGGTGCGGACAGAAGATCCAGTACGGCAATCGGCCTGGATTGGGTGCCAGGACCCAACGCTCGCCGGTCGCAAGATCGTAGAAGGGAAAGAGAGGGCGGCCCGGGCCGGAGAGCGTGTCGCAGGCGCCGATCGCCTCGAGGTAACCGATCGCCGCCCTGTTGCCTGCCAGCAGCAGGTGGTTTCCGTTATCGATCCTGCAGCCGAGCGCCCGGTCGAAATAGGAGCGGCAGCGTCCGCCCGCTACCGGCCCGGCCTCCGAGAGCGCAACCCTCCAGCCGCGCCCGGCGAGAGCGACTGCGGCGGAAAGCCCGGCCAGGCCGGCGCCGATGATGTGCGCCCCTCGCCGGCTCCGTCCCTTCGTCTCAGAGAAGACCATGGCGCAATGCCAGCCACAGTTTCTGCCAGCCTGGCAGCCGCAGCGGCTCATTGATGCGTTCCCAGCCGCGCCGCTCGATCCTGGCGAGCAGGGCGGCATAAGTAGCCGCCATCAGGCGCGCCGGACGCATGGCTCGTGCGTTGCATCTCACCATTGCGCGCTCGGCCAGATCGAAATGGTGATGCGCAAGCGCGGCCAGCCGTGCCAGCACGGGCGGCAGCCGTGGCGAGTTGAGCGCCGTCGCGGGGTCTGCCGGCACCCGCGCCTGGGCCAGCCATTCAGCGGGTAGATAGAGCCGGCCCCGCCCCGCGTCCTCGGCGAGATCCCTGAGGATGTTGGTGAGCTGCAGCGCGCGGCCGAGCGAACCCGCCACCTCGTCGGCCGCTTCGGATGCGTCGCCGAACACGCGCACCGAAAGCCGCCCGACCGCGCAGGCCACCCGGTCGCAGTATAAATCGAGCACGGCAAGAGGAGGTCCGACAATAGGCTGCTCGGCGTCCATTGCCATGCCGTCGATGATCGCCTCGAAATCGATCTGTCGGAGCCCGTAGCGAGGGACCGTCGCTGCCAGCACCCGTGTCACCGGGTCAGCCGCCACTCCGGCGCAGAAATCCGCGACGCGAACCCGCCAGGCATCAAGCACGCTTCGCTTTTCTTCCCACGGCGCAGTGCCGTCTGCGATGTCATCCACCGCGCGGCAGAAGGCGTAGATCGCGAACATCGCGAACCGTCGCTCCCGCGGCAGGATCCACATGCCGCGGTAGAACGACGTGCCGGCATCGCGCACCAGACTGGCGACGTCGGCGAGATCGGCCTCGGTCACGCCGGTCTCGCGGCTCATGGCAGGAAGCGGAGCGCCGTGAAGAGGCTTGCCGCAACATCGGAGCGATGCAGCTTGACCCGGCCGTGCACCGGATCTTCGATGCGGAGCCGGCGGCAGAGCCGCCGTGAGAGCCCGACAATCACCGCGGTTTCGAGCCGAAGTCGCCGGCCTCGCGTGCGCCGCGGCAAATCGACCGCCGCCGCGTTGAGAGCGGAAACCCGATCGAGCAGCGCATCGAAGGTCCGGCGCAGCCCTGCGCTTGCGCTTTGTCCGAGGAGATCCCCGACGGCGACGCCGTTCCTGGCGAGCAGATCCTGCGGGATGTAGCAGCGGTCGAGCCGGAGAAGATCGACCTTTCCGTCTTGCAGATGGTTCAGCACTTGCAGGGCCGTGCAGAGCGCATCGGAGGGCGGGTAGGTCGTCTGATCCTCGCCGTGCAGGTCGAGCACGTGTCGGCCGACCGGCATCGCCGAATAACGGCAATAATCGTAGAGCTCTTCCCAGTTGGCGTAGCGGAGCTTGGTGGCATCGCGGCGGAAGGCGATCAGCAACTCGGACGAATGTCGTGCGGTCACGGCGGTTTCAGCAAGGCTGTTGCGGAGGCGCGCTGCGCTCAGCGACCCTTCATCGCGCTTCCCAAGCAGAACTGCCTCCATCACGTCGAGCCGGGCGATCTTCTCCGCTGGCGCGAGCTGGTCACTGTCTGCGATGTCGTCCGCGTTGCGCGCAAATGCATAAAAGGCGTGCACGTGGCGGCGGAGATCGCGGCGGATCAGTGCCGAGCCGACCGGGAAATTCTCGTCTGCCCGGTCTTTGCCGGACCAGGCCTCGACGCTCGCGGTGCCGATGCTCATGTCTGGGCCCCACGATAAGCGCGGCCCTTCCAAACCTGCCCGCGGCCGCACCAGTGATCGATGGCGGAGCCCAGGGTGGCGGCCAGATAAAACGCCGCCACCAGCGGCAGGGCCAGCGCCCAGAGAGGCGAGCGCCGATAGCGTTCAAGGCTCGGCCAGTAGAGAGCCAGGGATAACGCCCAGGCGGCAAGCCCGGCCCAGCGGTCAAACCCGGCTCCGAACAGGGTGAAGAGCGGCGGAAGCAGGAACAGAAGCCCGATCCCGAGCAGGGTTGCGAGCAGTGACAGAGCGGAATAACGAAGCTGTACGAAGGCCGTGCGCGCAATCATCCGCCACATGTCGGTGCCACCCGGATAGGCGCGCCGGCTGCTGGCGAGCCGGGTGTGGCCGAGCCAAATCCGCCCCACCGGCTTGACGGCAGTTGCCAAAGCAACATCATCGATCAGGGAGCCACGGATTGCCGCCAGTCCGCCCGCCCGTTCGAGCGCCGAGCGGCGAAGCAGGATCGTCCCGCCGGCGGCGGCGGCGATGCGCCTGGCAGGATTGTTGACGGCCGCGAACGGATAGAGAAGCTGGAAAAAAAACACGAATGCCGGCACCAGCGCTCGCTCCGCAAAGCTTTCGCAGCGAAGCGCAACCATCTCCGAGACCAGATCGAGCCGTTCGCCCTCTGCCTTTGCCAACAAAGTGGCAAGATGCCCGGGCGCGTGCATGATATCGGCGTCGGTCAGGAGCAGCCAGCATGCCGGCGCATGGACGGCCGCAGCCGCGATCCCCTGCTCGAGCGCCCAGAGCTTGCCGCTCCATCCTGGGGGTGGCGGCCTGCCTTCAATGATCCGTAGCCGATCCCGAGCGACCGTTGCCGCAAGGGCGCGGGCGATCCCGAGCGTGGCATCCCTCGATCTGTCATCGACCAGGAATATCCGCACCTTGCCGTCGTAGTCCTGACGGAGCAGGGAGCCGACGCTTCCGACGATGTTCTCGGCCTCGTCGCGCGCCGGCACAACCACATCGACCGCTGTCGGTGAGGCCGGCGCCGCCCTCGGAAGCTCGGGGCCGGAACGCCAGAACCGCTCATGACCGACGGCCAGCCAAAGCCAGGCGAGAAGCGAAAGGGCGGCCAGTGCGGCCGTCACGGTGCTCAACGCAGCAGTCCTTCGGAGCGAAACCAAGCCAGGGCATCGGCGATCGCCTCGCGAGCCGGGCGTGGCCGATACCCGAGCTCTGCCTCGGCCTTGGCCGAGGAGAAGAACATCTTCTTGCGCGCCATCACCAGGGTGTCTCGTGTCATTGCCGGTGTCCTGCCGCTCAGGTGCGCGAACGCCTCGGCGGCAACTGCGAGCGGAAAAAGGGGGGCGATGGGCAGGCGCAGCCATGGCGGCCTTCGTCCCGCTCTCTGCGCGATCAGGGCAAGGAGGGCCCCGAGAGACAGATTTTCCCCGCCCAGGATGTAGCGCTCCCCGATCCGCCCGCGATCTGCCGCCGCAAGGTGGCCGGCCGCTACGTCTTCGACATGCACGACATTGAGCCCGGTATCGACGTAGGCCGGTATCCGGCCACACGCCGCATCGAGAACGATCCGCCCGGTCGGGGTTGGCTTGATGTCGCCTGGACCGATCGGCGAGGAGGGATTGACGATCACCACCGGAAGCCCGGCTGCTGCTTCCTCCTGCACCGCCTGCTCGGCGAGATACTTCGAGCGCTTGTAGGGGCCGACCAGGGTGGCAGGATCGAGCGGCGTCGCTTCGTCGGCCGGACTGCCATCGGCTGTCAGGCCGAGCGCGGCAACGCTGCTGGTATAGACGATGCGCTCCGCCCCGGCGGCACGGGCCGCCTGCATCATGGCGCGCGTGCCTGCGACATTGGTTGCGAGCATCGTTGCCGGATCGGGCACCCAGAGCCGGTAATCGGCCGCGACGTGGAAGACCTGCCGGCAGCCGGCAGCCGCCCGGCTGAGAGAGTTCGCATCGTGCAGGTCCCCCTCGATCAGTTCGGCGCTCGACAGACCGAGCAAATTGCGCCGGTTGCTGCCGCGGCGGACCAGGAGGCGCAGACGCGTGCCGCGGGCGGCGAGTGCGGCCGCCACCGCACGCCCCACGAAACCGGTGGCGCCGGTGACGAGAACGGGGTCGCTGCCGTTCATCGCCAGCTCCTCCTCGGTCAGCACTGGGGCCCCACGGCCGTGTGTATAGCGGTCCGCTCGGCAGTGTTGTAGAGGCGGGCCTTGCCTCAGCGGGAATCGCTTTGAACACCAGGACGCTCTCTGTCGCGGCGGCGCTCGCAGGCCTCGCGGCCGGCACGGCGCTGGCCGGGTGGTTCGGGTTCCATCGCGTACTGGGTGCCGCACTTTCTGTCGGCTGGCACGGCTTCGCGGTCCTGATCCTCTGGCAGGGGGTGGTGTTTGCGCTGCTCGGGCTGGCCTGGTGGATGTTGTTGCCAGGCCACCAGCCCGTCCGCGTGCTGGTCGGAGCGCGGATGGTGCGGGATGCCGTGTCGAACTGCCTGCCTCTCTCGGCTGTCGGCGGATTCGTGTTCGGGGCGCGGGCGGCCAATCTCGGCGGAGTTTCCTGGCCGATGGCGTCCGCGTCCACGCTTGTCGACGTCACCTCCGAGTTCCTGAGTCAGCTTGTCTTCGCCGGGGGCGGGCTGGCCCTGCTCATTGCGCAGAAGCCAAGCTGGCAACTCGCCTTGCCGTTCGCTGCCGGGATCATGCTCGGCGCGCTTGCAGGAGCCGTTTTCATTGCGCTCCAACGCGGCTCGGCGGGCCTGGCGGAGCGGCTGAGCCACCGTTTCGGTTCAGCGTGGCTCGCCGACCTGGCTGGCCGGATGACGGTCATGCAGCGGGAACTCACGCAGATCTATGCGGCCTTGCCGCGCTTCGGGGCTGGCTTCCTGCTGCATCTCGTGGCCTGGATTGCGAATGGCGTGGGAAGCTGGCTCATCATGCGCTTCACCGGTGCTGCCATCGGGCTTCCAGCAGCACTTGCCATCGAGGGGTTGTTGCAGGCGGCATTGACCCTGGCGTTCGCAGTACCCGGTTTTGCCGGTGTGCAGGAATTCGCCTATGTCGGGCTCGGCGGCCTTTTCGGCTTGGCGCCGGATGCCGCAATCGCCGTTTCATTGGTGCGCCGTGCCCGCGACGTTGTAGTCGGCGTCCCGATCCTCGCCGTCTGGCAACTCCTCGAGGCACGACGGCTCGCACCGAGCCGCTCGGCCTGACGGCGCTCCGCCGCTCCGTGAGCCCGGCAGGCTTCGGAAAGAGCTGCCATTCAAGTCCGCTCCGCCACGGCCTCTACGGCAGCTACCGGCAATGGCTTCCGCCATTCCTCGAAGCGCTGCAGCAGAACGAAGAAGGACGGCACGAAAAGCACGGCAAGGCAAGTCGAGGCAAGCATCCCGCTGGCCACGGTGATGCCGATCGACTTGCGCGAAGCAGCCCCCGCGCCGCTTGCCAGCACCAGCGGCATGACGCCTAGGATGAACGCGATCGAGGTCATCAGGATCGGGCGGAAGCGCTTGTGTGCCGCCTCGATGGCTGCCTCCAGGATCGCCTTGCCGTGCAGAAGGCGCTCCTCGCGTGCGACTTCGACGATCAGAATGGCGTTCTTGGCCGAGAGCGCAATCAGCAGAATGAGGCCGATCTGGACATAGAGGTTGTTGGCAACCCCGAGCGATGTCAGTGCGATTGCCGGGCCGATCAGCGAGAGCGGCACGGCAAGAATCACCGAAATCGGTGCGAGCCAGCTCTCGTACTGTCCGGCCAGCACGAGATAGACGAGCAGGATGCCGAGCGCGAAGATGTAAAGGATCTGATTCCCGACGAGGATCTCCTGGTACGACATCGCGGTCCAGTCATAACCCGTACCAGGCGGCAATACATGCGCCGCGAGATCGCCCATGACCGCAAGTGCCTGGCCGGAGCTGTGGCCAGCGGAGGGGCCGCCGGCGACGGTCGCCGCGGGATAGAGGTTATAGAGCGTAACCAGGGCTGGTCCCACTGCGGACACGTGATCGAGCACGGCGCCGAGCGGTACCATCGTCCCTTCTGCGTTGCGTACCTTGAGTGCCTCGATGTCGCCTGGCCGGGCCCGGAACGGACCGTCCGCCTGGGTATAGACCTGGAACACGCGGCCGAACTTGATGAACTGCCCGACATAGCTCGAGCCCAGATAGCTGCTGAGGGTCGAGAACACCTGCCCGACAGTCACGTGCAGTACCTCCGCCTTGGTACGATCGACGTTCACCTGGATGGCGGGTGAGTCGGCACGGAACGAGGTGTTGAGCCGCTGCAGGCTGCTCTGCGCATTGCCGTCGGCAACAATGGTGCGGGTCAGCGTCTGCAGCTTGTCGAAATCCTGGCTGCCGTCCCTGAGCTCCACCATCATCGTAAAGCCGCCGGCATTGCCGATCCCCTGAATGGGTGGGGGTATCAGCACGAAGGCGGAACCGTTCGGCAGCCCCGCGAGCGCCTTCGTCAGATGCGTGTAGATCGCGGGCAGGCTCTCAGAGGAGCCGCGCTGGCTCCAGTCCTTCAGAATGACGTAGGCGACCCCACCGTTTGCCAGGGTCGCCGAGTTGTCCAAAATCGAAATCCCGCTGACGGTGATCACGTGCTCGACCCCGGGGGTCGCAGCGGCGATTTTCTGCACTGCGGCCATAGCCTGGTTGGTGCGCTGCAACGATGCGCCGTCCGGGAGCTGCACGCCGACCATCACATAGCCCTGATCCTCGTTCGGCAGGAAACCTGTCGGCACGCGCGCGATACCGATGAGACCCGCCGCCATGAAAATGATCGCCAGCACCACCATCACGCCGCTGTGCCGCGTCATGAAGGCGATCAGCCGGACGTAAGGCCGCTCGATGCCTGCATAGCCCACGTTGAAGATGCGGTAAAAAAAATTGCGTCGTTCGGGCGGCACGGGGGGCCGCAGCCAAAGGGCACATTGTGTTGGCTTCAGCGTCGCCGCATTGATCGCGCTGATCAGCGCCGTCGCGGCGATCACGAGCGCGAACTGCGCATACATCTGCCCGGTCAAGCCGGGCAGGAAGGCCGCCGGCACGAACACCGACATCAGCACCAGCGTGATACCGATGATCGGACCGAACAGCTCACGCATGGCCTGAACTGCTGCCTGCGGCGCGGTCAATCCGCGCTCGATGTGATGGGCCGCTCCTTCGACGACGACGATCGCGTCATCGACGACGATGCCGATCGCCAGTACGATCGCGAACAGGGTAGAGAGGTTAATCGTGAACCCGAGAACTGCCATTGCCGCGAAGGCGCCGATGATCGTTACCGGCACCGTGGTCGCTGGCACCAGGCTGGCCCGCCAGTCCTGCAGGAATACCACGATCACCAGCAGCACCAGGATGCCGGCCTCGATCAGGGTCTTGTAGACCTCGTGGATCGAGGCAGCGACGAATCGCGTCGTGTCAAAGGGAATCGACCATGTGAGCCCCGCTGGAAAGCTCCTCGCCAGGGTCTCCATCGTCGTCGTCACTTCGTGCGCGACCGCAAGCGCGTTGGCGCCCGGGGTCTGGTAGATTGCGATGCCGGCGGCGGGCCGACCGTCGTACGTAAACGCCTGGCCATAGGTCTGCGCGCCAAGTTCGACGTGCCCGACGTCCCTGATGCGCACGATTTGTCCGCCTGCGCCCTGGCCGGACTTGACCACGATGCCGGCGAACTGGGCCGGATCTGTGAGTCTGCCCTGCACATTCACCGTGTACTGGTAGTTCTGGCCCGGCGGAACCGGTGGCGCTCCGATCTGACCGGCCGTGACTTCGGTGTTCTGCCCCTGGATCGCGTTGATCACGTCATCCGGTGTGAGCCCGAACGACTGGAGCTTGTTTGGGTTGAGCCAGATACGCATGGCGTACTGCCCGGCACCGAACACGGCGACGTTGCCCACTCCGGGCAGGCGCGACAACTCGTTCACGAGGTTGATGGTGGCGTAGTTGCTGAGGAACAGGCTGTCGTACTGGCCTTTGTCGCCAACCAAGGTGATGATTTGCAGGATCGCGGTGGAGCGCTTCTGTACAGTTACGCCCTGGGCCTGCACAGCCACCGGAAGGGAGGCCAGTACGCTCGCCACCTTGTTCTGCACAAGAACCTGCGCGAAATCGAGGTCGGTGCCGATCCGAAAGGTAACGGTGAGCGTATAGCTGCCATCCGAGGCGCTGGTGGACTGCATGTAGAGCATGCCTTCGACACCGTTCACCGCCTGTTCGATCGGCAGCGCCACGTTCTGCATGACCGTGACGGCGCTTGCTCCCGGGTAGCGCGTCGTCACCTGCACCGTCGGCGGCACGACGTTCGGGTACTGCGCGACGGGCAATTCGAGAAGCGCGACACCACCGAGAAGCACGAAGAGGATCGCCAACACGTTGGCGAGGACCGGACGCGCGATGAAAAACTCCGAGATCATCGGCCGCGTTCC
>JASHOF010000064.1 GCA_030041255.1 Acetobacteraceae bacterium
GAGGCGGAAGCGGCGCCACCTGGGCCCCGATCGCCCACAGAAAGCCGGCCATCTCCCGGGCGATCGCCGTGACCACGACGGTGCGGCGTTTGCCCCTGGCCATCAGCCGACGATAGCGGCCGCAAAGCCGCGTCTGCGCCTTCCACGCAATGTCCGTGACGCCCTTCGGCAGGTCATCGAGCCGATCCTGCAGGTGCGCACTGACCCGGGCCGGGAAACGATATGCCCAGGCCCCTTCGACCAGCGCCCGGCGAGCCCGGCTGTTGCCCGCCTTGCTGATGCCGCCGCGCCGGACCCTCTCGCCGGTCGAGTGCTCCGACGGCACCAGGCCGAGATAGGCCATCAACTGCCGCGGATTGGCAAAGCGACGGAAATCGCCGATTTCCGCCACGATCGTGCCCGCTACCACGGGGGCGATCCCACGCATCGCCTGCAGTGCGGCAACGACGGGCGCCATCGACCAGTCGGGCAGCAGCGCCTCGATCTGTTGCATCAGCCGGTCACGTCGCGCCTCCGCGTCCTGGACGGCGTGGATATCATCCTGAAACACGATCTGCTGCGCCGGGTGATCGAACCGGACGGCAGTCAGCCAGCGCCGGTAGGCAAGGGTCCAGCCGGCGAGCCCCGTGATAGACTTTACCGTGGCGCAGCAGAAAGCTCTGCAAATGCTGCCGTGCCTTCCCCAGCACCCGCACCGCAGTCGCCCGCGCCCGTACCAGATCGCGCATCGCCTCGTGCGCGGCATCGGGAACCCAGATCGGCGTCAACTCGCCGGCGCGATGCAACTTTGCCAGCGTCGTTGCGTCACGACGATCGGTCTTCACCCGCTCGCCCGACTGCATCGGGATCAGCGAGGGCGCCACCACGATGCAATCGTGACCGTCACCCGCAAGCAGCCGCTGCAGCCCATAGCCACAGGGCCCTGCCTCATAGCAAAAGCTCAGCCGCTGGCGCGCCCTTGGCAAGGCGCGCCACCAGCTTGCGCAGAACTTCCGGGCGGTTCGCAACAACACCGACCTGCCGCACTTCTCCGGCCCGGCCGCTCTCCGCCACCGCCATCGAAACCGTCGCTTTGTGCACATCCAAGCCAACGTATGTGATATGTTCCATCCGGCCCGTTCCCCATGCCTGAGGCTCTGCGCCGGCCACCCGGCACAACCCTCGACACTATGCATGCTGAGGAGCGGGCCGCCGATCACGCAGCGGACATAGGGTCTAGAATATGAGCTCAGACACCCCGGCGTTGCCAGTGGTGAAGCGCCGCATACCCGCATCGGTTATGCGGCGGTTCATCGGCCAGCATCTGACCGAGGTGGTCAGCAGCCTGGTCGCGGTCGCGTTGGCAATCTTCTTCACGATCGAGTCCCCGAACTTCTTCACATCCGCCAACGCCCTGGTGCTGTCCCAGTTTATCGCACCCTTCGCCATCTTTGCGCTTGCCGAAGTGCCGGTCCTGATCCTGGGCGAGATCGATCTGTCAGTGGGCCAGATGTACATCGTATCGCCCTTTTTCGTGACGTACTGGAATCATGCTGGTGTCCCCGTGTTGGCAAGCGTCGTCCTCGCGCTGTTGGTATGCTGTGGACTCGGGTTGATCAACGGCCTGGTCAGCGTCAGCCTGCGCGTGCCATCGTTCATCGCCACCCTGGGAATGGCTTTCGCCCTTAGGGGCATAATCCTCATCTATTCACACGGGGCGCCGACCAATCCGATCGGCTCGGGCACGTTGGTGAACATCCTGGGGGGATGGCCCTGGTCCGAGGCCTTCTGGGCGCTGGGCATCGCCGCAGTGATGCATGTAATGCTGCGAGGCACGACCTTCGGTCTGCACATCGTGGCCGTCGGGGGAAACACGGAGTCCGCCAGGGAGTCGGGGATCAGAGTCGACTACATCAAGATCTGGTGCTTCGTGCTGTGCGCGCTGCTGGGCGGGTTGATGGGCATCGTGGACGGCTATCACCTTGGCAGTCTCGACCCCGCTACCGATGGCCTGACCTTCATGTTTTACGGCGTGACCTCCGCTGTGATTGGCGGCACCGCGCTAACCGGGGGACGCGGCACCATGGTTGGTGCCTGCATCGGTGCATGCGTGTTGGGTATGATCAAGAACGGGTTCCTTATCCTGGGCACCAGTTCCTTTGCACTCGACCTGGTCACCGGCCTGACGATTCTGGTCGCCATGATCCTCAATGTCCAGATCGAGCTTGCAACCTCCAAGCGAGGGTCGCGCGGGTCGTTTGGCCAAGTTGTCAGCGTGATCTTCACGATATTCGTGCAGCGCAGAAAGGGAAGGGTCCGCTCATGACGCCAAATGGCGGAACCAACGAACCGGCCGGCGTCGAGGACGTGTTGCGGACCGAGCATATCTCGATGAGCTTCGGTCCCGTGATCGCGTTGCGGAGCGTGAACTTGCATCTACGGCGCGGCGAGGTTTTGGGACTGGTCGGCGACAACGGCGCGGGCAAGTCTACGCTGGTCAAGATCTTGACGGGACTGCACAGGCCGGACGGTGGCCGCATCTACCTTGAGGGCGAGGAGGTCAAGTTCCGTTCTGTGCGGGACGCACGCCAACACGGCATCGAGACTGTGTTCCAGAACCTGGCGCTGGTTGGCGAGCTGAGCGTGTACCACAATCTCTTTCTCAACCGCGAATACACCCGAGGTGGCTGGTTCCGGTTTCTCGGCAACCGAGTGATGCGCGCCGCCGCGAGACAGTTTCTGGACGAAATCGGCGTCAACATTCCTTCCGTCGACACACCGGTCGCAGAGTTGTCCGGCGGCCAGCGGCAGGCCATCGCCGTGGCCCGGGCGGTCCGGCAGGAGAACATCAAGGTCCTGCTGCTCGACGAGCCGCTGGCGGCAATGGGTGCGAAAGAAACGTCCCTGATCATTGGGCTGATCAACAGTCTATCCAAAAAAGCGAATGTCTCGATCATTGTCATAGACCATAATTACACACACCTCTTCGAAATCTGCGACCGCATCAACGTGATACAGCATGGCCAGGTGACGGTGGACAAGAGCTTAAGCGAGATCAAACTGGAGGAGCTCATCGAGTTCATGGTGCAGACCTTCCGGGGGAGCGGAAAGACCCTGGTCGACTAGGCTGCCAACTGATCGCACGAAGTCACGCCGAGCCGGCCATCAAGGACAGCAGCTCGGACGACAGCGACGCGATGAGCGCCGCGTGGCGACCACCGCATTCGCTGGCGCCTGCCCATGCGAGCGTTTGCTCTCTCGTCGACGCAGCCCTCGGCGCGCGATGTCGATATCGGGCGATTGCTATGATACCGGCGATGATAGCTGACAATGGCTCGGCGGTTGTTTTGCACGTAGCTGCGCAGGTCAGAGCAGTGACGCAGGAGATCTGTCGTCACCGCTTGCTCAGGACCCTTGTAACTTTGATCGGTCCGCATCGGGTAAGGTGCGGATTGTGGTGGCGGGCGGGAAGCCGGAGTCCCCGAGGGACGCCAAGCCCGTGGGTGAGCGAGGGCTCTCGCCTGCCGTTTCATCGAACCCGAACAGTCGCTTGGGCGGTTTGCGAAGCCCGCTTGCACGAGGACGGGACAACATGGACCCCATCATCGTTGGGATCGACGTTTCCAAGGACCATCTCGATATCCACGTACGGCCGAGCGGCGAGGCCTTCGCGGTGGCGCGCGACGCGGCGGGTATCGCGGCCCTGATCGATCGCCTGGCTCCGCTCAACGCCAAGGCGGTTGGCATCGAGGCCACCGGCGGCTTCGAAACGGTGGTTGCGGCCAGCCTGGGCGCGGCCGGCCTGCCAGTGGTCGTTGTCAATCCGGCGCAGGTGCGTGCGTTCGCTCATGCGCTCGGCAAACGCGCCAAGACCGATCCGATCGATGCCGCGGTAATCGCCCACTTCGTCGCGGCCACCGATCCGCCGCTCCGCCCTTGCCGGATGCCGAGACCCGGCTGCTGGCCGATCTGGTTACCAGGCGCCGGCAGATCCTGGCCATGCTCGGCGCCGAGCGGCAGCGGGAAAAGCACGCTCCAGCGCGCGTCAGGAAGAGCATCCTGCACCTGGTCAAGGCCTTGCAAAGGGAACTCGCCAGTGCCGATGACGATCTCGAGAATTTCGTGCACGGCTCGGCGATCTGGCGCGAAAAGGAAGCCCTGCTGGTCTCGGTGCCAGGGATCGGGCCGACCATCGCCCGAACCCTGATCGCCGAACTGCCCGAACTCGGCAGTCTGGCTCCCTTCACCCGCCAATCCGGTCAATGGCGTGGCAGAAGCTTCATCGGCGGCTGCCGAGCCAGCGTCCGCGCCGCCTTGTTCATGGGCGCCATGGTCGCCGCCAAGCATAACCCTCTGCTCAAAACCTTCCGAGACAGGCTGGTGGCGGCGGGGAAGCCAAAGCTCGTCGCTCTTGTCGCCTGTGCCCGCAAACTGCTGACCATCCTGAACGCCATCCTGCGCTGCAAACAGCCGTGGACGGAGGCCAAGCATGTCTGAGCGTCGATCCGATCCCAAGCCACTTGCGCGCGGCGATCGGCTGCTCAAGGCCACTCGCCGCGTCAGCGATGGCGCGACAGCGCCAGCCTTGAACAGCCGCCAAGCCGCGCGCGACAATGAAGCCATCAGATCACGCTTGACATCCAAGACAGTCGCTCACTCCTGCGAGCAATGTTTTGCGAGTGATCGGCGAAACGTGTCAACTCCTGATCTGCCTGCGCCGGCCGTCCATGCCACAATAATTGCCTGGCTCGCTCGATTGACGCCTGAGCTGCCTGTAGCGGACGAACCTGAATATCGCGACTGGAGAGGCCGAGCAGCATCTGCTCGATCGGGCGCATGCGCATCGACAGATGGAACCAATCAAGGATATGCCGCACCGGTTCTCTGGTCGCGGCCCGTACCAAATTGGGAAGAACCGCCTCACCATCGCTGATCGCGGTCACCTTCTGACCAGGAAGCCAACCTTGCGCGGCGAGCGCGGTGCGCAAATTGTCTAGGGGATGATCCGCGCCCTTTGGCGCAAACGCAAAGCGACGTGGCTTGCGACCGGCTACCTCCACCTTGCCTACCGTCACGTCCAGATGCCGACTTTGATGACCAGGAACGGCCCGGATGTGGGCGCCGTCAATCATCACCACGGTCTCTCCGCTCGATATAGACGGTTCGACCGGATCCGCGTTGGACGACGCTTCCATCTCGGCAGCGACCCGGTGCGTCCGGTTGCGGATCGTCGCATGGTTGATAGGCGAGCACGGCAAGAGCCGCGACAACAGCCGCCCGGCTTCGGGGAATGAGTGCCGGGCGCCGAGTTCAGCCTGGATCCGCCGGAGCTCGGGCGTGCAACGGTCGGGAAGCAGTTCCGCAAGTGATGAGAACGACAGATCGACGAACCCTATCGCGTTGGAACACGGACAGATGTTGATCCGCGGTGCGTCGACCGTCACCGTCCCGAACAGCGTCTGGATGGTTCGCGTGCGACAATCGCGCTGGCGACGCACCTTGAGGCACGCCGGGCAGACGCGTGCGCAGTACGTGTACTCCTCCATCTGGGTCTGCAGGACGAGCCGCTGTAGCTCGGCCAGGACCTGCTTTGCCTCGTCGAGGGACAGGCCGATCTCCTCGGCGGTCAAACCCACGACGCGCCGCTTGAAGTGCGCCACTTCGATGGTTTCGACCTCTCCCCATCCGCTCCTCGCCTCAAGCTTGATCCCCCATTCCACGACAGCTTCTCCCCGTCTGAACCAATCAATCGTCCACGGTCCAGCCGGAAAGACCAGGTTTTCTCCGCTCCCTGGACAAGTGGCTGAATGACGCCCGGCGCCCTGGACTGACGCCCATCGAGCGCTATGCACGGACATTGAAGCGCGACATCAACGCAGTCCGAGCGGCGATCGGTACTCCCTGGAGCAATGGCCAGCTCGAGGGTCAAATCAACCGCCTGAAAACGATCCGGCGCCCCATGTATGGCCGAGGGAGCATCGAACTCCTGCGCGCGCATGTTGCCGCTCCGGTTGTAGCACGGGCAATCGGAACGGCGTTGTGTCGAGAGCAAGCGATCGAAGGCCCAGAGTGATGTCTCTACGGCAACACCCGTAGAGGCGCGAAGCCCACGTTTAGCCGCTGCGTGGGACCAAACGTCAGTGAATCAGATGCAAGGGGCGCCATCATCATTCCAGGACTCGAAACCAGCAAAGCATTCGGCTCGGTCTACGACGCACGCCGGAATCGAAACGAACCACATCAAATGACGAAGACCCGATCAAGTGGCGAACCCGCGCGACATCGGCCTAAGCGTATGTCAATGGCCCTTTGTGCTCCAGGTCTGAGCTAAGGGCTTGCGCCTAAATAAGTCAGTCAATTTATGGTGGCCGTCGGGGGGCATTTGAGTTGGGCGAGATGGTGTAGTTCCAATCGCCATGGAATTCGTGCGGGGAGATGCGGACGGCGGCGAGCTGGGCGTCGGAGATTTTGACGCCTTTGGGATAT
>JASHOF010000065.1 GCA_030041255.1 Acetobacteraceae bacterium
CGATGAATTGCCTGCCGACACGAAGCTGCGTTCATCGAAATACCTGAACAATCTGATCGAGCAAGACCATCGGGGCGTGAAATTGCGGATCGGTCCGATGCTCGGGGTCAAGCGGTTCACGACTGCGGCAATCACCATCGCCGGGATTGAGCTGTTGCGACGGATCCGCAAGGAGCAGTTCCATCTTGGACAGCTTCGTCTTCGGGATCGAAGTGCGCCCGCTATCCGGGAGGCAGTCCTGGCAGCTCCGTAGAGCCGAGAACACCAGCGACCGATAGCGGAACCTCTTGCCCTTTACCCTATTTGCACCAGAGCCGTGTCGCTTCTCCTGCTGGCACTGCATATTGTTGCGAAGAGGTAATGAAAGCGGCTATCCCGGTGCCTACGCCGCGGCCGCCCGGTTTTCGAGTTTTTCCTGCGGGCTCGGCCCGCTGCCTTTCAATCGGATCACGGACTGCAGCGCGTCGAACCAGAACGGTGCGCCGAACAGGGTGGCGAGAGCGGTGATCAGCCACCCGGCACCTTGCTCAAACAAGCTCACCGTGACGAACTGTCCCCCAGCCGCCGCATCTCGCTTCGCCCCTGGCGCGTCTTGCTTGGCCGCTGCCACCGGCCATGCCCAGCCGATCGGAAAGCTGTTCTGGAGCTCTGTCATGGCCCCGACTGCATCCGGCAGCGTGTTGTCCATGCCGGCTATGTGCACGATGCCCGGCTGTACCCAGAGCGTCCGCGCAATCCGGAACGCATTGATATTGAGTCCGATGCAAAGAATGAGCGCCACCACCAGGCCCGCCAGTTGCGCGTGGCGCTTATACACTCCGCTCACCCTGTCCATTCCGTGATCGAACCAGTCTGCCAGCTCTTTCCGGATTTTCCCGGCATCGCCTTGGCTGCGCTGAATGATTCCGCTGAACAGCGCGTTCATTTGCGGGTTCTTGTCCATCGGCACCACCTTGTCGACCGCGTCCTGCAGGGCCGCCGGCAGCTCATGCGCAGCCTCTGCGGCTGGAGACTTCGCAAGAACGGCAGAAAGCCCCGCCACGTCCATCAGCGCGTCGGCGAACTGGCCGGGATCGATATAGCTGGGCAGATTGCGCTTCGGCGCCGACTTGCCGGGCCCGCGCGGGTTGATCAGCGCATGGGCATAGAGCGCCTCCGCAAGCGCCCCGAACTCGGGATCATTCACCAGCTCTTTCACGCCGGCGAGAAGAGTTTGCGACCGCCATTTGGTTGCGGACGCAAGCGCCTCGACGATCACGCCTGTCGCGAGGCTCACCGCAAGAAAGGCGAAGCAAAGCCCCGCTGCAACCTCCAAGACCGTGCTGTTGAACATTTTTTCTCTCTTCGTTGGACGTCCACAACTGTTTTTTTGCCGGCGTGCTTCTTTACGCCGCCGGCCGTCCCTCTTGAAACAATACCGCCAGCGCAACCGGAGGCGTGTGAGGCAGATCACACGCGTGCCGAGCTCGCCCCGCCCCCGCGTGTTACAAGCGCCTGCACCAGCTACGCCGCCAGCCGGCTCATCCGATCGAGCCGGGCCGGTCGCCGGGTAGAGAGCGCTCAGCCGCGGCCCGCGACCGGGAGGTGCGCGCCGCTGATGCCGTTTGCCGCCTCCGAGAGCAGGAAGGCGATCGCCTCGCCGACCTGCTCCGGCGTTACCCATTGTCCGGTGTCGGCATCCGGCATCGCGGCGCGATTCTGCGGCGTATCGATGATGCCCGGCAACACCGTGTTCGCACGGATGGAGTGGGACTTACCCTCTTCGGCTGCCGCCTCGATCAGCCGCAGCAAGGCGGCCTTCGTCCCCGCATAGGCGGCCATGCCGGCGCCCGCGCGCAGGGCCGGCTGTGCCCCGATCGCGACGATGCTGCCTCGGTTCGCCTGCATAGCCGGCCAGACGGCCCGGATCATGTTGGCCGCCGTGACGAGGTTGATCCGCCACATCCGATCCCAAAGCTCCGGCCCGTCCGCAGCAACACTGCCCATCGCGAAACCGCCGACCGTATGCACAAGTCCGTCGATCCGCCCCAGCGCCTTGATGGTTTCGGCGGCAACATTGGCAGAGCAGGCCGGATCGGCGAGATCCGATGCCCTCACAACGAGCGCCGGCGGCGCGGCAAGCGCTGCATGCGGACCAGCCGCCTCACGGTACACGGCAACAACCTTGCATCCGCGCCGCGCCAAGAGGCCGCACACGGCCGATCCGAGATTGCCGGCGGCACCGGTTACAATCGTCACACCGGGATACGACACCATCCTGCTCCTTCCGGGTCCCGCGATCGATCCCTCCGAGGGCGGATGCGATCAGCCCATGCGGATGCTACATCCGTCGGGCGACAGACGGAACGCAGCGTCACCAAACGGGGGATCGCCATGGAAACAATCAGGATCGGCGGGCTGGAACTCGAGTTCCTGCACAGCAAGGACGACACCGAAGCAAGCCTCGACATGTTCAGGATGACGGTCCAGCCGAAGGCCCGGATGCCGGTTCCCCACTACCACGAAAGCTGGGACGAGACCGTATACGGCATCAGCGGCACGGTGACGTTTCGCGTCGCGGGGCAGGACATCGCCGTCGGACCTGGCCAGTCCGCATTCATCAGGCGCGGCGTCGTGCACTGGTTCGACAACAGAACGGATGCGCCGGCAACCTGTCTCTGCGTCCTGACCCCCGGCGTGCTCGGGCCCGCCTATTTCCGCGAGATCGCCGCTCTCGTTGCCGCCGGCCCACCCGATCCTGCCAGGATCGGGGAAATCATGCTGCGGCACGGGCTGGTACCTGTCGTTTCCTCCTGACAGCCGCTCCGTTGCCCGGGCGACACTTCGCGCCATTGAAAGTGCGGCGGCTGCCTAGCCCGCGATCGCCCGAGGCGGAATCGTCGGAGGGCCTGAATCGCGGGTTCGAATAAACCGCTTTATTTTCAGTGGCCTGCTTGTCCCCTTTCGTTTGCTTCCGGCGGCAGCAAACGTCGGGGGCAGGACACGAGGGCGATCTTTCGGGCATCGCAAAGAGCGCGGCCGCAGTGATCTCGGAGGCGAGCGCATTCGCCAGGGATATCCGAACGGTCCCCGCGAACCCGCGCCCGCTAATGTCTGAGGGCGGGGCAGCCCGGGTAAGTTCGGCAGATGCGGCCAGGATCAGTCACCGACTGTGATAGAGGCGATGGGGTCGATTGCGTGGGTCTTGACGAGTTGCGCCGTTGCCTCATCCGTGGTGCGGATGCAGCCGAACGTGCAATACCTGAAACCGCTTCGGCCGAGCCCGTCGACGACGCCCTCGCGGCCGGAATGGACACCCATTCCTTCGCGACCAGGAACGTCGAAACCAAAGAAACCGTGACTGCCATAAGCCGAATTGGGCGGATCGCCCGGATGGGCGACGTAATAATCGAACTCGTAGGAACCATTGGGCCAAGGACCTTTGCTACCTGAGTCGACATTGTTCGCCGCATCCCAGCTTCCGATCACAGTCCCATTGGCGGCCGTGAGCTGGAGTTTGGAGCCGGTGCGGGAAAAATCCAGCGTCGCCACGGCAATCTCCTTTCTGTCCGGCAGGACGAAAAGGCATTTCTATCGCCAGTAGAATAATGGCGAGAAGTTACGAAAGAAAAATATCAGGACGCGGTGCCGGAAGTCAACCAGGATCCCGGCTCTCCGGTGAAGAGAGGGTCCGTTCGCGTTGGAGTCCCGGAGGGCAAGATGACAGCTTCTGCGGATCCGCAGCGCGCGCTGACACAGGAGAAAGATGGCAAAGTCCTGCAACCTCCGCGGCCCAGGAGCATCATTCATCAGGATGGCGGTGCGGCTCCCGATCATGGAGCGACCTCGGTACGAATCAGGGGGATCATTGGAAAGCGGCTGACAGCAGCGCCGCGCATACGGAGAACCCGACCACCGCGAGCGGCGGAACGCGCCAGCGCTCGAGCAGCAGGAATCCCGTGAGCGCGATCGCGACGTCCAGGCCGCTGCCGATGGCACTGACCCAGATCGGATCGTAGAGTGCTGCGCCCAGCACGCCGACGACGGCGGCATTGATTCCGGCCAGCGCCGCTCGTGCCGCCGGGTGTTGCCCGAGCCAGGACCAGAGCGGCAGACCGGCAAGAGCGACCAGGATGCCTGGCAGGAACATGAATGCCAGCGCGACCCCTGACCAGAGCAAATCAGCACCCTTCGGCGCCACGGTCGCACCGAGATAAGCCGAGAAGGTGAAGAGCGGGCCCGGAATGGCCTGCGCCGCCCCGTATCCGGCCAGGAAAGCGCTATCCGAAAGCCAGCCTTGCGGTACCAGCGCGTCGTGCAGCAGGGGCAGCACCACGTGGCCGCCGCCGAACACGAGCGCCCCGGCTTTGTAGAAGATTCCGGCCAGATCCACGAGCGAGTGCGGCTGAGCGCGGCCGGCGAGCGGCAGGCCCGCCAGCAACGCCAGAAACAGCACCAGCGCGATGCTGCCCGCGCGCTTGCTCACCGGCATGATCGGCAGCGCCGGATTCGCGGCGATGCCACGGCAGAACAGGGCGCCGCCGGCCGCGCCCAGGGCCAAAGCCAGCATTTGCGTGTCCGCTCCGGCGCTGACGAGCAGGAGGGCGGCTGCGAACAGCCCGATCGCTGCGCGCAGGCGGTCGGGACAGAGATTCTGCGCCATGCTCCACACGGCTTGCGCGACGACAGCCACCGCGACCAGCTTCAGGCCGTGCAGCACTGCATTCAGTGCGGCGCCTCGCATTGCCGGCGCCAGCACGGAGAAGCCGAACATCGCGACTGCGGAAGGCAACGTGAAGCCCGCCCACGCGGCGAACCCACCCGACCATCCTGCACGACGCAACCCGATCAGGAATCCGGTCTGGCTGCTCGCCGGGCCAGGCAGCATCTGGCACAGAGCGACCAGGTCCGCATATTCCTCCGGAGACAACCATCCGCGCTCGCGCACATAAGCCCGCTCGAAATACCCGAGATGCGCGATCGGCCCGCCGAACGAGGTGAGGCCGAGACCGAGAGAGGCGCAGAACACTTCGCTCGCACTGCCACGCGCGGGCGGTCCTCGTGCAGCGCTGTTCACCTCGCTGGCCTCCGGCCCGGGCAGTTTCGCTATTTAACGATATCCGATATCGGAATACGATGTCCACCGATGGACCATCATGACCTGCTGTCCGGGTTCGTCCGCATCCACATCCTGCACCACGCGACCGAGCGTCCGGTCTATGGCCAGTGGATCATCGAGGAACTGGCGCGACACGGCTATCGCCTCAGTCCCGGCACGCTGTACCCGATGCTGCGGGCGATGGAGGAGAGGGGATATCTGCGCGGGCGCGAGGACAGGGGTGGCGCGGGGGGAAGGCGTCGGCGAATTTATCGGGCGACCAGGCTGGGTCGCGCGGGCCTTGCCATTGCCCGGGCGCGACTCTCCGAACTGATCGGCGAGGTCGGCGAAACTCCACGACGCAAGAACGCCCGAGCGGTGGCGGATTGAATCAGGTCAACGCAGCAGGGCAGCGATGTCCGGCCTGAGGAGACGAAGGATCAGTCGGCAGCAGCCGCGAAAGCGATGCGCGAGCGGACCATGGCCGCGAAGGCATCGAGGATGCGTCGCACGGCCCTGTTGCGGTACGAGAAGGGACCCGGATCGGCCTCCGGATGCACGAGCATGGTCGCGTTCGCCTCGAAGACCAGCAGCCGGCCGTCCGGCAGGATCGAGAAATCGATGCCGGCGAAATCGAGGCCGAGGCGTGCGCCGACAGCACAGAGCGCTGCCGTCGCCTGAGCGCCGATCGTGCTCTGGGGATTCTCGAGAAACGCGCTCTCCTCTCTTCCTTTCGCCGGATCGGACAGCATGTCTGCGGTCGCATAGTGCACGAGCCAATGTTGTGAAATCGCCAGGTGATAAGGGAAAGGCTGCCCTTCGATGAAGATCGCTCGGTATTTGCGGTGCCAGCCGTCCGCCGAACGGTAGGGAACGAAGCGGGTCAGGTACCAGCTTCGCTTTGCGAAATCGGGAACCGCGGCGAATTCGGCCGGGGAGTGCACAAGCCGTACGCCGGCGCCGCCGTGCGAGCCCGCGGAGCGTAGCAGGACCGGAAACGCAACCTCGGCGCCGGGTGGCGATGTCGGATCGAGCCGCAGCACCTCCGGCACGACAATCTCCTCGATGCCGGCCAGTAATCGCGCCAGCCGGTCTCGGCGCGTGCGGGCGACCGCTGGCGGCGGGTTGAGGACCGGCTTCGTGCAGGTCGCCAGGAAACGTGCGAGCGATGCCTCGGCTGGAACGGCGGCATCCGGATCGCCGATCCCGTTGAAAACGAGGGCGTAGCCAGGCAGCCGTTTCGCCTCTCCCGGCTTCGCGTACTCCACGAACCATTTGAGGACGGTGCAACGGTCGCGCGGGAAGAGGAATTTTCCCGGCACGTTGCCGCCTGCCGCGGTTGTCGGCATCAGCACCGTGACGTGAGGTCGCCCGGCGCTTTCGATGAAGAGGCTCTGGCGGCGGTAGGCCGCGTCGCGGTGCATCGTCGCTTCCGCCTCGCGTCCCGTCTCCGCGCAGATGGCGGCCAGATTCTGGTGCGCCGCGACCATATCGCGGTCGATCGCCAGTGCCGCGCGACAGCACTGCTCCGCCTCTGCCTCTCTTCCTGCAAGCAGCAGCACGGAGCCGAGGCTCGCATGGGCTTCCTTGAGCCCTGGCTCGATGGCCAGCGCATTCCTCAGTGCGCGCTCGGCCGCATCTGGCTGTCCGGTTTCGGCGAAGCAGTTGCCGAGATCAAGATGCGCCGCAGCAAAGCCGGGGACCATCGCAATCGCCCGTTCGTAGGCTTCGATCGCGGCGGCGAACTCATGAAACGCCTTGGCGACGCGGCCGCTGAGGAACCATGCCTCGGCGCGCAGGGGATCGGCGAGTGCTGCCGGATCCTCGATGCGCCCCAGCACGGCCCGAGCCTCGTCTGCACGCCCCGTTGCGAGCAAGCTGCGCACGCGGGCGAGAAGCGCGGCCAGCATCTCTGTGAGCGCTTCGTGGCCTTTGGCGTTATCGGGGCGGAGTGCCACCACCTTGCGCAGCAGGGCGATCGCCGGTTCGATCTGGCCGGCCTCGAACTGAAGCCAGCCGTAAAGATAGAGCGCGGTCGGGTGGTCCGGATCCCCGGCGAGGACCTGCCGATAAAAAGCCTTGGCCGCTTCGTGGCGGCCCGCCTGATGGTGCGCAAGGGCGAGGGCAAGCGTGTCCTGGCCGGGATCGTGCATGGGAATCCGCGGGATGGGGCCTTCCTTTTCGCCCCATGCCGTTGATCTCCGGTAAATGTTTCGCGGTCAGCGGGCCTGCGCGCTCGCCTCGCTCCGCGTGCCGCCGACCCGGGCGGCCAGTGCCGCGGCCATGAATGCGTCGAGATCCCCGTCCAGCACGGCGGCCGGATTGCCCTTCTCGACACCCGTGCGGAGGTCCTTCACGAGCTGATAGGGTGCCAGCACGTAGCTGCGTATCTGGTGGCCCCAGCCGATATCCGTCTTCTGGCTGGCCGCCGCCGCCGCTGCCTCCTCGCGCTTCTGCAACTCGCGCTCGTAGAGCCGCGCACGCAGCATCTGCATGGCGATCGCGCGGTTGCGATGCTGGCTGCGATCGGTCTGGCAGGCAACGACGATGCCGCTCGGCATATGGGTGATGCGGATCGCGCTTTCGGTCTTGTTCACGTGCTGGCCGCCGGCACCGGAAGAGCGGAACGTATCCACCTTCAGGTCGGCCTCGTTGATCGCGATCTCGATCGTCTCGTCCACCACCGGATAGACCCAGACACTGGCGAAGCTCGTCTGGCGCCGGGCATTGGCATCGAACGGGCTGATCCTGACCAGCCGGTGCACGCCTGCTTCGGTCTTCAACCAGCCATAGGCGAAGGGCCCGGAAATCTGCAGCGTCGCCGACTTGATGCCAGCCTGCTCGCCCGGGCTCTCCTCGAGAAGCTGGACCTTGTAGCGGTGCGCCTCCGCCCAGCGCATGTACATCCGCCGCAGCATCTCGGCCCAGTCCTGTGCCTCGGTGCCGCCGGCGCCTGCATTGATCTCGAGATAGGCGTCGTTGGCGTCCGCCTCGCCGGCGAGCAGGCTTTCTCCCTCGCGCCGCTTCACCTCCTCGGCCAGGCGTTGCAGGGCGCCGATCGCCTCCCCGGCGACCTCCGCATCGCCTTCGGCCTCGGCCAGCCCGACCAGTTCCATCGCGTCATCGGTTTCCGTCTCGAGCCTCCGCACGGCATCGAGCCCGGCCGCGAGCCGCGTCCTCTCGCGCAGCACCGTCTGTGCCGAGGCCGGATCGTTCCACAGACCGGGGGCTTCGGCCCGGGCGTTCAGTTCCGCCAGGCGGGCAGAGGCGGCATCCCAGTCAAAGATACCTCCTCAGCAGCGCCAGCGATTGCCGGATCTGCTCATTCAGGGCGTCTGCTTCGGCGGACAAGGGAGCCTCGGTTCCAGGATCGATTCCCGAGCGTCAATAGAGGCCGCTCATCCCGGCGTCGAGCCCGGATGTAGTGGCAGCAGCGGCAGTGGAGGCGGTGGGCGGGCTGGCCGGATTCTCGCCGTCCGGGGACGAAGCCGTCTGCACCTCCGTCCCTGGCGTCTGGTTGGTCTTGAAGGCACCGATCGCAGTTCCGTCGGCGGTGTCGAAGGTTTGCATCGCAATCCCGGGCGGTACCGGCCAATCGAGCACCGGGCGCCCTTTGAGCGCCACTTTCATGAAGGCGTTCCAGATCGGCGCTGAAACGGCTCCGCCGGTCACGTCCTGCCCGAGGCTCTTCGGCGTATCGAAGCCCATCCAGACGATGGTGACGAGATTAGGGGTAAAGCCGTTGAACCAGGCGTCGTTGAATTCGTCGGTGGTGCCCGTCTTCCCGGCGATCGGCCGGTCGATCCCCTTGCCCGCGTTCACGCCGGTGCCACGCAGGACGACGCCCTTCATCATCGTCACAAGCTGAAAGACGCTCGCCTGATCGGCGATGCGCGGCTGGTTGCTGACCAGCTCGGGTGGCTGGTCAGGGCTGCCGCCGGCGCAGTTGTTGCAGGCCACTTCCTGCGAATGCCAGAGCACCTTGCCTTCCGGGCTCTCGACGCTGTCGATCAAGGCCGGGGTCACTTTGAGGCCCAGCTCGTCGAAGGAGGCATAGGCCCCGGCCATCCGCATCACCGTCGTATCAAGCGCCCCGAGCACTGCCGGGTAGTAGAGGGGGAACTTGTGCACGACGCCGAACGCCTCGGCGGTCTTCGCGACATTGCGCAGCCCGACTGCCTCGGCCACCCGCAAGGTTGCGAGGTTGACCGATTGCTCGAGCCCGACCTGCATCGTGATCGGTCCCATGAAGCCCGGGTCGAAATCGGAGGGTCGCCACGGGCCGTCGGCCCCGGCCATGACGATCGGGGCATCCAGGAACTTCTGGCTCGGCGGTATGCCCTGCTCGAGGGCGGTCAGGTAGGTGAAGGGCTTGAAGCCGCTGCCCGGCTGGCGCTTGGCATCCATCGCCCGGTTGTACTGGCTCTCGCGGTAGCTCCACCCGCCGACCATGGCGAGCACCCGCCCGGTGCGCGGATCGAGGGAAACCAGCGCTCCTTCCACCTGGGGAACCTGCATTAGGGCGAGGTTTTCCTCGGCCTCCTGGATGGTGGCCGAGGTCTGCCGGGTGGCGGGAGCAGGCGCGGCAACGGGTTGGACCATCACCACGTCGCCCGGCTTGAGAGTGGCGCGCGCCCAGGCGAAATCGGCCGGCCGAAGCGTTCCCTTGCGGGGCGCAGCAGGTGGGGCGGGACCGACCGGCGGCGCATCGGGCGCGGGATCAAGCCAGCCGATCTCGGCACTGGCCGGGGTTTCGGACAGCACGACCCCGAGTCGCCAGGACTCGAGCATGCCGGGCGGCGGCTTCACCTCTGCCAGTTCCTTCGCCCAGTCTGCCGCCAGCGTCGGGCCGGGCGCGAGCTTTGCCACCGGGCCGCGCCAGCCGCTGTGCGCCCGGTCATAGGCCATCAGCCCGTCGCGCAGGGCATCGACCGCGGCGCGCTGCAGCAGCGGATCGAGCGAGGTGCGCACGATCAACCCACCCTCCGTCGCCTGTCTCAGGCCGAAGCGGTTGATCAGCTCCTGGCGCACGGCATCGACGTAATAGCCGGCCTCCGGCAACGGGGTGGGCGGGGGGCCGGCGGCGCGCGGCACCAGCGGCTCGGCAAGGGCCTTCCGCTCCGCTGCGGCAGTGATGTAGCCGTCTTCCCGCATCCGCGTGAGCACCCAGTCCCGCCGCGCCTTGGCGCCGGCCGGGTTGGTGAACGGGTTGTAGGCAGTCGGCGCCTTGGGCAGGCCGGCCAGGAAGGCGGTCTCGGCCACGGTCAGCTTGTCGAGCGGCTTGTCGAAATAGGCTTGGGCGGCGGCCGCCACGCCGTAGGTGCTGAGCCCGAGATAAATCTGGTTGAGGTAGATGGCGAGAATCTGTTGCTTGCTCAGCACGTCTTCCAGCCTGAGGGCCAGGATCGCCTCCTGGATTTTCAGGTCGAACGTCATGGGCTGGTCAAGCAGGATGTTCTTCACCACCTGTTGGGTGATGGTCGAAGCACCGAGCGGGCGGCGCCCGCTGCCGACATGCAGCAAATCCCAGATCCCGGCCCGGACGATCGCGAAGGGGTCGATGCCCGGGTGGTACCAGAAGTAGCGATCCTCGGCGGCAATGAAGGCATTGCGCACCAACGGCGGAATTTCGGCATAGGGCACGTAGATGCGCTGCTCAGGGCCGAAGTCGGCGATCAGCCGGCCGTTCGCTGCGAACAGGCGCGTCATCACCGGCGGGTGGTAATGGCGCAGCACGCTGACGCTCGGCAGGCCGGCGGTGAAATGCCGGTAGCCGAGATAGCCCACCATGGCGCCGGCAATGAGCAGGATCACGACGACGCGCAGGAACCCGACCAGCCAGCGGCCGGCGGCACGCCGGCCGGCGGACCCTCCGCCGGCGGCAGCAGCGGCGGC
>JASHOF010000066.1 GCA_030041255.1 Acetobacteraceae bacterium
TCCGCCGGCCCCGAAGGCATCGAGATGCTGCGCGACGGCGGCACCTATATCGAGATGGGCCAGTTCACCGACGCCGGCGCCATCGAAACGAGCTGGCATCGAATCTGCACCAAGGACATCACGATCCTCGGAAGCTGGGCCTTCACCGCCGACGACATCTGGTCCGGAATCAAAATGCTCGACCGCTCGCGCGCCCGCTATCCCTTCCGCGAGATGCAGGCCTGGTTTCCGTTTTCCGAGGCAGGCATCAGCGAGGCGATCGCCGCCGCCCGCGCCATGCGCTGCGTCAAGGCAACGATCGTGCCGGATGCCGCGCTCGCCGCGTAAAGCAGCACAGCATCGCCCTTACTGTCTCCTTGCTACGGCTTGCTCCGCTCCGCTTGCAGGCCGCTTGCCTGCCAGCCCCCGTCCACGTTCAGCACGTGGCCGGTGATGAAGGCGGACTCGTCCGAGGCAAGAAACAGTGCCGCCGCCGCCACTTCTTCGGGCTTTCCATAACGGCCGAGCGGAGTGAGCGCGAGCCAGCGTTGCCGCACCGCCGGATCGTGCATCCCCGCCGTCATCGGCGTCTCGATCGGCCCGGGCGCCAGGGCATTCACCCGGATGCCGTGCGGCGCAAGCTCGGTCGCCATCACCTGCGTGAGCGCAATCACCCCGCCTTTCGAGGCCGCGTAGGCGGCGCGCCCGGCATTGCCGCGCTGCCCGGAAACCGAGGTGATGGTCACGATCGCACCGCCGCCCGCCGCCGCCATGCCCCGCGCCACCGCCTGCGACAGAAGAAAGGTACCGCGCAGGTTCACCGCCAGCACACGCTCGAGAACTTCCGGCGCTGTCTCCAGAAACGGATCGCCGGCCAGCACGCCCGCCGAATTGACCAGCACGTCGATCCGCCCGAGTGCGCCGAGAATAGCCGCCACGCATCGGCCAACCGCCTCCGCGTCCGCCACGTCGAGGCAATAGCGAAACCGCCCCGGCTGGTCTGCCACCAGCGTCGTCCCCTCGGCGGCGATGTCGGCCGCGACCACCGTCGCACCCGCCGTCGCGAAGCGCTGCGCGATGGCTTGCCCGATGCCGGAAAGCCCGCCACTGACGAGCGCAACCTTCTCCGCCAGCGACATCGCGGCCCTCCTCGGCGATTTTCTTGTGCGAGCGGGTCGGTGCGGCTCTGCCCGATCCGGCCCTACTTGATCTTGGCTTCCTTGAAGGCGACGTGCTTGCGTACCTTCGGGTCGTATTTTCGAAACTCGAGCTTGCCGCTCGCCGTCCGCGTGTTCTTCTTCGTCACATAGAACACGCCGGTATCGGCGGACGAGACGAGCTTGATCTGAACGGTATTGCTCTTGGCCATGATGGAATCCCTTGGTGCATGGAAAATGGCGCATCCGGGCGCGCAAGGTCAAGGCGGCGGCGCCGGCACCTCACCGTGGCGGCTGGAAAAGCGGCCGTCCGGCCGGTGGCAGCAGCGCGGCGGCGTAGGCGGCAGGATTGTCGATCAGGAACCGCGCCGCCCGCAGATCCGCCTCGCTTCCGACCGCAGCCGGGCAGGCACTGCGGATCGCCAGGATCTGCGCCAGCGGCAACGGCGCGCGGGCGGTCTCGTGCTCGAAGATGGCGCGTGCCATCGGCTGCACCCCTTCGCCGAGCTGGGCAAGTTGGCGGTCGAGCCACGATGGGCCATGGCTCGTACACACCTGGGGCAGCACGCCAAGCCCCTCGATCGGCCATCCGCGCGGCGCCAGGACCCGGCTCCAGGTGACGAAAAGCTCCCCGCCGTTCGGCAACAGCTCGATCGTCTGGACAAGTCCCTTACCGAGCGTGGTGCTGCCCAGCACCACCGCCCGGCCGTTGTCCGCCAGCGCCGCGCTGAGAATTTCTGCCGCCGAGGCGGTCAGCCCGTCGACCACCACCACCACCGGCAGTCCGCCCGCCAGATCCGCCCCCGCCGCCAGCCACAGATGCGAGGCGGACGGGTCACGCCCGGCAGTGCTCGCAATCACGCCCCGGGCCAGCAGCACATCCGCTGCATAGACCGCCTGGTCCAGGAGGCCTCCGCGATTTCCCCTGAGATCCAAAACGATACCTTTGGGCGGAGCGGCCACCGACAGCCCGGCGGCAATCTCGTCGGCCAGATGCGGGCCGGTGGTGGCGTCGAAAGCGCTGATCCGCAGCACCAGGAGATCACCGTCGCGCACGGAGAACACGGTTTCCGGCGGCACATCACGCCGCACCAGCGCCACCGTCCGCACATGATGTGCGGAATCGGCGAACGTCAGCACGACCGCGCTTCCGGCAGGGCCCGCCATTTCGGCCTCGAGTGCACGCGGAGCTTTGCCTCTCGTTGTCGCTCCGTCCACGAACAGGAGCCGTTCCCCCGCATGAATGCCCGCCATCGCTGCCGGGCTGCCGATGACGACTTCGCGCACAAGGATCGCGCCATCCAGGGCGGCGAGCGTGATCCCCGTGCCCGCCTGGCCGGAGCGGGCAGCCCGCTCCGCCGCCGCCTCGCCAGGCGGCACGTAGCGGGAATAAGGATCGAAATGGTTGAAGAGTTCATCGAAAAACGCCTGGATCACGCCATCCGGCCCAAGCGCGCGGACCTCGCGCGAATTGTTCCACGCCACGGCGGCAAGATCCGCGATCGCCCGCCCCCAGGCAGGCACGTCCGCCGGCTTGGGCGCCGTCATGGCCGTGAGTACGCGGTCGGGTGACGCCAGGCTAAGCTTCCCCGCCGACAATTCCGTGGAGAGAGAGGGATCGAGCAGGGAAAGTCCGCCGAGCCCCCAGAGAGCGAGGGTCGGAACCGGATACGGCGAGAGCGTGCGCGGCTCGATGAAAGCAAGTGCCTCGCCGAGAACTTCGGAAGTGAGCGTGGCCGGAAAGTGCGGTATCGATCCCTGCGGCGATGCCAGTGCCTCTGCCGGAGCCGTTACGAGGAGCAGCAGCAGCACCAGCCTGAGATTCACCGCGATCGGCGTTGCCTTCCAGTGCGGTCGTCGCGCCGCGCACCGACGGGACCTTTTTCCAGGCGGGAAACCATCCGTCCGCTGACCGGGCAGGCCGCCACCAGGCGCACGCGAACGCGCTCGCCGGGCTGAAGACGCTGCCCGCTGCGCGCGCCGGAGAGGCTCGCTCTTTCCTTGTCGTAATGCCAGCTATCCCTCGGCAGCGTGGAAACGGGAATCACACTATCCGATCCACCGTCCTCCATTTTGACGAAAATCAAGGAACGCGTCACGCCGGAAATGCGCCCTTCTCCTATACTGCCGATGCGCCCCGCTTGCAGCGATGCCTCGGCACGCGCGAGCACTCCGCGCTCGGCCTCCACTGCGCGACGTTCGGTGAGCCGAAGATGCAGGGCAACCTCGCCCAGTGAACGGTGCCGCTCGCCCGGCAGAGCGCCGTTGCCCGGCGGCAGGCTGGAGGCCAGCGCCCGATGCACGAGAAGGTCGGCGTAGCGCCGGATCGGGCTCGTGAAATGCGCGTATGCCGGGAGTGCTAAGCCGAAATGGCCGCCATTCTCGGCCGCGTAAACCGCCTCGGGCAGGCTCTGCAGGACTTTCTCGGCAGCCACCTCGGCCCCCGCAGAGCCGGCCAGCGCCGCCAGCGCGGCGGTCAGATCGGCCGGCCGGATCGCGATTCCCGGCGGCAATCGCTGACCGAACTCGCCGAGGAAGTCTCGGAGGCTCGCGATCTTCTCCGCTGCGGGCCTGGCATGCACGCGATAGAGCCCGGGCAGGTTCCGGGCCAGCATTTCCTCGGCCGCGGCGACGTTGGCAAGGATCATGAAATCCTCGACCAGCCGGTGGCTGGGCAAGCGCACCTCGCGAACCACACCGATGACCCGGCCGGCCTCGTCGCATTGCACCGTGCGCTCGGGAAGTTCGATCTCCAGCGGCCCGCGCCTGGCTCGCTCCCGCTTCAGCGCGCCCCACGCGGCGTAGAGATTTCCGAGCGTGCCGCGCGGCAGCCCAAGCTCGTTTCCATGTTCCGCCGCGCGCTGCACTTCTCCGTAGGTCAGCCGGGCGGCACTTTGGATCAGTCCGCGACCGAAGCGGTGCCCGCGCTTCCGGCCTTCGGCATCGATCCGGATCTCGGTGAACAGAACGCCCCGCTCCGCGCCCGGACGGAGGCTGCACCACTCCTCCGAAAGGGCTTCCGGCAGCATGGGCAGGACGCGGCCCGGCAGATAGACGCTGTTGCCGCGTTCCAGCGCCGCGCGATCGAGTGCGCTGCCGGGGTGTACGTAATGCGCCACGTCGGCGATCGCGACGACGATCCGGAAGCCTTGCCCCTCCGGCGTGGCGAACACAGCGTCATCGAAATCCTTTGCGTTTTCGCCGTCGATCGTCACCAGCGGCAGCGCGCGGAGATCGTCTCGCCCCGCTCCTTCCACTGCCCCGGCTCGAGCCGCTTCGGCCACGGCATCAGCCGGGAATTCCTCGGGAATCTCGAGGCTGCGGACGACGATCTGGTGCAGGGAATGTACGCCGTCGAACGGGCCCAGCCGCTCGGTGATGCGCACCGCGCGGGAGCCGAAGCCGCGTCGGGAAAGCGGCTCCACGAGCACGAGTTCGCCCGCCTCCGCGCCGCCGGCAGCGCCCGCCGGCACCGGCAAAGTCCCGCGGATACGCCGGTCGGCGGCAACGATCTCCCCCGCTTCGCCCCGCCGCCCGCCGGAATTCCCCGCGCGAAACACCCCGAGAAGCGGGCCAGATGCTTCAGGCGGTCCTTTGGCCGGAGAAGAACCGGTGCGCCGCATCCGCGATGGCCGCCTCACTTCATCCCACCACCTTGCGCCTGGTTTTCCCTGCCGCCGCCGCGGATCGCGCCTTCTTCGGCTCGGCTTTCGCCTTCGGCTCCGCCTTCGCCTTCGCCCCCGCGTTGCCCTGCTTCCGGCGGCCGAGGGTGCGGCCCTTCTCGGCCAGAAGCGCAACCGCCTGCTCGAGGGTCACGGCATCGAGTGCGAGATTCTTCGGCAGCGTCGCCACTTTCCGGCCGTGCTGCACATAAGGTCCGAAGCGGCCCTTGCGCACCAGCACCTCGGCTCCGTCAGCCGGGTGGGCGCCGAGAGTGCGCAGTCCGGCCAGCTTCTTTGCCAGCACGTCGACGGCGCGGTTGAGGCCGACTGCCAGCACATCGTCGTCGCGGTCGAGCGAGGCGAATACATTGCCCAACTTCACGAACGGGCCGAACCGGCCGATCCCGGCCGTGATGGGCTCCCCGGTTTCCGGATGCCGGCCGACCAGGCGCGGCAATCCCAGGAGGCCGAGCGCCTGCTCGAGCGTCAATGTCTCGCCGGCAAGCCCGCGCGGCAAGGTCACCCGTTTCGGTTTCTTCCCGGAACCCGCCCCGTTTTCCTTCTCCCCCGCCTCGCCCTGCTGGACATAAAGCCCGTACGGTCCGCGCCGGAGCGTGATCGGCTCGCCGCTTTCCGGATCGTTGCCGAGGAGGCGCTGGCCCTCCTTCAGCGAGTCGCTCGAATCGCCTTCCCCGTTCGCGATCGCAAGCCGGCGCGTATACGGACATTCGGGATAGTTCGAGCAGCCGATGAAGGCGCCGAAACGCCCGAGCTTCAATCCGAGCCGCCCCTTGCCGCAGGACGGGCAGAGCCGCGGGTCCGGCCCATCCGCGCGCGGGGGGAAGAAGTGCGGGCCGAGGTCCCGATCCAGCGCGTTGATGACATCGGAGATCTTGAGATCCTTGGTTTGGTCGATCGCGTGCGAGAACTCTTCCCAGAAAGCGCGCATCACGGAACGCCAGTCGGCGCGGCCACCGGAAATGTCGTCGAGCTGTTCCTCGAGCTCGGCGGTGAATCCGGTATCGACATAGCGGTTGAAGAAGCTGACGAGGAAGGCCGTCACCAGCCTGCCGCGGTCCTCGGGCACGAAGCGGCGCCTTTCCAGCCGCACATATTTCCGCTCCTGCAGGACCGAGAGAATCGCCGCATAGGTGGAAGGCCGGCCGATCCCCAGCTCTTCGAGCTTTTTCACCAGCGACGCCTCGGAATAGCGGGGCGGCGGCTCGGTGAAGTGCTGAATGGCGGCAACCTCGCCGAGCCCGAGCGGATCCCGCTCCGCCATCGGCGGCAGGGCGCGGTTTTCGTCGTCCTCTTCCGCCTCGTCGCGGTCCTCGTGATAGAGGCGGTAGAAGCCGTCGAAAGCGACGGTCGAGCCGCTGGCCCTGAGCCGCACCGTGCCCGTGGCATCGGCAATCTCGACAGCCACCTGGTCGAGTTCGGCGGCAGCCATCTGCGATGCCACGGCGCGCTTCCAGATCAGTTCATAGAGCTGGCGCTGTTCCGCCGTGAGGTGCTTCGCCACCGCCCCCGGCGTGCGGCCGACGTCGGTCGGGCGGATCGCCTCGTGCGCCTCCTGCGCGTTCTTCGCCTTCGCCGTGTATTCGCGCGGCGCGGGCGGCAGGTAATCGGCACCGAACGCCCCCTTCACATGGGCGCGGATGGCGCTCACCGCTTCGCGCGCCATCTGCACGCCGTCGGTCCGCATGTAGGTGATCAGCCCCACGGTCTCGCCGTCCAGGTCGACGCCTTCATAGAGCTGTTGCGCCACTCGCATGGTCGCCTGGGCGCGGAATCCGAACTTCCGGCTCGCCTCCTGTTGCAGGGTCGAAGTGGTAAAGGGCGGCGGCGGGCTGCGCCGCTGGCGCTTCCGCTCGATCGCGGCAACACGAAATTGTCCGGCCTCGACGGCGGCCTTCGCGCGCGCGGCTTGGGCCTCGGTCGCGAGGCTGAACTGCTCGAGCTTCTTCCCGTCGAGGTGGCTGAGCCGGGCGGTGAAGCGCTCACCCTGCGGGGTGAGGAATCCCGCCTCGACGGTCCAGTATTCCTGCGCCCGGAAGACCTCGATCTCGGCCTCGCGCTCGCAGATCAGCCGCAGTGCCACGGATTGCACGCGCCCTGCGCTGCGGCTTCCCGGCAGCTTCCGCCACAGCACGGGCGAGAGCGTGAAGCCGACCAGGTAGTCGAGTGCCCGGCGCGCAAGGTAGGCCTCGATCAGCGGCTGGTCGAGTTCCCGCGGCTCCGCCATCGCCGCCCGGACCGCGCTTCTCGTGATCTCGTTGAAGGTGATGCGCCGGACCGCCACTCCCTTCAGTGCATGCCTGCCCTCCAGCATGGCACGCACATGCCAGGAGATCGCCTCACCCTCGCGGTCCGGGTCGGTTGCCAGATAAAGAGTACGGGCGTCTTTCAGCGCCTTGGCGATCTGGGCGACCTGGCCCGCGCCCCGGGAGTCCGCCTCCCACTCCATGGCGAAGTCCTGCTCGGGACGGACGCTGCCGTCCTTCGGCGAGAGGTCCCGCACATGGCCGAGGCTCGCCAGCACGGTGTAGCCGCCGCCCAGATATTTGTTGATCGTGCGGGCCTTGGCGGGAGATTCGACAACAACAACGTCGGGCATGTGATCCTGACAAGCTCCGCCATGGGATGCTATCCCCGGGTGCCGGAACGACTGATAACCCGGTTTCCGGGCAGCAGTTCAACCCGTCCGGCAACCTCGAGTTCCAAGAGGGCCGCGTTCACGGCGGCCGCGGAGAAGTGGCAGCGGCGCACGAGATCGTCAACCGTCGTCGGAGAAGAATCAAGCAGTTCAAGGATTTGTGCCTGTGCCTCGGGCGTCTCCGGCGATTCTTCGAAGGTTTCGGAGGCCACCGGAGCGGGGGCGGCGGCCGCCGGCTTCGGGCGCGAGAGCGGGAACAGCCGCCCCGCCTCGCCGACCGCCGCGGCCGAGGGCAGGTGTTCCAGCACGTCCGCCGCGTTCTCCACCAGATGCGCTCCCTGGCGGATCAGGTCGTTCGAACCGCGGGTGCGCGGATCGAGCGGCGAGCCGGGCACGGCGTACAGCTCGCGTCCGGACTCGAGCGCAAGCCGCGCCGTGATGAGGCTGCCGGAGTGCGGCGCCGCCTCGATGACAACGACGCCGAGGGCAAGCCCGGCGATGATCCGGTTACGCCGCGGGAAATGCCGCGCCTGCGGGGCGGTCCCGAGCGGCGCCTCGCTGACCACCGCACCCTTCCCCGCGATGGCGGCCTGCAAGCCGCGATGCTGGGGCGGATAGGGCATATCGAGCCCGCCGGCGACGGCGGCAACGGTCCGTCCGCTCTCCAGCGCGCCGCGATGCGCGGCCGCATCGATGCCGCGCGCCATCCCGGAGACGATCGGCAAGCCGCCGGCGGCAAGCTCCGCCGCCAGTTCCTCGGCGATCCGCTGCCCGTTGGCCGAGGCATTCCTGCCGCCCACGATCGCAACCGCGCGCCCTGACAGCACGCCCGGGTCACCCAGCACGGCGAGGACCGGCGGCGCATCGGCCAGAAGCGCGAGCAGCGGGGGATATCCGGGCTGGTCCAGGATCAGCATCCGCCCGCCGAGTTTTTCCACGCCCGCCAGCTCGGACTCCGCCGCGTGGCGGGGCGGCACGCGCAATCCCCGGCTCCGCCCGCCCGCCCGGGCCAGCCCCGGCAGCGCCGCGAGTGCCGCCTGAGCAGAGCCGTAGCGTGCGATCAACCGCCGCCAGGCGATCGGTCCGAGCCCTTCGGTACGCACCAGGCGCAGCCGGTCGAGCACTTCCTCGGGCGTCAATGGCCGGCTCCGATTTTCGGTTCAGTACCCGAGAGAAGCCGGCGGATATTTTCCCCGTGCCTGAGGAACACCACGACCGCCAGTAACAGGCAGAGGCCGGCGAGCCGCCATTCTCCGAACAGCGCCGAAAGCACCGGGGCGGCGGCGAACGAACAGAGGGCGGAAAGCGAGGAGAGGCGAAAGGCTGCCGCCACCGCAACCCACACCAGGCAGGCGAGTACCCCGACCGTCCAGTTGGCGGCCAACAGAACGCCGAGGCCGGTTGCGACCCCCTTGCCGCCGCGAAAGCCGAGCCAGACCGGGGCGACATGGCCGATCAAGGCACCGAATCCGCCGGCCAACCCGGCTTGCGGCCCGAACAGCCGGGCGGCCAGCAGAACGGCGACGACACCCTTGCCGGCGTCCAGCAGCAAGGTCGCCGCCGCCAGGCCCTTGTGCCCGGTGCGCAGGACATTGGTGGCGCCGATATTGCCCGAGCCGATGCGGCGGATATCGCCAAGCCCGGCGGCCCGGGTCAGCAACAGGCCGAACGGTACCGAGCCGATCAGATAGCCAAGCACCAGCCCCTTGATCACCCGAATACGAGCCGCCCTTTTTTCCAGGTCCCGAGCACCCGCCCTTCGAGCGCGCGGCCGTCGAACGGGGTGTTCTGCGCCTTGCCGGGAAGGCTGCCCGCCACGACCTGCCACGCGCGTTCAGGATGGAACAGGCAAAGATCGGCCGCACCCCCGGCGGCCAGCCGCCCGGCCGAGGCGCCGAGCAGCTTCGCCGGCCCTGCGGTGATGAACCCGATCGCACGCGAAAGCGGGAGCGTCCCGTTGTGCACCAGCACGAGCGTCACTGCGAGCAGCGTGGCAAGGCCGGCCCCGCCGGGAGTGGCCTGCGCGAAAGGCAGGCGCTTGTCATCGGCATCGCGCGGCTGGTGGTCGGAGGCGATCGCATCGATCGTCCCGTCCACCAGCGCCGCGCACACTGCCTGGCGATCCGATTCCGGCCTGAGCGGCGGGGAAAGCTTGGCATAGGTGCGAAAATCGCCGATCGCCGTCTCGTTAAGGTCGAAATAAGGAGGCGCCGTGTCGCATGTCACGGCAATACCCTCCTCTTTCGCCCGGCGGACGAGGGCAAGCGCCTCGGCAGTCGAAATGCGGGAGAAATGCACCGCCCCGCCCGTCAGCCGCGAAAGCGAGATATCGCGGGCGACCTGGATCGCCTCGGCCGCGGCGGGAATTCCCGAGAGCCCAAGGCGTGTGGCCAGCGGTCCCTCGGTCGCAGCGCCGCCCGCGGCCAGCGTCGGTTCTTCCGGATGCTGCACGATCATGGCCCCGAAGCCCCGGGCGTAGGAAAGCGCCTGGCGCATCAGGAGTGCAGGGCCGATGCTGCGCGCCCCGTCACTGAAGGCGACCGCGCCTGCCTCGCGCAGCAGGCCGAGTTCCGCCAGCGCCTCGCCTGCGCAGCCGCGGGTCACCGCCCCGTAGGGCAGGATGGAAAGGCTGCCGATCTCCTCGCCGCGGGCGGCCAGCAGCCGCACCAGCGCGGGATCGTCGATGGCAGGAAGGCTGTCGGGCAGGCAGGCGAGTGTCGTCACCCCGCCGGCTGCGGCCGCCTGCGCAGCCGAGGCAATCGTCTCGCGGTATTCGAAGCCCGGCTCGCCGAGAGAGGCCCGCATATCGACCAGGCCGGGGCAGAGGACGGCGCCGTCCCCTTCGATCACCTCCGCCCCGTCCGGCACGCCGAGGCCGCCACCGAGATCGGCGATCCTGCCGTCCCGCACCAGGAGTTCGCCCACCCGGTCGAGCCCACTTGCCGGGTCGAGCAATCGCACGCCCCGGAACAGCGCATCCCGCATCAGATGTTCCGCCGCGGGCCGCGCGCGAGCGTGTCCAGGACCGCCATCCGGACGGCAACCCCCATCTCCACCTGCTCGCCGATCACGCTGCGCTCGGGATCGTCGGCGACGCGGCTTTCGATCTCGACTCCGCGGTTCATCGGCCCCGGGTGCATCACCAGCGCATCCGGCCGTGCATAGGCGAGCTTCTCGGAGTCGAGGCCAAAGAAGCGGAAGAACTCGCGTGCACTCGGCACCTCTCCGCCCGTCATGCGTTCGCGTTGCAGGCGGAGCATCATCACGATGTCGGCCTCGGCAAGGCCGCTCTTCATGTCGTGGAAGACGGCCGCGCCAAGCTCCTCGATCCCCGCCGGCAGCAGGTTCGGCGGACCGACCAGCCGCACGTGGCCGCCCATCGCGGTCAGCAGGTGGATATTGGAGCGGGCGACGCGCGAGTGGGCGATGTCGCCGCAGATCGCCACGTTCAGCCCCTCGAGCCGGCCCTTGCGGCGGCGGATGGTGAGCGCATCGAGCAGCGCCTGGGTCGGATGCTCGTGCATGCCATCGCCGGCATTGATCACCGCCGCCCCGACTTTCTGCGCCAGCAGGCTCGGCGCACCGGACTGGGCGTGCCTGACCGCCAGGAGATCGCACTGCATGGCGTTGAGCGTGGCGGCCGTGTCGAGCAGCGTCTCGCCCTTGTTCACGCTCGAGGTCGCCACCGACATGTTGATGACGTCCGCGCCGAGCCGCTTGCCGGCCAGTTCGAAGCTGGTGCGGGTGCGCGTCGAATCCTCGAAGAAGAGATTGATCAGGGTCTTGCCGCGCAAAAGATCGCGTGCCGTCTGGCCGGAGCGGTTGAGCAGCACATAGCTCTCGGCGAGGTCGAGCAGATGGGCGATCTCGGCTGGCTCGAGCCCTTCGATCGCGAGCAGGTGGCGGTGCGCGTAAGCCAGCTTGGTCGGTCCTCGGTTCAACCGATCGTTATATCCCGCCTTGCCCTCCCGCCAAGAGGACCCGGGCAGCGCCAGGTACTGGCTTTACTTTGATGCGCGACGTGCCGTTACCTTCCCTCACTCCCAACCCTCACCCCTACCCCTCTCCCAAAGGGAGAGGGGAAAAAAGAGGCCCTCTCCCAAAGGATGAGGGAAAGAAAGGGGGTGCTAGCGGGTGAAGCCGTCGAACGTGGTCATGTAAACCGGGTTCAGCCCGGCAATCGCCTTCTTCGCCGCCGCGTCCGGGGCGCCGAAGACGAGGAAGCTGGACGGCTTTGCGAGCGCGAAGAATTGCCTGGCGAAGGCACCGAAACCCTTCCCGTGCTCGATCAAGGCCTCAGAATCCGCATAGCGCTCGACGACCGCGATCGTGTCCTGACTGGCGTTGACGTTCCACTCGTATTCGAGTGTGCCCGGATCCTTTTGCGCGGCCGCCACGATCTGCGCGACGAGCTGCTTCATTTGATCGAACTGGCCGGGCTCTACCTTCAAGGTCAACACCCAGAATACCTCGCTGCTGCCGACTGCCGGCTTCACCTCCTGCGCGACAGAGGGCAACGTCATGGCGCCAAGCACGACCAAGGCCAATATCATAGCTCTCATCGGCATCTTCCTCCTGCGGCCGCCGGCCCGTCCGGACACCCGTCACGGCCGAGCGCTGCGGTCGATTGAAGAAACTATCCGACAGGCTCCGCGGCGAGGCAAGCCGCGCCAGCTTTCGCATCCCAATCGCCGATCGCTCCCGGCAGGCGATCGCTCAATGAAATGTCAGCCGCCCGGATCGCCCACCCTGGGCGGCACCGCGATGAACGGTGGGTTGCTGGAACCGCCGAAACAGGCGGGATTCTCGACCGTGAAACGGCCGTGGATCGCCCAGGCGCTGAAAGGACGCCCGGACGTCACGCACAGCGGGTCGCCTTCGAAACCATCGAGGCCGACCCGTGGCGTCCGCATGATTTCGATTTAATAATCGATTTGCCGCCACCAGGGCGAAGGCCCCAGGGCAAAGGCCACGGGCCCGCCGACAGGCCGCTGCCGGCGGGACTTTCGAACGGCAGGACGCCGGGCGGCGCACGATTTGTGTGCTTCGGACAGCACGCCCGGTACGCAGTTGTGACTTTTTTGCGGCGACGGCAGCATCCTATCAGTACCCGCCTCGACTCGGAGAGGCGAGGCGGGTTACATAGCGGCACGATTTGCGGCAGTGTACGACAAAGCAGGCGGCGGCATGAAACTCGACCGAATTCCTGTTCCGCAACGCAAGAGCAGGGTCAGGTCGGAGGCCAGCGACAGGAGGAGCACCGCCAGCCGGGCTGACAGATCGGTCGCGTTTTCGTTCGCCGAGCTGCAGTTCGACAACCAGGTTGCCGGCGCTGCCGACGCCCCGCGATTCGAGATCTCCCGCCCGTTCCTGATCCGCCTGCTGCGCCCCATGTTCGCCGTCGTGCGCTTCGACCCGGCCTGGTATCAGGCCGCCTATCCGGACATCAGCGCCGCGTGCCGCGCCGGCACGCTGGCGGATCTCAAGGGTCATTATTGCGAATTCGGATTCTTCGAGCATCGCCTGCCCTGCTTCGTGCGCGTTGACGAAACATTCTACGTCACCGAGTACCCCGACATCGGTATCGCCATCTCCGAGGGCAGGCTTGCCTCGGCACAGTGGCATTTCGAGACCTTCGGCTTTCGCGAGGGCCGCCTGCCGGCGCGCGGCTGGCGGTTCTCCGACCTTCTGCTTGACGACCCGATCGCGCCCCGATAGCCGCCATCATTGCGCAAGGGTTGGGTGGCGATCCCCGCTCACGCCCGGCCGTGAGCGGAGCCGGTGATGGATGCAGAGCTTGCCTATCTCAAGCGCTACCCCGACGTGGCCGCGGCCATCAAGGCAGGGAAGGTCACCTCGGCGCTCGAACATTTCCTGAACTACGGACGCTTCGAGGGCCGGGTCTGGCTCGGCCCGGAAGGATCGGAAGCAGCCCGGGGCTCACCGCCCGCCGAGCCGCCGGCCCCTGAGGCGGCAGTCCCTCCGCATAGCTGCGATGCCGTCCTCCTCACCCGGAACTTTCTCTTCGTCGACGGCTGGGCGGATGATCGTTTCGATTCCCTCGCCGCCATCGAGATCGCCACCGACGGCGCGCAGGCGGCCCTTCGCCTGCCGCCCTGCCGCTATCGCAGGCAGGACGTGGAGCAACATCTCAGCCTCTCCTCTCCCTTCGAGAGCGGCTTCTGGCAGCTCTTCGAAATCCCGCCCGAGCTTGGCACACGCCCGGTCGGGCTCAGGCTGCGGCTTGCCTCCGGCCAGACTGTCACTCTCAAGGCCGGCAACCTGGTCCGCCTTTCGCCGCGAGAGCATTTCGAGGCCTTCCTCGCTTTCTACGGCCGCCGGCAGCTCATCGGAAGCCTGGTCGCACGCTCTTTCGCCGAGCTCGATCGGGGCCTTGCCGGAACCATCGAGCACATGCACGATGCCATTCGTGCGACACGCGGAACCGCGAGCCAGGGCAGCTATGGCCGCCGCCCGTCCCAGCCCCTCCTCTCATTCGTCTGCTGCATCTACGGCATCCCGGACTTCCTCTTTCTCCAGGTGGCGCAGTTCGCGCGCTATTCCAGCCTCGAGCGCTGCGAGTTCATCTACGTCAACAACAGCCCCGAGCTCGAAGAAGTGCTGCATCGCGACGCCGAGCTTGCCGCCTATCTGTTCCGCACCTCGGTGAATGTCATCTCGCTCAACCAGAACACCGGCTTCTCATACGCCAACAATGTCGGAATTGCCGAGGCGCGCGGCCAGACCATCGTCGTCATCAACCCGGACGTCTTCCCCTATCGCGCCGAGAGCATTGCGGCACTCTCGGCGTTGGCCCAGAAAATCCGCCACAACCTGATCGGCGGCAAGCTCTTCTATGCCGATGGCACGGTCATGCACGAGGGCATGGTGTTCGTGGCGGATGCGCGCCTCTCGGCGCTGGCCCGGACCAGGGTCTGGACGGTCGAGCATCTCAGAAAAGGCTTTCCGGATCTCGGGAACGGCGGAACGAGGCCGGTTCCCGCGGTCAGCGGCGCACTCATGGTGTTCGACCGCGCCGATTACGACAAGCTCGGCGGTTTCGACGAGCACTTCATCTACGGCCACTACGAGGATGCGGATCTCTGCCTCCGCTTCGCGGCCCGGGGATGGAAGGTGCTGTATGACGCGGCCCTCACATTCTGGCATTACGAGGGCCGCGGCTCGATCAAGCGCCCTGAACATGCAGGCGCCGCCCACTACAACCGCTGGCTCTTCGCGCGGAACTGGTCGGCCTCGCTGGCCCGGCAACCGGCCGAGGGCTGAATGCGCATTCTCGAGATCAGCCTCTTTCATCCCGAGCTGATACGTGGCGGCGCCCAGCAGGCGGCCTATGAGCTCTTCCTCGGCATGCAGCGCAGCGAACTGGACGCGACCCTGCTCGCCTCGGCCGACCTTTCAGGCCCGAACGCGCTTTTCAAGCCCGGGGCCATCATCACCGGCTTCGATGGCCGAAGGAACGAATTTCTTTTCCTCTCCGACTCGTTCGACCACGCCTGGCTCCGCAACCTCAATATCCGCTCCCTCAAATGCTTCGAGGATTTCCTGCTCGATCGCAAGCCGGATGTCATTCATTTCCATCATTTCCTCACCTTCGGGCTCGAGCTCTTCCTGCTTGCCCGCCGTGCGTTGCCGAAGGCGAAGCTCTTTCTGACGCTGCACGAGTTCCTGGCGATCTGCCGCGCCGACGGACACATGCTGCGCACCTTCGACAAGACCCCCTGCACAACCGCTTCGCCGGTGCGCTGCCATCAGTGCTTCCCCGACATATCGCCGGAAATGTTCCGTTTGCGCGAGGATTGGGTCAAGCACGCCCTTGCCGCCTTCGACGGCTTCATCGCGCCGACCGCCTTCGTGCGCGATCGCTATGCCGGGTGGGGCCTGCCGCCGCACCGGATCCATGTCATCTCGAACGCCCAGACCGATTATTCGACGCTCGAATCCTGGCGCCTCCGCCCGCCCTCGCCGGCCGATCAGATCCGCCGGCACAACCGCTTCGCCTTCTTCGGCCAGCTTATCGACGTCAAGGGGCTGGGCGTGGTGTTCGAAGCACTCGACATCTTCGCCAGACGATACGAGCAGGAGCTCACCTTCGAGATCAACGGTTCCAACCTCAAATTCGCCTCCGAGAAGTTCCGCGCGCAGTTCGAGGAGTTCGTCTCCGGCAAGCACGGCCTGCCCGAGCGTATCAAGGTCACCTGGCACGGAGGCTACGCGATGACCGACCTGCCGGCGCGCATGGCGCGGATCGACTGGGTGCTCGTGCCCTCGATCTGGTGGGAGATTTTCGGCCTGGTACTCTCCGAGGCTTTCATGTTCCACCGCCCGCCGATCGCCAGCCGCATCGGCGGACTGGCCGAGCGGGTACGTCACCAGACGGACGGCCTCCTGTTCGACGCCGGAGACGCGGGCGAACTCGCCGACATCTTCTACCGCTGCATCACCGAGGACGGCCTCTGGGAACGCCTCAGCTCTGCAAGCCCGGGGGTGCCTTCAGTCGAGAGCGTGGTCGAGCAGCATCTCAAGCTGTTCGCCGGACGCCCGGCACGCGAGCCGCGCCGCGCCGCGCTTCGCAAACCCTCGCCTCCTCTCCCGCCCGGAAAGAATGGCACGCAGCGCCGGGGAAAGGAGGTGCTGCGCGCCGGGTGAGGCCCTGCCTCGCCCGGCGGTGATGTCCGCTGCACGGCATTCCTGGATCGCGAAGGGGTCGATGGCGCCTGCCGGATTTGCGGATCTCACATGAACGTCGAGCGTCTCCCCGAATCGACCTGCATGCCCTAGTTTCGCCATGCCGGGCGCGGATATCCGCGCCTGGCAAGCGGGACCTGCTGGCACCCGGAAAACGGGTGGCGGCGCTTTTGCCATTTGAGCCGCCCCAAGGTCGGGGCGGAGAAGACAGGGCTGCAATGACCGCAAGAACCTACAACAACAAGGTCACCCTTCTCCCATCCGAAGACGATTCTCTGATCCGCAAAACCGAGCTGGTCATCAGTGCGGTGCTGCGCGGCGGCGTGCTGCTCTCTGTCGCGGTGATCCTCGGCGGCATCATCTCTCTCTATGCCCTGAAATTCACCGGCAATCTTCACAATTCGACCTACCCCGACACGCTGCGGGGCCTCTTCTCCGGCCTGACGAGGGGGGATCCGCTCTCCATCATCGTACTCGGGCTGATGATCCTGCTGGCAACCCCGGTGGCCCGGGTCGCGGTTTCGATTGCCGCCTTCGCCATCGAGGAAGACCGCACCTACGTCGTCATCACGAGCCTTGTGCTGGTGATCCTGATCTTCAGCATCTTCGGGGTCGGAGACTGGCTCGGCCAACCGGGCCCGGCCGCCATCAAGGACAATACGCCCGGATTTTTCGTTGTCGTTTTTCTGAGTTCGTTGTTCGCGGGGCTGATCGGCGCCCTGGTCGGCCTGGGCGGCGGTGTTTTCATCGTGCCGATTCTGACGCTCGGCTTTCATGTCCCGTTCACCCTGGCCATCGGTGCCTCGATCGTCTCGGTGATCGCCACTTCGAGCGGCGCCGCGGCCGCCTATGTCAAGGACCGCATGACCAACCTCCGGGTCGGCATGTTCCTCGAAATCGCCACCACGCTCGGGGCGATCTGCGGTGCGCTGCTGAGCACGTTTCTCAATGCCCGGGTGCTGTTCGTCGTGTTCGGGCTGGTGCTGCTGGTATCGGCCCTGCCACTCCTGATGCGGCTGGGCGAGGAGTTGCCGGAAGGCGTCAAGAACCACAGATGGGCGGAGAAGCTCCGCCTCCCCTCCACCTACCCCGACCGCCGTACCCATGCGGACGTTCCGTACCATGTCGCGCATATCAAGTCGGGCTTCAGCATGATGTATGTGGCGGGGCTGATGTCCGGGCTGCTCGGCATCGGCAGCGGCACCTTCAAGGTCCTGGCGATGGACACCGCGATGCGCCTGCCGATGAAGGTTTCCACCACGACGAGCAACTTCATGATCGGGGTGACCGCTGCCGCCTCGGCCGGGATTTTCTTTCAGCGCGGCGACATCGACCCGGTGATCGCAGCCCCGGTGGCGCTCGGCGTGTTGTTGGGCGCCACGGCCGGCGCGGAGCTTCTGACCCGACTGTCGAATGTCCGCATCCGCATGGTGTTCGTGCCGGTGATCGCGCTGGTGGCGCTGAATATGCTGGCGCGGGGCTTCGGCTGGTTCTGAGCGCCTGCCTCAAGGGCTCATCAGCAGCGGGATCGTGCTGTCCTGGATCAGCCGGGTCGAGGTCCCGGGCATCAGCCAGTTCAGAATCTCGCCCCGGCGGTAAGCGCCCATCACGATCCCGTCCGCCTCTGCCTGGAGTGCCTCCTCGAGCAACACGGTGGCGGTCTTCCGCCCCTCTGCCGCGACCACCCGGTAAACCGCGCCTGGAGCAAGCGCCTCCAGGCTCTTGCGGGCCTCGACCAGCACTGTCTCGTCCTGCTGCACCGCGATCACGATGACCTCCTCGGCATGGCTGAGGAACGCCCCGAAGGAAGCGACGGCGCGTCGCAGCGGCGGCACGTCCTGCCAGCCGACCAGCAGGCGACGGCCGAAGCTGCCGTGCCACCCGGGCGGGATCATCACCACCGGGTGCCCGGCACGCAGCAATGCCGCGCGCAAGGTCTCACGGTGGCCCACCGGCTGCGTGTGGGGAGACGCCAGAATCACCAGGCTCGCCCTGGTGCGATGCGGCCGGAGCGCCCGCCACTCATCGCCGGTCACCACTTCGAGGGGCGCCGCCAGCCCGGAATGGCGCGACCAGTCGGCAACCAGGTCGGCCAACATGTCGGTTTCCTTCTGCTCGCGCTCCTCGAGATGCTCCACTTCGTATTCCGAAAGGTGCTCCTGGGTCGGCAGCACCAGGGACCCCGGTCCCACCTGCACGTGCAGCAGCCGAAGCGGCTGGCCGAGGCTCCGGCTCATGATCGCGGCAATTTCCAGGCATTCCTGCGCGCCGGTGGTGGAGGCGAGCAGCACAAGGATGTAGGCATCGCCCATGGTTGCGGCCTTTCCAGAGTTCCGGGGGTTCGCGCCGGAGGCAGAACGATCCCCGGCGTCACTCTGCATACCATAGAGTGGACCCGGCCCGGCAACCCGGACCCTTCGATCCTGGCGCCCGGCCGGCTTCCCCCTTCGGCCGGGAATCAGCCGCCGGCCGCTCCGCCCTCCGTCACCACGGCGAGGCCTCGCTCCGCTCGAGTAGGGGCCAGATCTTCGGCGATGAAATCGCGCACCACGTCCCTGAGCGGCTCGTGCTCCGCGAAACCAAGCCGCCGCGCGCGTGCGGTGACGAACGCAGCCGGCCAGGTTGCAACGATCGCACCGATCCGTGCGTCATCGACCCGGCGCACCAATGCTCTCGCGCCCGGCCTGGCCGCCTCGAGCGCGGCCAGCATTTGCGCCACGCTGACGCTGAGGCCGGGCGGATTGACACCGCGATCGAGCCCCATCGGCCCACTGTCGAGCATGGCCGCGTGCAGGAACCATTCGACGACCCTGCTCGGGCTCGCCACCCAGACAGCGAAATCCTCGCTCACCGGAAGCTCCGCCGACAAGCCGAGCAGCGGCTCGCGGATGATCGCCGAAACGAAGCTGGATGCCGCCTGGTTCGGCCGGCCCGGCCGCACGATCACCGTCGGCAGCCGCAGGTTCACGGCATCGAGGAAGCCCAGCCTGCTGGCATTTTGCAGCAGCAGTTCGGAGGCTGCCTTCTCGGCGCCATAGCTGTTCGCCGGTACCTGCCGCGCATCATCGCCGAGTACGGCGTTCTGCCCGCCGCTGAAGCTCGCGATGCTGGAGGTAAAAACCACCCTTGGCGGCCTGGAAAGCCGCCGGCACGCCGCAATCACACGCTCCGTGCCGCGCAGATTGACCCGCATCCCGAGATCGTAGTCGGCTTCCGCGGCCGCGCTGACGACGGCGGCCAGATGGAAGACCACGTCCGTTCCGTCAGGAATCGCCGCCTCAGGCAGCTCCGCGAGATCGCCGCTCAAGGGTTCGATGAGGAACCGTGCTTCCGGCGCGGGCGGAAAGGCGAGATCGAACAGCACGAGCCGCTCGATGGGCCGCCCGCCGAGCGCGCCATCGGCGGCCAGCCTCGCCGCCAGCTTCCGGCCGAGAAATCCGCCGGCCCCCAAAATCGTGATGCGCATTCGTCTTCTCCTCCCGCTGCGGGCTTGTCGCCATGGCATCGAGCGCGGTGTGACAATACTCCGCTTGCTCTCGGCGTGACGATCCCAGCCGCCTGTTCTGCCTACGAAGTAGGGCTGGCCAAAAATGACTCGATCGCGCGACGGTACTCATCCTCGCGGGTGATGTCGCGCATCAGCGAGGGAGGCGCTGCGCCGCCGATCGCCTCGGGAGGCGTGCCATCGCGCAATGCCTTGAGCGTCGCAAACACCGCTTGCATGGCGGCCGAAAAACTCAGATGCGGCTGCAGCGCCACTCGCACGCCATGCCGGGCAAGAGCGTCGCGATCGCCGAGTCCCTTGGGCGCGCCCCCGAGCAGGATCGGGGGCGGCACGTTGGCGGCGATTGCTTCCAGTTCCTCGATCGTGCGCAGGCCCGTCAAAAAGATCGCATCGACGCCAGCGGCACGGTAGGCGTGTGCGCGGGCGATCGCCCCGGCAACGCCTGCCGTGGATACCGCGGTACGCCCGGCGATAATCAAGGCCGGATCACGCCGGGCCGCCAGCGCGGCACGCATCTTTCCCGCCCCTTCCTCGACCGGCACCAGGGACGGGCTGGTCTCGTTGAAACGGCGCGGCAGCGCCGTGTCCTCGATGGTGATCAGCGCCACGCCGGCGTTCTCGAGTTCCTCGATCGTGCGCCCGACATTGAGCGCGTTGCCGTAACCGTGATCGGCATCGACGATCAGCGGCAACTCCGCCGCCCGCCCGATGCGCAAAGCGAGCGCGGCAAGCTCGGAAAGCGTGAGCAGAATGAGGTCGGGGGCGCCGAGCACGGCGAGCGATGCGACCGAGCCTGCCAGCATCGCGGCCTCGAAGCCGAGCGAATGGGCGATGCGCGCCGAGCCGGCGTCGAACACGGAAGCCGGATGCAGGCAGGCTTCTCCTGCCAGAAGGGCACGCAACCGCTCCCGCCGCCTTCTCCAGCGCATGCCCGGCCTCCTCGCCTTCCCATTGCCTCGCGCGCCCGTATCATGACGGCCTTCCAGCGCAACGCGAGAGGGGGAGAGAAATGGATAAGCGAATCGCCGTGGTCGGCGCGGGCGCGGTCGGCGGCTATGTCGGAGGCCATCTCGCGCGCAATGGGTATGACGTCACGCTGATCGACCCCTGGCCCGAGCACATCGAGGCGATCCGTTCCGATGGGCTTCGGCTCACCGGCGTCACGCCGGAGGAGACATGCGCGGTGCGCCTGCCCACGATGCACCTCACCGAGGTGCAGGGACTGGCGAAAGAACGAGCGATCGACATCGCCTTCGTCTCGGTGAAGTCGTACGACACGGAATGGGCGAGCATGCTGATCAGGCCCTACCTCGCGCCCGGCGCGGTGGTGGTCTCGTTGCAGAACTGCATCAATGAGGAGCGCATCGCCGGGATTGTCGGCTGGGGCCGTACGATGGGATGCATCGCCGCGCGCATCTCGGTCGATCTCCATGCACCGGGGCAGATCCGCCGCACCGTGCCGAAGGGAGGCGCCACGCACACGGTGTTCCGTCTCGGCGAGGTGCACGGGCGCATCACCGCGCGCGCCGAGGCGATCGCCGCCATGATCGCCACCATCGACAGTATCAAGGTGACGACCAACCTCTGGGGCGAGCGCTGGTCGAAGCTCTGCCTCAATGGCATGCGGAACGGCGTTTCGGCCGCCACCGGGCTCGGCGGAAACGGCGCTGACCGCGACCCGCAGATCCGCCGCTTCGCCATCCATCTCGGCGGCGAGGCAGTGCGGATCGGCCAGGCACTCGGCTATGTCCTCGAACATATCGGGCCGCTCGAGCCCGACCTCCTCGCGCGCGCCCACGAAGGCGAAGCGAGGGCGCTCGAAGAGGTGGAGGCGCGGATGCTCGCGGTTGCCGGCGGCAATACGAGAAGTGAGCTGCAGCGTCCGTCGATGGGCCAGGACATGCTGAAGGGTCGGCGCACCGAGATCGATTTCATGAACGGTTTCATCGTTGCCAAAGGGGCAACGATCGGACTTTCCGCGCCTTCGCACGCCAGGCTCACCGAAATCGTCAAGCAGGTCGAGCGGGGCGAGACTCCGCCACGGCCGGAAAACCTTTACGGCGGCTGAAGCTGGCCGCGCTCACTCCGGCGCGTCGGCCGCTTCCACCGCGGCGACATCGAGCAGCCGCTCGATCACTTCCGGCTCCTGGGCGCCGGCGATCGCATGGCGGCCGGCAACGATGAAGCACGGCACACCGTTGATGCCCAGCCGATGGGCGCGGAGATTGTCGGCATGCACCGCCTCGGTCTCCACGTCACTCTCCAGGAAAGCCCGTGCCGCCGCCGCCTCCAGGCCGATGTTCCCGGCAACCGCACACAGCACAGCGTGGTCGCCGATATCGCGCCCGTCCGTGAAATAGGCCTGGAAAATCGCCTCCACCGCCTCGGCCGCCCGCCCGAACCGGCCTGCCCAGCGAACGAGCCGATGGGCATCCACGCTGGAAGGTGCCCGACGGATCCGGTCGAAGCGGAACACCAGGCCCTGGGAGCGTCCGATTTCGGTGATCGATGCATAAAGCCGCCGCGCCCGCTCCTCGCCGCCGAACTTGCGAATCACGTAATCGTAGCGCGCCATGCCCGCGCGCGGCATGTCCGGGTTGAGCAGGAACGGCTGCCAGACAACGTCACAAACAAGGTCGGGGCGGCGCTGCAGTGTCGCGAAAAGCCGTCGCACGCCGAGCCGGCACCACGGGCAGACGAGATCGTGCACGACCTCGATCGTCAGGCGCGCCCCGGGCGGGACAAGAACGTTCATGCCGGCAGTCTAGGCCCAACGTCTCCGCCTTGTCATGCCGGTTACGAGGTGGCGGCCCGCAAGCCTTCGACGCTGAAAGAGGAAGGCAGTATGCTGATATAGGGCAGCTATTGGGCAGCGGGTGGCAGTGCGATGCGCATCGACGGCACCTCTTATCGGACCATCTGGGTCGATCCGGAGGATGGCTGGTCGATCCGGATCATCGACCAGACGCGCCTGCCCTGGCGGCTCGAAATCCTGCGCCTTACGGAAACGGAACAGGCGTTCAAAGCGATCCGCACCATGCAGGTGCGCGGCGCACCGCTGATCGGCGCGACCGCCGCCTACGGGCTGGCACTGGCCGCGAGGCAAGACCCGGCAACCGATTCAATGGAACGCGCCGCGGCGCACCTGGCAGAGGCGCGCCCGACCGCCTTCAACCTGACCTGGGCGCTGCAGCGAATGCTGCAACGCCTGCGCAACACGCCGCGCAACGAGCGCGCGGAGGCCGCTTATGCCGAGGCAGCGGCCATCGCCGATGAGGACGTCGAGCAGAACAAGGCAATCGGCTGGCATGGCCTGCCGTTGATCGCCGCCATCGCCGAGGCGAACCGCCGAAGCCCCAACGTGCTCACCCATTGCAATGCCGGCTGGCTGGCGACTGTGGATTGGGGGACCGCGCTCGCTCCCATCTATCGTGCCCACGATGAGGGTATCGCTCTGCATGTGTGGGTGGACGAAACGCGGCCGCGCAACCAGGGCGCCTCGCTCACCGCCTGGGAGCTTGGCCGCCATGGCGTGCCGCACACCGTGATCGCCGACAATGCCGGCGGCCATCTCATGCAGCACGGCATGGTCGATCTCGTCATCGTCGGCGCCGATCGGGTGACGCGAAACGGCGATGTCGCCAACAAGATCGGCACCTACCTCAAGGCCCTGGCGGCGCGCGAGAGCGGAGTGCCCTTCTGGGTGGCCGTGCCCTCTTCGACGATCGACTGGGAAATCGCCGACGGTATCAAGGAAATCCCGATCGAAGAGCGCGACGCGGGCGAAGTCGCGAGCATCACGGGGAGGAGCGCGGAGGGTTCGATCGTGCGGGTCTGCCTGCTGCCGGACGGAAGCAACGCCGTCAATCCCGCCTTCGACGTGACACCGGCTCCGCTCGTCAGCGGCCTGATCACCGAACGCGGCCGCTCGGCGGCATCGAGAGAAGGGCTCACCTGTCTCTTTCCAGAGCAGGCAAGGTGAGACACCGCTGGCTGATCGCCGCCTTGAGCGTGCTTTCGGCCTGTACCGCCCCGGATGCCCACATTCCTCCCTTCGCGCGCAAGCCGTACGAACCCTTCTCGCGCGCCGCGGCGATCGCCATCGCAACCGCGCAATGGCGCCTATTCGGCAGCCCGGTGGACGATTCGATGCCGGGCAGCAGACCGCCGCCCAAGCCGTGGCAGAAGCCGGAGCGCGAGCCCGGCCTCTGGCAGCAGGTCGGCCTTTACTGGTGGCTCGGTATGAATGCGGGCACGCGCTTCTCGCGCTGGACCGGCAAGCACGACGAGGACGGCGCCGTATTCCCCGCGGACAAGGATGCGGACTACGCCTGGTCGGCGGCCTTCATCTCGTTCGTCATGCGGATGGCAGGCGCCGGGCCCGCCTTCCCCTACGCCCCCGACCATGCCTTCTATGTCGATGCCGGATGGGAGGCCGATCACGCCCGTTATCCACGCTATGCCGTACGGGCGGAACGGCCCGCGGATTACGCACCGGTGCCCGGCGATCTGATCTGCTTCGGCACCGGCTGGGCCCGCTCACTCACCACCGGCGACCTGCCGGTGCCTTTTTTCCCGGGGCATTGCGATATCGTTACACAATCCGCACCCGGCTCGCTCACCGTCATCGGCGGCAATGTCGATGATGCCGTAACGATGAAGCACGTACCGACGACGCCGGGGGGCCTCCTGGTGGCGCCGGATGGTCAGGTCCTCGATCCACGCTATGCCTGGTTCGTGGTCGTCCGCGTGCTTTATGCGCGTTAAGGAATTTCAGCGCTGCCGCCAGGGCAGACCCTCGGCCTTCCAGCCGGCCACGGTTCCGCGCCTGCCTTCGGCATTCACCGGCCCCTCGAACCCGTCGGCAACATTGAAGACCTGCGCATAGCCGGCCTGGGCCGCCGCCAGTGCCGCGGCGGCGCTGCGGCCGCCGGTGCGGCATATGAAATAGACCGGCTGCCCGGGCGTCACGCCGGCCTCCGCCAGCCGGGCCAGGAAATCCGGATTCTGCTGCATGGCCGGATAGAGCTGCCAGGGAATGAGCACCGGCTCTTTGCCCGCCTGGCTCAGATCCGGCAGGCCGACGAAGTTCCATTCAGGCTCGGTCCGGACGTCACAGAGCACGGCCCCGGGGTTCTCGCGGAGAGCCCGCCATGCTGCCCCTGGCGATACGTTCTCGACCATCCGCCCCTCCCTCGCATCGTTTTCCGGCCGTGCAATGGCATGCCGACAGGGCCGGTTCAAGGGCGACGGATGGCCAGGGCGATCGGGTGAAGAAGCAGGTGACAAAGCGATGAAGTGCTGAATCCATGGCGACCCTCGATTCGTTTGCGGGGAGGGAGCCATGGCAGAGGCGGCATTGGATGGCACGGCATTCGACGAAACCATCGTTTTCCTGAGTCATTGCAAGGACCTGACGGACCCGCGCCAGCAGGGGAAGGTGGCCTGCCCGCTGCCGGAGGTCCTGCTCTTCTGCCTGCTTGCCGTGCTCGCCGGAGCTGAGACGATCACCGACATCGCTCTGTTCGGCCGCAAGAAGCTGGACCTGCTGCGCCGCTTCCGCCCGTTCGCCAACGGCACACCGGCGCACGATCACCTCGGCGACATCCTGGCCATGCTCGACCCGGAGCAGTTCCAGCGTTGCTTCGTCGCCTGGGTCGCGGCGCTGATCGGAACCCCCGAGGGGGTCATTGCGACCGATGGCAAGACCGCCCGCCGATCAGGCCACAAGCGGAAGGGCCAGTCGCCCATCCCCATGGTCTCCGCCTTCGCGGCCCGCCAGCGCCTGGTGCTCGGCCAAGTGAAAGTGGCAGAGAAGTCGAACGAGATCGTCGCCATCCCCAGGCTGTTGGCGCTGCTAGCGATCGAAGGCGCCATCATCACCATCGATGCCATGGGCTGTCAGCGCGAGACCGCCCAGACGGTGGACGCCGATCATGGCCGGATCGAGACCAGGGACCACCACCGTCATCCACCACGTCGATTGGCTGCCGCGACGTCACGACTGGCCCGGCTTGAACGCCGTCTTGGTAGTCGACAGCGAGCGGGAAACCGGCGGCAAGAGCGAGCGGGAGACCCGCTTTTACCTCACCTCCCCGGCGCTCACGGCCAGCATGCCGGCACCAATCGTGCGCAGCCACTGGGCCATCGAGAACAGCCTCCATTGGGTTCTGGACCTGGTGTTCCGCGACGATGAATGCCGGGTGCGAACCGATCACGCCCTAGCCAACGTCTGCACCATCAAGCACATGGCCCAGAACCTCATCCGCCTGGCACCCGGCAAGACTTCCCTTCTCCTCAAGCGCAAGACCGCCGGATGGGATCACTACTTCCTCGCCAGCCCGATCGCCGGGTAGGGCAACAGCGTTCACCCGATTCCCCTGGACGGATGGCTGGCGACGCAGCTTCCTTTTCACTGCATCCACACCGTTCCTCCAACGGGGTCGAAGGACAGGAGCCGAGGCTTCGGCGCCACGACCTCTCCTTAGCCGGCGGGCCGAGCCTCGATCCGGGCGAGGATGGTGGGCGCTCGATGCCGAGACCGGCCGCGAGACGGCGCGCTGACCGAAGCCCTCCTTCTCGACACGCACATCGCTCTTTGGCTCGATAGCAGGGAGGAGCGGTTTCGTGCTTCGAGGCGGGCCCTGGTCGATGGCTGCTGGCGGAATGGCGGCACCATTTTCCTCAGCGCCGTGACGGGGCAGCCGGGGACGGAACGGCATCGCGGCAAGGCCGGTTCAAGGGCGACGCATAGCTTGCCATGCATCTTCGTTTCCACAACTTGGCCGCTGTTGCTACAATGCGATGGAAAGACGCGAGCGGATGACGCAGCACCGCGATTTCCCCGTGACCAGACGGCGCGCTCTCCTGGCCGGCGGGCTTGCCGCGACCGTCGCGTTGCCGGGCGCAGGCCCGGCGATCGCCGCCGCCCCGGGGCCCGAGGCCAACTCCGGGGGCGGCATCGCCATCGTCATGAATTCGGTCAGCGCGTCGGTCAGCATCATCGACATGGCAACCCGGAAGCTGCTCCGCGAGGTGCCGCTTTTGCGGGAGCCCCACCACTGGGCGTTGTCTCCGGATGCAACGGAACTCTGGGTGGGCGATGCTTCCGGCAACGCACTGTTCGCGCTCTCGCCGACCACCGGCAGCCCGCTCGGCCATCGCCTGCTGAGCGACCCGTACCAGCTCTGGGTCAGCCCTGACGGGGAAAAGCTGGTGGTGAATGCACTCCGCCTCAACCATATCGACGTCTACGACGCGGCCACGCTCAGCCTGGTCCGCCGCTTCCATGAAGCCTCGATGCCGAGCCATCTCGCCTATGCGCCGGACTCCTCGATGGTCTATTCGACCCTCCAGGGCAACGAGCGCGTGGTGGCGATCGACCTCGTGAAGAACCGGGTCGCCTGGCGGGCCCGCGTCGGGCCGGCGCCGGCGGGAATCGTCTGGCACCGGGACCGCTTGCTGGTGGCGTTGATGAACGCGGAAGATGTGGTGATGCTCGACCCGGTCGATGGCAGCGTCATCCGCCGGATCCATACCGGGAATGGCGCGCACATCATCATGATCTCGCCCGACCGGCGCCTCCTCTATGTCGGCAACCGCCTCGCCGGCACGATCGACGCACTCGATGCCGAGACCTTGCGCCCGCTCCTCCGCTACACTCTCACCGGCGGTCCGGACTGCATCGCCTTTGCTCCGGACGGCAAGCTCTGGATCACGCGCCGTTTCGCCGACAGCCTCGCCGTCATGGACCCGGGAACCGGCGAGCTTGCGCTGGTGTCGACCGGCCGCTCCCCGCATGGCATCTTCCTCTCCCCGATGCTCACTCTTTTTGCCGAGAACGGCCGGGCTGCGCTCGGCACCGCCTCCCTATGATCGATCCCTTCATGGCGCTGGCCGGCCGGCTGCAGACCGGGATCGTCCTCCCCCTCCTCTATCGGCTCGACCTGATGCAGTGGGAGGACATCGCCTTCGGCTGGAGCCTGTTCGCCGTCTACGGGTTCTTCCAGGTGCTCGTTACGTGGTCGATCTCGATGCCGCTCGAGGCGCTCTACCCGGTCGAGCGCTGGCCGGGCCGGCGCGTCGTCTTCACCGACATGCTCTACACGTTGATCGCACGCGTCGGCCTGCTGCCGCTGGTTACGTTCGTTCTCTTCTACCAGGTGCAGGTGCAGGTGGACGGATTCCTGGTCGATCACGGCTGGATCCCGCCGATGCTCGAACGGCTGATCCCGCCGCTGTTCGGCCATCCGGCGCTGACGTTCTTCGCCTATGCCGTCATCCTCGATTTCGCGGATTACTGGCGCCATCGCATCTCGCACATCATTCCTGCCTGGTACGCCCTGCATGCGCTGCATCACGCGCAACGGCAGATGACGTTCTGGTCGGATGATCGCAACCACCTGCTCGATGACTTCATCTCCGCGCTCTGGTTCGGACTGATCGCGCTCCTGATCGGCATCTCGCCGTTCCAGTTTCCGCTGCTCGTGCTCCTGCTTCGCTTCATTGAAAGCCTGTCGCACGCCAATACGCGCGTCTCCTTCGGCTGGCTCGGTGAGAGGCTGATCGTCTCGCCCCGGTTCCATCGCGTCCATCATGCCCTGCCGGCGGCAGGACGAGAGAGCTGCAACTACGGTGCCGTCTTCCCGTGGTGGGACATGCTGTTCGGCACCGCGGATTTCTCCCCGGTGTTCGGCCCGACCGGCGATGCGGAAGCACCCGAGGCGCTGGCCACCGGCGGCTATTTCGCCCAGCAGGCGGCCGGCATCAAAAGCCTGGTCGCTTCGTTCAGGCGAGCCAGGAAGGAACCGGCAGGTTCTTCGAGCGCAGGAATTCGGGGTTGAAGAGCTTCGACTGGTAGCGCGAGCCGCCGTCGGCCAAGATGGTGACGACCGTGTGCCCTGGTCCCAGCGTGCGCGCCACGCGGATGGCCGCCGCGACATTGATGCCGGAGGACGTGCCGACCGAAAGGCCCTCGTGAATCAAGAGGTCGAAAATCTGCTCCAGGGCCTCGGCGTCGGGAATGCGCTCTGCATCGTCGATCGGAGCGCCATCGAGATTGCCCGGCACGCGTGACTGGCCGATCCCTTCGGTGATAGAGCTGCCGGAAATGCTGAGATCCTTTGCCTTCACCCAGCCGTAGAGGGCGCTGCCTTCACAATCCGCGAGCACGATGCGCACCCCGGGCTTCCTTTCCTTGAGCGCGAAGGCAACCCCGGCGAGCGTCCCGCCGGTGCCGCAGGCACAGGTGAAAGCATCGACGGCGCCCTTCGTCTCGGCCCAAATTTCCGGCCCCGTGGTGGCCCGATGGCCTTCGCGATTGGCCAGGTTGTCGAACTGGTTGGCCCAGAATGCGCCCGTCTCCTCGGCGAGCCGGCGTGAGACGTGCACGTAATTGCCGGGATCCCGGTACGGCTTGGCCGACACCAGGCGAAGCTCGGCACCGATCATGCGCAGGAACTCGATCTTCTCGCGGCTTTGCGTCTCCGGCATCACGATCACGGTGCGATAGCCACGCGCATTGCCAACCAGCGCGAGGCCAATGCCGGTGTTGCCTGCCGTGCCTTCGACCACGGTCCCGCCCGGCTTCAGCACGCCGCGCCGCTCGGCATCGAGAATGATCGCCAGTGCGGCGCGGTCCTTCACCGAGCTGCCGGGATTCATGAACTCGGCCTTGCCGAGGATGGTGCAGCCTGTCGCCTGAGAGGGGCCGCGCAGCCGGATCAGGGGCGTATGGCCGATCGCGGCGGCGAGGTCCGCCGCGAATCCTGTTGCAGCCGCAGTCTCGTTCATTCCAGACCCCCCTTCGCCAACCGCGGTTCGGCCTTCAGCGCGAGTAGAACTCGACCACGACATGCGGGTCCATCTGCACCGGATAGGGCACGTCGCCCGGTTTCGGCGCCCTGAGAAACCGGCCCTTCATCGCCCGATGATCGACCTCGAGATACTCCGGCACGTCCCGCTCCGCGCTCTGGGTTGCGTCCAGCAGCACGGCAAGCTGCTTCGACTTCTCCCTGACCTCGATCGTGTCGCCGTCGCGAAGCTGGTAGGAGGGGATGTTCACCCGCTTGCCGTTGACCAGCAGGTGGTTGTGCGAAACGAACTGGCGCGCGGCGAACGGAGTGATGGCGAACTTCATGCGGTACACGGTCGCATCGAGCCTTCTTTCCAGAAGCTCGATCAGCGTCTCGCTGGTGTCGCCGCGCCGGCGGACCGCTTCCTCGTAATAGTGCCGGAACTGCTTCTCGCCGATGTTGCCGTAATAGGCCTTCAGCTTCTGCTTGGCCATGAGCTGCACGCCAAAGTCGGAAGGCTTGCGCCGCCGTTGCCCATGCTGGCCGGGAGGATAGTCCTTCTTGGCGATCGGGGACTTGCCGCGGCCCCAGAGATTGACCCCGAGCCGGCGGTTGACCTTGTACTTGCTCTCGAGGCGCTTGGTCATGCGCCCTCCTTTCTTTGCTGGGCACCGCCAGCGAGCCGTCCAGGCGGGCGCCCTGTTGCGCCGGTAGTCCGCTCACGAGAGCGGCGGGCGCAGGGCCGCCGGCCCTGTCCGCGTTCCCGGCAATGGGCCGTCGCTATAGGGGCGAGCCTCGGGCCTTGTCAAACCCGCCCGGCCCCCGGTACGACCCTTCCGTGATCACGCGCGAGGAGATCATCTGGCTCGGCCTTCTCTCCGGAGTTTCCGGGGGCCTCGTCGGCGGCATCATGCTCGGGATCGGCATGAACCTGATCATCGGCGGGAAGCCACTCGGCTGGCTGCTGTTTCTACCGGCAGCACCAGTCTCGGGAATCATTGGCTGGCTCTTTGCCCGCCGGCTCGCCAGCCAAGTGCGGGAATGAGCCTCTCTTGAAGACGGCCAACGCCACCGAGACGCTGTCGCTCGAAATCTGGCGGGGCGGGGCGGTGGGCGAGTTCCGCACTTATCGAATCCCGATGCGCGCGAACGAAACCGTGCTCGATGCCGTATCCGAGGTGCAGAGATCGAGAGATCCGACACTCGCCTACCGGTTCGCTTGCCGCGTCGGGATGTGCGGCTCGTGCGCGATGATGGTGAACGACAGGCCACGCTGGACCTGCCGCACCCGCGTCGGCGTGGTTGCCAGGGGCGGCCGCCTCAGGCTTGCGCCGCTGAGACATCTGCCCGTCGTCAAGGACCTCGTGGTCGACATGGCTCCCTTTTTCGCGAAATGGCAGCGCGCCCTTGGCCGCTTCGAACCGGGTGTGGCACCTTTCCGCGATTTCGCTCGCGTCCCGCCGGCCTCGGCGGAGCGCCAGGCGGCGGATGCCGGCATCGAGTGCATCGGCTGCGGCGTCTGTTACGCCGCCTGCGATGTGGTCGGTTGGAATCCCGATTATCTCGGCCCGGCAGCGCTCAACCGCGCCTGGACGCTGGTAAACGACGGGCGCGATCAGGCGCGAAGGGAGCGGCTTGCCGCCGTGAGCGGCCCCGGCGGCTGCGCAAGCTGCCACACCCACATGGCCTGCACCGAAACCTGCCCGAAGGCGATCGCCCCCACTTACGCGATTGCCGGGCTCAAGCGGCTGGCAATCTGCGCTGCCCTCGGAGTGAAACCGTGAACGGCGCCCTTCTTGCCGCGAGCCGGATCAGCGCGCTCGTTCTTGCCATCGCGGTCGCGGTCCATCTTTACGTCATCATCGACGCCGTACAGCAGGGTCTCACCGCCGCGGCACTGCTTGAACGGACGCACGGCAACATTCCCTTCCTCGCGCTTTACGCCTGCTTCGTCCTCGCCGCTTCCGTGCATGCCCCGATCGGGCTGAGGGCCGTGCTTGCCGAGTGGTTCGGCTGCTCCGGCGGGCTTACCGATGGCATCCTGGTCTGTTTCGGAATCCTGATCGCCGTGCTCGGCATGCGCGCGGCCTGGGCTGTCTTCGCCGCATGATGAGCGCGCTCGTCATCCGCGCGAGAAGCCATCCCGGGCTGCTCGCGGCTCTTCTCAACCGGGTTTCCGGGATCCTCCTCGCCCTGTTCCTGCCGGCGCATTTCATCGTCCTCGGCCTCGCCCTTTCCGGAGCGCCCGCGCTCGAGCGGTTCCTCGCCCTCACCCGCGCTCCGCTGATCGAGGTGCTCGAGGCGGGCCTGGTGGCGGCGCTCGCATTGCATCTGGCATGCGGCCTCAGGATCCTCGCCATCGAATTCCTGGATTGCCGCGAGAAGACCGCCGCCACGGTCTCCGCCTGCCTCGCCTTCGGCTTTTTCTTCGGACTTCTTTTCCTCATCGGCGTGCCGATGTAGGGCTGAACCGCCCGCGCGGGGAGAAAAACCATGCAGCTCGACATGACGGAGATCGAAACCATCGCCCGGGATCTCTACATCCGCGCGCTGAAACTGCTCCCGGACGACATCAAGTCCGGCTTCTCGCGTCTCCGGCAGGGCGAGACGGACCGGACCGGCCGCGCCATCCTCGATACCATGGTCGAGAATGTCGCGGTTGCGGAACGCACGAAGAATCTCCTCTGCCAGGATACCGGCATCCCGATCTACAACGTCTGGATCGGCCACGACGTCACGTTCGACGGCGTCGCGCTCAAAGAGGCGATCCGCAGGGGCTGCGAACGTGCGACCCGCGAGCATCCGCTCCGCTCTTCGGTCGTGCACCCGATCACGCGGCGGAACGAGCAGACCTCCTGCGGGGCCGGGGTGCCGATCATCCATGTCGATTTCACCGAAACGCCCGAGACGGTCGAGATCGAGATGATTCCGAAAGGATCGGGTTCGGAGAACGGCTCGTTCCTCCGTATGCTGGTTCCGGCGGACGGCGTTGCGGCGGTGAAGCGCTTCGTGATCGACCGCGTGATCGAGGCCGGCGGGAAGGTCTGCCCGCCGACGATCGTCGGCGTCGGCATCGGCGGTACCTCGGATCTCTGCATGCATCTCGCCAAGATCGCGGCAACCCGCCCGCTCGGATCCGTCTCGGCGGATCCGGAAGGTGCTGCGCTGGAAGCAGAGCTTTCGGCGGCGGTGAACGAGCTTGGCATCGGCCCGCAAGGCCTCGGCGGCCGCTCGACTGCGTTTGCGGTGCATATCGAGATCGCCGCCACGCACATCACCATGAATCCGGTTGCGGTCAACATCCAGTGTCACTCGGCGCGCCGCGCACGCGCCGTGCTGACGCCGGGCGGCATCCGCTTCGGCTTCTGAAGGAACTGCCGATGGCACACCACGTTCTGGAGATGCCGATCGACGAGGCCGCGGTCCGCGGCCTCGCGGCGGGCGATACCGTCACGCTCGAGCGCATTCTCTATGGCATCCGCGACGCGACGCTGATCGCGATGTTCGATCGCGACCGCCGCACGCGCTTCGATCTCGCCGGCCATGCCATGCTGCACACCGCACCGAACGTGCGCAAGGTGCCCGCCTCACCTGAGCACCCGACGGGCTATGCGCCGGTCTGTATCGGCACCACCACCTCGATGCGCATGGAACGCTTCACCCGCCCGCTGATGGAGCGCGAAGGGGTGCGCATCATCATCGGCAAGGGTGGTCTTGGGGAGGCAACGCTTGCCGCCCTGCGCGACCTCGGCGGCGCCTATCTTGCCGTCATCGGCGGCGCTGCCGCACTGGAGACCACCTGGATCGAGGCGATCGAGGATGTCGACCTCGACGATCTGCATCCCGAGAGCCTCTGGCGCTTCCGCATCAAGGACTTCGGCCCGCTTCTGGTCGGCATGGATTCCTCCGGCAACTCGCTCTACGAGCGCGTCGGTGAGGCGGTCGCCGCCCGCCGCGCCGCGGTGCTCGCGAAAATCGGCGCCTCCGGGTAGCCGATGAGGGAGCCTGTCCAGGAATTCGCCACCGATATCCTGATTCTCGGCGCCGGCGGCGCCGGCCTCTTCGCGGCGCTGCACGCCAAGAAGAAGGCGCCGGATTGCCGGGTCGCGATCGTCGTCAAGGGGCTGCTCGGCAAATGCGGCTGCACGCGCATGGTGCAGGGCGGCTACAACGTCGCACTCGCCCCCGGCGATTCGGCCGAGCGCCACTTCATGGACACGGTCGAGGGCGGCAAGTGGCTCAACAACCAGGAGCTTGCCTGGCTGCTCGTCACCGGCGCGCAAACCCGGATCCGCGAGCTGGAAACCGAGATCGGCTGCTTCTTCGATCGCAACCCGGACGGCAGCGTGCATCAGAAGGCCTTCGCCGGCCAGAGCTTCGATCGCACGGTGCACAAGGGCGATCTCACCGGGATCGAGATCATCAACCGGCTCGCCGAGCAGGTCTATGCGCTGAACGTCGCACGCCTCGAGGATCATCGCGCGCTCGATCTCATTCCACGCGCCGACGGCGGCGGCATCGCCGGCGTGCTGCTGCTCGACATGCGTTCGGGTGCACTGGTGCTGGCGCGCGCGCACGCCGTGCTGCTGGCCACGGGCGGCGGCCCGACGATGTACCGCTACAACACGCCTTCCGGCGACAAGAGCTGCGACGGGCTGGCGATGGCGCTGCGCGCCGCACTCCCGCTGCGCGATATGGAGATGGTGCAGTTCCACCCGACCGGGCTCCTGGCCGGCGAGACCTCGCGCATGACCGGCACGGTGCTGGAGGAAGGATTGCGCGGCGCCGGCGGGCATCTCACCGACTCGAGCGGCGAGCGTTTCATGGCCCTCTATGATCCGGCCGGCGAGCGCGCGACGCGCGACATCGTCAGCCGCGCGATCATGGATCGCATCGGCAAGGGCTTCGGCGGCCCGCATGGCGGCGTCTTCATCGAGATGAAGCATCTCGGGGCAGAGAACGTGCGGCGTATGTTCAAGGGCATGGTCGAGCGTTGCGCCGATTGCGGCTTCGATCTCGCGGCCGGGCGCGTCGAGGTCATTCCGACCGCGCATTACATGATGGGCGGCGTGGTGTTCGATACCGAATGCCGCACGCCCTGGCCCGGCCTCTATGCGGCGGGGGAGGATACCGGCGGCGTGCACGGCGCCAACCGCCTCGGCGGCAATGGGGTCGCCAATTCCACCGTTTTCGGTGGGCTCGCGGGCGATTCGATGGCCGCCAGCCTGCCGCGCTCCGCACTGGCAGAGCCGGATCGCGCCGCGCTCGAGAAGGCGATCGCCCGCGCTCTCACCCCGCGCGGAATGAAGTCCGGGCCGCTGGCAGAACTGCGCGCGGAGTTGCAACGCGTGATGTGGGAGGATGTCGGCATCCTGCGCGATGCCGCCTCTCTCGCAGGCGCCGATGCCAGGCTTGCCGCGCTTTCCGCTGCACTCGAAGAAACCGGGGTTCCCGATCTCGACCGCCGTTACGATCTCGCCTGGACCGCCCGCCTCGATCTCGAGAATCTGCTGCTCGTGAGCCAGGCCATCCTGAAAGCGGCGACGCTCCGCACCGACAGCCGCGGCGCGCATTTCCGCACCGACCATCCGGCGACGTCCGATCTCGCCGCATCGCGCTACACCGTGGTGCGGCTGGCGGGAAAGGCGTTCCTGGGCGAAAGCGAGCCGGTCCGCTTCAGCATGGTCCGGCCGGGCGAGAGCCTGCTGCGCGCGGCGTAGGACAGAGAGGCGGAGCCGCCACCCCGACCCGCGCGCCTCGTGCGGCGGGAAACGACCCCCGCCGCGTCTTGCGGTCACGCCATGAACAAGCTCGCCGGCTGCTCGATCAGCCGCTTCATCTCCTGGACGAACTGCGCGACATTCCAGCCGTCCACGATGCGATGATCGAACGAACTGGAGAGGTTCATCAGCCGCCGGATCTCGACCCGCCCGTTGCGCACTGCCGGCCGCTCCACGATGCGGTTGACGCCGATGATCGCCACCTCGGGAAAATTGATCACCGGCGTTGCCGCTACTCCACCGAGCGGCCCCAGGCTGCTGATCGTGATGGTCGAGCCGCCGAGTTCCTGGCGCGTCGCCTTGCCCTCGCGTGCCGCCGAAGAAAGCCGCGCGATCTCGTTCGCCACCTGCCAGAGGTCCAGACTCCCGGCATGCCGCACCACCGGCACCAGCAGCCCCTGCTCCGTCTGGGTGGCGATGCCGACATGCACCGCCGCGTGGCGTCGCAGGATCCCCTGCTCCTCGTCGAACAGGGCATTCACCTCCGGCACCTTGGGAACGGCGCGGACCAGGGCTGCGATCAGGAAAGGCAGCACCGTCAGATGCGGCCGCTGTGACGCGTGGCGGGAATTCAGGTGCGCCCGCAATTCCTCGAGCGCCGTGACGTCGATCTCCTCGACATAAGAATAGTGCGGAATGCGCCGCTTCGATTCCGCCATCCGCTCGGCAATCTTCCGCCTGAGGCCGATGATCCGAATTTCCTCGACCGCATCGGCCTCGTTGTGTTCCACCCGTGCCGTGCCCTCCCTGGCAACGGGAAGCGGCGGAGCCCTGGCAGTGACATAGGCGTCGAGGTCGGCATGCAGGACGCGGCCGAGAGGTCCGCTGCCGGAAACGGAGGAAAGCGCGATGCCGAGTTGCTTGGCACGCTGCCGCACCGAAGGCGCGGCCAGCGGCTTCCGCAAGGTTGGCGGGCCGGCGGCAGGGAGTGCGGCGCCGTCGCGGCTCTCCATTCCGGGGGCGGGAAGCGGCGGCGCGACGGGCTCGGCCTGAGGAGCCGTGACGCCCTCGGCAGCATCGGTCTCCAGCACCATGATGTCGCTGCCGACTCGAAGCTTGTCGCCGGGACTGCCGGTGATCGAGAGAACACGGCCGCTCCGCGGAGCGGGAATCTCGACGGTCGCCTTCTCGGTCAGGACATCGACGAGAGGCGCATCCTCGGCGATCGTTGCGCCGACCGCAACGTGCCACTGCACCACCTCCACCTCGGCGATTCCCTCGCCCACATCGGGCAAAGTGAACACGAAGCGCGCCACGTCAGTCCGCCATCACCTTTTTCAGCCCCTCGGCGACGCGCCTCGGCCCCGGGAAATAGTCCCATTCCAGCGCGTGCGGATACGGCGTATCCCAGCCGGTGATCCTGACGATCGGCGCCTCCAGCGCGTAGAAGCAGTGCTCCTGCACCAGCGCGGCAAGCTCGGCGCCGAAACCGCTGGTCCGGGTTGCCTCGTGGACGATCAGGCAGCGCCCGGTCTTGCCGACGGAGGCGACGATCGTCTCGATATCCAAAGGAATGAGCGTGCGGAGATCGAGGATCTCCGCATCCACCCCGGCCTCTTCCGCTCCCGCCAGGGCGACGTGCACCATCGTCCCGTAGGCCAGCACCGTCACCTGCTCGCCCTGTCTCACGCAGGCCGCCTCCCCGAGCGACACCGTGTAGTGCCCCGCCGGCACCTCGCTTGCAGGGTGCTCGCTCCAGGGTGTCACCGGCCGGTCGTGATGCCCGTCGAACGGCCCGTTGTAGATCCGTTTCGGCTCCAGAAAGATCACCGGATCGTCGTCCTCGATCGCGCTGATCAGGAGGCCCTTGGCATCGTAGGGATTGGACGGGATGACGGTCTTCAGTCCGCAGACATGGGTGAAGATCGCCTCCGGGCTCTGGCTGTGCGTCTGGCCGCCGAAGATGCCGCCCCCGCACGGCGCGCGCACGGTGATCGGGGCGGTGAACGCGCCGGCCGAACGATACCGGAGCCTGGCCGCGGTCGAAACGAGCTGATCGGTCGCGGGATAGATGTAATCGGCGAACTGGATCTCGACCACCGGCCTGAGCCCATAGACACCCATGCCGATGGCAGCCGCCAGGATGCCTGATTCGGCGATCGGCGTGTCGAAGGCGCGATCCCGCCCGTACTTCTTCTGCAGCCCTTCCGTGCAGCGGAACACGCCGCCGAAGTAGCCGACATCCTCGCCGAACACGACGACATTCTGGTCGCGCGCCATCATGACATCCATCGCCGAATTCAGCGCCTGCACCATGTTCATCCGCGGCATGGTCAGGATCCCATCTCCTGGCGCTGGCGGCGCAGGTGCCAGGGCATCTCCTTGAAGACGTCCTCGAACATCGTGGCCGGGCTGTGGTGCGGGCCGGAGGCGAGCGTGCCGTAGCTTTCCGCCTCGCGCTGAATCGCCAGCACCTCGCCGTCCAGCTCGGTCGCAAGCTGCGCCTGCCGCTCCTCGGACCACTCCCCGAGCCTTGCCAGGTGCCCGGAGAGGCGCGCGATCGGATCGCCGAGCGGCCACCGCCCCGGTTCTTCCGCGGAACGATACTTGCTCGGATCGTCGCTCGTCGAATGGGCGCTCGCCCGGTAGGTCACCAGTTCGATCACGGTCGGGCCGAAATTCGTCCGCGCGCGATCCGCCGCCCAGCGCGTAGCGGCGTACACCGCCAGGAAGTCGTTGCCGTCGACGCGCAGAGCCGGCAGGCCATAGCCGAGAGCACGGGCCGCGAATGTTGATTCCTCGCCGCCCGCGATCCGCTGGAAGGTCGAGATCGCGTACTGGTTGTTGACGATGTTCAGCACCACCGGGGCGCGATAGACGCTGGCAAAGGTCAGGGCATGATGGAAGTCGCCCTCGGCGGTCGAGCCTTCTCCGATCCAGCCCGCTGCAATCCGGTTATCATGCTTGATCGCCGATGCCATCGCCCAGCCGACCGCTTCCGGCAGGTGGGTGGCGAGATTGCCGGCAATCGAAAAGAACCGCGCCTCCCGGCTCGCATAGAGAACCGGCATCTGCCGTCCCTTCAGCCGGTCCCTGGTATTCGAGAAGACCTGGTTCATCATCTCGATCAGCGGCCAGCCACGCGCGATCAGGAGGCCCTGCAGCCGATAGGTCGGGAACACCATGTCCCGATCGTCGAGCGCCATCGCCTGCGCCACCCCGATCGCCTCTTCTCCGGTGCAGCGCATGTAGAACGAGGTCTTGCCCTGGCGCTGCGCACGGAACATCCGCTCGTCGTAGGCCCGCGTCAGCATCATCGTGCGGAGGCCGCGACGGAGCGTCTCGGCATCGAGCTTCGGATCCCACGGCCCGCTGGCCGCGCCTCGCTCGTCGAGCACGCGGATCAGCGTATAGGCGTGGCCGCGCATCTCGTGGGGCGGCGTCGCGATATCCGGGCGAGCCACCGACCCCGCCGGTGCAATCTTCAGCCAGCCAAAGTCCGGGACCTCGCCGGGCCTCGCCGGCGGCTCGGGAACGTGGAGCTCCAAAGGTGCTGCGTTCTTCACGCATCCGCTCCGAATCTCGCTGTCGCCGCCGGCGCGGCCTGCCTCCGTGCCTGGCCGCTCTCCGTCAGCGTTGCCACCAGCCGCGTTTCTTCTCGACCGGCACCGCTTCCTCGCTGCCGAGCACGATCGGCATCACGGCCGGAACCGGGGGCCGGTCATCGACGGGCGGAGCTTCCTCGGCCGGGCCCGGCGCCGCGGCCGCAGATGCCGGCGGCGGCTCGGGCAGCGCCGGCTCGAGCAGGACCGGCCCCGGCAAACGGGGCTCCGGGGCCGTTTGCTCGGCGGCCGCTTCGATCGCATCGAAAAGATCGAGCGCCGCGTCGGCGAACGGATCGGCGGGGGTCGGGCCCGCCGGGTGGCCGAAAGCCGGCGCGGGC